>DKEU01000046.1:380-22659 GCA_002452635.1 Desulfovibrionaceae bacterium UBA6814 | reverse complement strand
TGATGAACATGCCCGCGTTGACGTCACCGGATACGAACTTGCCCGCGCCGTCCATGGCGCCGTAGAAGTCGGCCTCCCGGCGGATGTTGTCGCGCATCTTGCGGGCCTCGTCCTCGTCGATGATGCCCGCGTTGAGGTCCGCCTCGATGGCCATCTGCTTGCCCGGCATGGCGTCCAGGGTGAAGCGCGCCGCCACCTCGGCGATGCGCGTGGTGCCCGAGACGATGACGATCTTGTTCAGGGAGAACAGGATCAGGTAGATGACGATGCCGATGGCGAAGTTGCCGCCCACCACGAACTGGCCGAAGCTCTCGATGACCTTGCCCGCGGCTGCGGTGCCCTCGTCGCCGTGCAGCAGGATGAGCCGGGTGGAGGCCACGTTCAGGGCCAGGCGGAGCAGGGTGGTGACCAGCAGCAGGGACGGGAAGATGGAGAACTCCATGGGCGAGCTCATGAACATGGTGGTCACCAGCACCACCAGGCTGATGGAGATGGAGAAGGTGAGCATCACGTCCAGGACGATGGTCGGCATGGGGATGAGCATCACGAAGAGGATGACCACCACGCCTGCGGCCAGCAGGATGTCGCCCTGCTTGGCGAACTTGCTGTAATCGATGTTCAGGCCGGCGTACTTTTCATTAGCCATAATCTTGACACCTTCGCGCGTGCTCGGCTTGAGGTTCCGGGTCAGGCGCCGCGCTTGAACTTGTGCAGCTTGGCCAGGAGTGAGGCCACGGCCTTGTAGAACTCTTCGGGAATGGCCTCGCCGACCTCGACACTCTTATACAAGGCCCGTGCCAGGGGGGCGTTCTCCCGGATGGGCACGCCGTGCTCCCGGGCCACCTCCTTGATCTTCTCGGCCAGGTGGTCCAGGCCCTTGGCCAGCACCACCGGGGCCGGGGCCTCCAGCACGTCGTAGCGCAGGGCCACCGCCACGTGGGTGGGGTTGGTGACCACCACGTCGGCCCGGGGCACCTGCTCCAGCATGCGCTTGGCCATGACCTTGAGCATCTCCTGCTTCATCTTGTTCTTGACCACCGGGTCGCCTTCGGCCTGCTTCCGCTCGTCCTTGACCTCGAACTTGGTCATCTTGAGGTTTTCGTTGTAGTCCCAGCGGGTGTAGATGAGGTCCGCGATGCCGATGGCCAGGATGGGGCCCAGGGTGTACTTCACCATGGTGGCCCCGGTGCCCAGGATGTAGGCCGTGATGCCCTCGGCGTTCTGGTAGAAGAGCGGGGCCATGTTGCCGAACTCGTTCTTGAGCACGATGTAGGGCGCGATGGCTATGACCGTGGCCTGGAGAATGTTGCGGGCCAGGCGGACGAGGGCCTGGGGCGAGATCAAGAGCCGCTTGAGCCCAGCTATTATATTGAAATGTTTGGCTATATTAAACTTGAACATGTGTTGGGTGGTCCACAGGGGACCCACCTGCAGGCGCATGGTGATGTAGGCCACCACGCCCAGGAGCAGCAGGAAGGGCAGGAGCATCTTGGCCAGGGTGACCGACACGTCGATGAACAGCCCGTACACCTCGTCGGTGGTGGGGTTGAACTCCATGCAGGTCTTGAAGAACAATATGAACACGGTCATGAGTTGGCGGCCGATCCAGTGGATGAAGATGTACATCCCGATGAGGCCGAACAGCAGCATGACCCCCTTGGACAGCTCCTGGCTCTTGGGGACGCTGCCCTGGTCGCGCGCCTTTCTGAGGCGTTTTGGTGTGGCTTTTTCTGTACGACTTGGATCTTCCTGCACAGCCGGCTCTCCGTATCAGCTCATGCCCCCGAGCAGGGCGCGGAACGTGGGCCCCATGCTGGTGATGAACTCGCCCACGTAGCGGGACAGGGTGGTGAAGAGGATTCCCAGGAACAGAAAGCCCACGCCGATCTTCAGGGGGAAGCCCAGGATGAGCACGTTCATCTGGGGCGCGGAGCGGCTGACCAGGGCCAGGGCCAGGTCCACCAGGAAGATGGCCGCCGTGACCGGGGCCGCGATCTTGATGGCCAGGACAAAAATTTGACCGACCACCCGGATCAGGTGGAGCGACAACTGGGGCGATATCAGCAGCCCGCCCGGCGCCACCATGGAGAAGCTCTCGGCCAGGGCCTGGAGCAGGTAGAGGTGGCCGTCCAGCACCAGGAAGGTGAGCAGGGTGCACATGTACAGGAAGTGGGAGGTGATGACCACGCTCTGGCCGGTGAGCGGGTCCACCACGTTGATCATGGCGTAGCCCATCTGGAAGCCGATGAGCTGGCCGCCCATCTGCACCGCGCCGAAGAGCACCCGCACCGTGAGCCCCAGGATGAGCCCGATCATGACCTCGCCCATGAACATGATGAGGATGTGCCAGGGGCTTGCCGGCATGAGGGCGCCGGGAAAAGACAGGTGCGGCCACAGGGCCAGGGCCATGATGATGCAGAAGGCGCCCTTGACCGAGTTGGGGATGTTGGAGCCGCCGAAAAAGGGCAGCACGAACAGCAGGATGCTCACCCGGAACAGGGTGAGCAGGAAGCTGAACATGGTGGCGGGATCGAAATGGTACAGATCCATGGCCCCGGGGTAGCAAAACCCGGGCCATGCGAGGGGGGCCGGGGAGGGCGGGCTACTCGGGCTGTCCGGCCTTGTCCGGGGCGTACTCGGGAACGGCCCGCACCAGGGCCTGGCGCAGGGCCTGCCCGTCTCGGCCCTGGGCCGCGGCGGCCAGTTGGTCGAGCAGCGGGGCCAGCTCGCGCCAGCGGCAGGACGCGCCGGTGAGGACCATGATCTGGGAGTGGCCGGTGGGCACCACGTCCTCGCCCGCGGTGATGAGCTCCTCGTAGAGCTTCTCCCCGGGCCTAAGTCCGATGAACTTGATCTCGATGTCCGAGCCCGGCTCCTTGCCCGAGAGGCGGATGAGGTCCGCGGCCATGTCCGCGATGCGCACGGGCTGGCCCATGCGCAGCACGAAGATCTGGCCCGCATCGCCCATGCTGCCGGCCTGGAGGATGAGCTGGCAGGCCTCCTCGATGGTCATGAAGTAGCGCGTCACCTCGGGGTGGGTCACGGTGACCGGCCCGCCGCGCTCTATCTGGCGGCGGAAGAGCGGCACCACCGACCCGGCCGAGCCGATGACGTTGCCGAAGCGCACCGCGGACAGCCGGGTGCCCTGGCCGCAGTGGGCCTGCATGATGCGCTCGGTGAGGCGCTTGCTCGCGCCCATGACGTTGGTGGGCCGCACCGCCTTGTCCGTGGACACCACCAGGAGCCGGCCCACCTTGCGGGCCACCGCGGCCTGCACCAGGTGGGCGGTGGCCAGGATGTTGTTGGTCACCGCCTGCCAGGGGTTTTCCTCCAGCATGGGCACGTGCTTGTAGGCCGCGGCGTGGAAGATGACGTCCGGCCGGTGCGCGTCCAGCACCCAGTCGGTCCAGGCCGGGTCGGCCAGGGAGCCGAGCAGGGGCAGGTAGGCGCTGAAGCCCCGCTCGTGCTCCAGTTCCATCTGGATGGCGTAGAGGTTGGACTCGCTGGAGTCCAGGAGCAGGAGCTTGCCGGGTTCGAAGGCCAGGATCTGGCGGCAGAGTTCCGAACCGATGGACCCGCCTGCGCCGGTGACCAGCACGGTGCGGCCCTTGAGGTAGCCGGCGATGCTCCCCACGTCCAGGTGGGCCGGCTGGCGGCCCAGGAGGTCGCGGTAGTCCACGTCGCGCAGGTCCTTGACCGTGACCCGGCCGCGGGCGATTTCCGACAGGCTGGGAATGCGGCGGCAGGGCAGGCCGGCCGAGTCGCAGATTTCCACCACCCGGCGCAGGGCGTCGCCGGACAGGTCGGGGATGGCGATGAGGGCCTCGCTCACCGGGGCCTCGCCGCTGGCCACCCAGGCGGGCAGGGCGGCGATGGGGGAGAACACGGGAACCCCGTGCAGCAGCCGGCCCTTGGTGGCGGGATCGTCGTCGAAGATGGCGGCGATGGACAGGCCGGAGCGGGGCGAGCCCTTGACCTCGCGCACCATCTTCTCCCCGGCCTCGCCCGCGCCCAGCAGCACCACCCGGCGCTGGGGCCCCGGCGCGGCGGAGCGCAGCATGGCGGGCAGGTGCACCATCCCCAGGCCGTAGACCATGCGGATGCCGATGCGCAGCCCGGCCACCAGGGCCGCGGTGAACACCCAGTCCAGCAGGAAGACCGAGCGGGAGTACCCCGCGAAGCGGTGCACCACCACCAGGTAGCCCACCACCAGCAGCGAGGCCGCGGTCACGGCCTTGAGCACGTTCATGAGGTCGGGCAGGCTGGTGTAGCGCCACATGCCCCGGTACAGGCGGAAGGAGAAGAAGCAGGCCAGCTTCACCACGGCCAGGAGCGGCAGGAGCCCGGTCATGCGGGCCAGGTGCTCGGCCGGGATGCCCCCCTCGAAGCGCAGCAGGTAGGCCAGGACGTGGGCCCCCAGGATGAGGGCCAGGTCCAGGCCCACCAGGACCCAGAAGTTGAAGGACTTCAGCCGGACTCCCATGCCGTCCTAGCCGCGCAGGGTCCGGCGCACCACGGCGCAGACCCGGTCCATGTCGTTGTCGCTCATGCCCGTGCCCGAGGGCAGGCACAGGCCGCGCCAGAACAGGTCCGCGGACACGGCGTTGGCCCGGTCGCCCACGAAGGCCGCATCCTTGAACACCGGCTGCAGGTGCATGGGCTTCCACACCGGCCGCGACTCGATGTTCTCGGCCTCCAGGGCCAGGCGCAGCTTCTCGCGCAGGGCCAGGCCCTGGTCCCGGCCCGCGCCCAGGGTCACGCAGGTGAGCCAGCGGTTGCACGCGCCCCAGGCCGCCTCGGGCATGAACCGGATCTCCTCCAGGTCGCCCAGGCGCTCCGTGTAGGCGGCGAAGATCTCCCGGCGGCGGCGCACCCGTTCGGGCAGCACCTCCATCTGGCCCAGGCCGATGGCCGCGGCCACGTTGCCCATGCGGTAGTTGTAGCCCCAGGTGGCGTGCTCGTAGTGGATTTCGGGCTCCCGGGCCTGGGTGGAGAGAAAGCGGGCCGCATCGGCCAGGGCCTTGTCCCGGGAGGCGAACATGCCGCCGCCCCCGGTGGTGATGATCTTGTTGCCGTTGAAGGAGAAGATGCCCATGCGGGCCAGGGTGCCGGTGGGCTTGCCCTGGTAGGTCGCGCCCAGGGACTCGGCCGCGTCCTCGATGAGCTCCACCCCGTGCCGGGCGCAGGCCTCGGCCACCGGCGCGTAGTCCGCGGCCTGGCCGTAGAGGTGGACCAGGATCAGGGCCTTAGGCAGGGTCCCGGCCTTGGCCGCGTCGTCCAGGTAGTGGGCGGCCAGAGCCGGGTCCAGGTTCCAGGACCCGGGCTCGCTGTCCACGAATGCGGGGGTGGCGTTCTGGAACAGGATGGGGGTCACCGAGCCGATGAAGGTCAGGTCCGAGCAGAGCACCGTGTCGCCCGCCCCGACCCCGGCAAGGCGCAGGGCCAGGTGCAGGGCCGCGGTGCCGCTGGACACGGCCACGCAATGCCCGCCGCCCAGGTATTCCTCGAATTTCCGCTCGAAGGCCGAAAGCTGCGGGCCGATGGGCGCGATGTAGTTGCTGGCGAAGGCCTCGGCCACGTGGCGCTGCTCCGCGCCTCCCATGTGCGGGGCCGAGAGGAAGATGCGATCTGGCACAACAGGCTCCTTGTGTCCCGCGTGGCGCGGGTTGGCGGCTTGCTTACGCCAATTCCCCGGGCAGGGCAACGCTCAGCGTTCGCCTTTGAACTTGTCGCGGGTGGCCCGGCCGGGCTGGGCCACGTCCTCGCGGGCCAGGACCCGGGCCACGGTGCGCCACAGGATGCGCAGGTCGAAGCCCAGGCTCATGCGCTGCACGTACTCCAGGTCCAGGCGGAACACGTCGGGCCAGGACAGGGCGTTGCGGCCGTTGACCTGGGCCCAGCCGGTGATGCCCGGCAGCACGGCATGCCGCCGGGCCTGCTCCGGCGAGTACAGGGGTAGGTACTCCATGAGCAGGGGCCGCGGCCCCACCAGGCTCATCTCGCCCCGCAGCACGTTCACCAGTTCCGGCAACTCGTCCAGGCTGGTGGAGCGCAACATGCGGCCGAAGGCGGGCAGGCGCTCGGCATCGGGCAGCAGCTCCCCGTCCGGGCCCCGGGCGTCGGTCATGGTGCGCAGCTTGACCAGGGTGAAGGGCCGGCCGCCCAGGCCCGGTCGCTCCTGGCGGAAGAACGCCGGGGTCCCGAGCTTGCGGCGCACCAGCACCCAGAGCAGGCCCAGGAGCGGCAGCCAGAGCGGGGCCAGGCCCAGGACCAGGGCCAGGTCCAGGCCGCGCTTCCAGAACGGGACGGGCAAGGGCCGCACCGGGGGCAGCACGTCCTCGTACCGGGATGCGATCTGCCGGGCCAGGGCCGTTCCGTCGAATTCGGCCAGGGCCTTGGCCCGGCCCGCCTCGCCCATGCGGGCGCGCAGGTCCGGGTCCGTGGCCAGCTTCTCCAGGGCCTGGGCCAGGGCCGCGGGGTCGCGCACCGGGACCAGGAGGCCGTTGACCCCGGGCTCCACCACCTCGCGGCAGCCGGGCGCGTCGCTGGTGACCACGGCCAGGCCGCAGGCCAGGGCCTCCTGCATGGTCACGGGCAGGCCCTCGCGGTACGAGGGCAGCACCGCCACGTCGCTGGCCGCCCACACCCGGTCCATGTCCTGCCGCCAGCCCGCGAACAGCACGTTGCCCGCGGCCCGGGCGGCCGCCATGTCCGCCTCGGACAGGGAGGAGGGGTTGCCGGGGTCGGCCTCGCCCACCAGCACGAAGCGCAGGTCCGGGCAGCGGGCGGCCAGGAGGCGCGCGGTCTCCAGGAACTCGAACACCCCCTTGTCCCGGATGAGCCGGGCGGCCAGGGTCGCGGCCGTCTGGCCCGGGGCCAGGCCCAGCTGGGCGCGCGCGGCCTCGCGCTCCTCCGGCGCGAGCAGCCCGGGCCGGAAGGCGGCGGTGTCCACCCCGGTGCCGCGCACGATCTCGGCCCGGGCCGGGCCGAGCATGCGAAGGCGGGTGAAGTAGTCCAGGTCGTTCCGGTTCTGGAAGATGACCAGGTGGGCCTTGTGGGCCGTGGCCCGGTAGAGGAGCTGGAACAGGGCGCGCAGCACCGCGCCCTTGGCCCCCTGGCCCAGGAAGCAGGAGCCCAGGCCGGTGACCGAATTGACCAGCGTGGTTCCCAGGGGCGCGGCCAGGCGGCAGAGGATGTTGGGCTGGTGGGTGAAGCTGTGCGCCACGTCCGGGGCCAGCTCGCGCATGAGGGCGCGCAGGGAGCGGATGGGGGCCAGCAGGCCCAGCGGGTTCAGGCTGCCCCGGGCCAGGCCGTAGTGCCGCACCTCGGCCCCCAGGGCGCGGAGTTCGGCATCGTGCTTGTCGTCCGGCACCGCGGCCACCACCCGGTGGCCCTGGGCGACCAGCTCCCGGATGAGCGCGGCCCGGAACCGGGCCAGGTTCAGGCCCAGGTGGGAGACCAGGAGCACGGTGCGCGCGCTCACAGCCCGTGCTCCGCGCGCCAGGCCTGGTACATGAGCACGGCCCAGAGGTGGTACTGCCGGTTGGCCCGGCCGGCCAGGTGGTCGGCCCAGGCCCGGCGCACGGGCGCGGGCTTGAAGCCCGAGTCGCGCAGCCGGGGCTCGGCCAGCAGGTCCTCGGCCCAGGCCCGGAGCGGGCCGCGCAGCCAGGCGTCGATGGGCAGGCCGAAGCCCTGCTTGGGCCGCTCGATGAGCTCCCGCGGCACGTGGCGGTACAGGATGCGGCGCAGCAGGCGCTTGCCCTGGCCGTCTCGGATCTTGAAGCGCAGGGGCAGGGACAGGGCGAACTCCGCCACCCGGTGGTCGATGAGCGGCACCCGGGCCTCCAGGGCCACGGCCATGCTGGCCCGGTCCACCTTGGTGAGGATGTCGCCGGGCAGGTAGGTGGCCATGTCCATGGCCATCATCCAGGTCGCGTAGTCCGCCACCTCGGGCCAGGCTGCGGGATCGGTGAAGCGGGTGGCGGGCTCGCTCCCGTCCTGGAGCAGCTCCGCGGGCCGCTGCCAGAACGAGGCCAGGCTGTGGAAGAAGGCCTCCCGGCCGGGCGCGGACAGGGCCGCGGCCACCTTTTGCAGCTTGTCCCGCACAATGAGCTGGCGGCGGTCCGGGGGCAGCAGCAGGGACTGGGCGGTTTCCAGCACCCCGGCCAGGGGGCCGGACAGGCCGGCCAGCAGCCCGCCGGCGAGCCGGCGCAGGGGCCGGGGCAGGCGTCCTGCGGCCCGCCACAGGGCCGGGGCCAGGAGGTAGCGGTTGTAGCCGCCGAACAGCTCGTCCCCGCCGTCCCCGGACAGGGACACGGTCACGTGCTGCCGGGCCAGCCGGCTCACCAGGTAGGTGGGCAGCATGGAGGCGTCGGCAAAGGGCTCGTCAAAGAACCGGGGCAGGTCCGGGATGGCGGCCTGGGCCTCTTCCGGGGACAGGATGAGCTCGGTGTGGTCCGTGCCCAGGTGGGCGGCCACGGCCCGGGCCGGGCCGGACTCGTCGTAGGCCGGGTCCGTGAACCCGATGGTGAAGGTCTTGACCTTGCCCGGGGAGCGGCGCTGCATGAGCGCCACCACGGTGGAGGAGTCCACCCCGCCCGAGAGGAACGCGCCCAGGGGCACGTCCGCGATCATGCGCAGGCCCACGGCGTCGTCCAGCAGCCGGGTGAGTTCGGCCTCGGCCTCGTCCTCGCTGCCGGCAAAGGGCGAGGCGGCCCCGGCCTCGGCCGCGGCGTTGACGGTCCAATACGGCACGGGCTCGGGCAGGCGGCGGGCGGCCAGGTCGTCGGCGGTCAGGGTGAGCAGGCAGCCCGGCGGAAGCTGGCGCACGCCCTCGAAGATGGAGTAGGGCGCGGGCACGTACAGGGTGCGCAAATAGGCGGCCAGGGCCGGCCGGGACAGGGGCCGGTCGAAGTCCGGGTGGCGACGCAGGGCCCCGGGCTGGGACCCGAACCCGAAGGTGCCGCCGCAAAAGCCGTAGTAGAGCGGCTTGATGCCCAGCCGGTCGCGGAGCAGGGTCAGGGTGCGGGCCTCGGCGTCCCACAGGGCCAGGGCGAACATGCCGGTGAAGCGGTGCACCGCGCGCTCCACCCCCCAGGCCCGGGCCGCGGCCAGGATGGCCTCGGTGTCCGAGTGGCCGCGCCAGCCGCCCTCGGGCGCGTGGCCAGTCTCCTCCAGCTCGCGCCGGAAGTCCGCGTAGTTGTAGACCTCGCCGTTGAACACCGTGGTGAGCCGGCCGTCGGCCGAGTGCATGGGCTGGTGCCCGGCCGGGGTGAGGTCCAGGATGGCCAGCCGGGTGTGGGCCAGGCCCAGGCCGGCCGCCGGGTCGGACCACGCGCCCGAGCTGTCCGGCCCGCGGTGGCGCAGGCAGTCGGCCATGCCCTCCAGGATGGGCGGGAAGAAGTCCGCAGGGCGGGGAGGACCCCAGAATCCGGCAATGCCGCACATGGGAGGGCTCCTACCCCATTTCCGCGTCAGGGAAAAGCAGTCTGTCCGGGGAGATGCCGGGCGGGGGAAGAAAAAAGGCCGGTAGGGACCGGCCTTGGGGTTCGGGAAACTGCCGCGCTAGTTGAGCACGTAGCGCATGGGGTTGACGGGCACGCCGTTGAGGCGCACCTCGTAGTGCAGGTGGGGGCCGGTGCTGCGGCCGGAGTTGCCCACGTAGCCGACGATCTCGCCGCGCTCCACGGTCTGGCCCTTGCGCAGCACCATGCTGTGCAGGTGGGCGTAGCGGGTCATGAGGCCCGAGCCGTGGTCCAGGGTCAGGGACAGGCCGTAGGCCCCGTCGCGGCCCGAGAAGTCCACCCGGCCCTTGGCCGGGGAGTAGATGGGCGTGCCCACGGGCGCGGTGATGTCCAGGCCCTTGTGGAACTCGCGCTTGCCCGTGAAGGGGGACTCCCGGTAGCCGAAGTCCGAGGAGACCCAGCCCTCCACCGGCCAGATGCTGGGGGTGGAGGCCCACAGGTCCTGGCTGGAGCGGATGGCGCGCATGAGCTCCTGCTGCCGCACCTCTTCCAGCTTGGCCTCGGTATTCAACTGGTGCAGGAAGTTGTGCATCTTGCGGGCCAGGAGCTCCTGGCGGTGCATGGGCAGGTAGCTCTCGGTGAAGTCGGGGCTGTCCGGTCCGCCCATGGAGGACTGCGACGCGGTGCGCTTGTCCCCATCCAGGTTGATCATGACCCGCAACTTGGAGTCGAAGTCCCTGATGCGTTGCAGGTCCTTCTCCAGGGTCTTTATCTTGTTGGCAAGGGAAAGGAGTTGGGTGCGTTGTTCCTGGACCGTCTTCTGCGCGGAGTCCAGGTCCGAGGACATGGAGTGGTACGAGACGAAATAGCGCCAGAAAAAGATGTTGCTTGCGGCAAGTACGAGCAGGAATCCGGCGAGTGCGAATCCCATCCATCCCCGCAGCTTCATCTTGCGGGAAATGCCTTCATTGTCCTTGAATACAACGATGTGGTATTTGCGGAAAAGCATAGTCCCCCTAGCGCGGAAGCAGCGGAGGTTTCGGTTGTGAAGGCAGGCCATCCTCCAAACCGAAGGCTTCAAAGGGAGGTAGCGGAATCATTCCGTCAAGTCAAGTTGCCAGCGGAAGAGGCCGTTCAATACGTTCTTTCTGGTAAGCTTGTCCTTGGCGAAGGTATCCTTGAGCCATTGCTCCATGTCCGCGCGCTTGGTCTGGCCCGCGGAAGGGCAGGGATTGGACCAGACCGGCAGCCCGAAGTCCTTGGCCGCCTTGACGACCGTCTTTTTTTCCAGGCCCAGGGTGGGGCGGATCACGGTGAGTTCGCCCCGGAAGAAGTCCTCTTTCACGGACAGGCCGTAGACCTTGCCGGTCTGCATGAGGTTGAGGAAAAAGGTGGCGGCCAGGTCGTCCAGGGTGTGGGCGAACGCCAGGTGGGTGAGGCGGTATTCCCGGCACAGGGCGAAGAGCCGCTTGCGGCGCAGGCGGGCGCAGTAGAAGCAGGCGGAGTTCTTGAGGTTTTCCTCGGAGTGGCCGCGCGGCCCGTGGTCCGTGACCTCGGCGTGCAGGGCCACGCCCTCCCGGGCGCACCATGCCGTGAGCGGGGCGTGGTTGGCCGGGTCGAAGCCGGGGTTCAGGTGCAGGGCCATGAGAGAGAAGGGGAAGGGCACGATGCGCTGGCGCAGCACCAGGATCTGGAGCAGGAGCCAGGAGTCCACCCCGCCCGAGGCCGCCACTCCCACCCGGGCGCCGGGCCGGAGCATGGCGGTGTCCATCATGAGCTTGCCGATCTTGCCCAGGCAGGTCTTCTGGGCGTAGGTGAGTTTGCCCCATTGG
The DNA here is from genome assembly GCA_002452635.1 of Desulfovibrionaceae bacterium UBA6814. GTDB lineage: Bacteria > Desulfobacterota > Desulfovibrionia > Desulfovibrionales > Desulfovibrionaceae > UBA6814. The sequence continues at coordinate 11,363 of DKEU01000046.1, read as the reverse complement.
GCCATGGCGGTCGTCTCCGTGGTCGAGGTGCTCGGCTGAGCCCGCCCGGGTTGTGCCCTTTTCCGCCTTGACATGCAAGGGATGGCTCTCGTATTTAACTCCTCTTCATTTCCGCCCCCGGAACAACCCGGGGCGGTCGAGCAAGGCACGGTCATGGCCCACACTGCACCTCGCACATCCTCCGGATTCGGTTCCGGCCCCCAGTCCGGCCTGCTGAGCGCCCGCCTGCTGGTGGTGCTCCTGGGCCTGTGCCTGGCCGCCGGCGTGGTGTATTTCGTGGCCACCGCCGGCCGCAAGGCCGGCCCCGGAGCCGGCGACTGGTCCCGGCCCAACCCCGGCGACGTGCGCCAGGTGGCGGTGAAGAACGACGCCGGCGCCTTCACCCTGGTGCGCAACGGCCGGGAGTGGTTCATGGACATGCCCGACGGCTCGCGCCTGCGCGCGGACGAGCAGAAGGTGGGCGGCCTGGTGCGTTTCGTGGGCCTGTCCCGGCCCCTGCAGCGCCTGGGCGCGGCCGGGGCGGAGCTGGTCCGCCGGGCCGGCCTGGCCCAGCCCTCGGCCGAGGTGGCCCTGGACGGGCTGGACCTCATCCTGGGCGGCCCCACCCCGGACAACGCCGGGGTGTACGCCCTGTCCAGCCGGGGCCGGGAGCTGCTCATCCTGCACCACGAGTACGCCGAATGGCTGCGCCGCGGGCCGGAGTTCTATCTGGACGCCCGGGTCCTGCCCGGGGCCGAGGTGGACGCCACGGCGGTGCGCCTGACCCGGGGCGGGATTCCCGAGTGGGAGGTGCGCCGCCGCGGGGAGGGCTACGAATTCGAGCTGCCGGCCGAGCGCCGGGGCACGCCGGTCTCGTCCCACGAACTGGGCCTCTACCTGCACGGGGTGGCCGCCACCCGGGCCCTCAGCCTGCCGGCCGAGACCCCGGGCAAGTCCGCGTCCCCGCTCCTGGAGCTGTCCGTGTGGAGCGCCACCTCCCGGGAGCCGCAGATCCTGGCGGTGTACGCCGGGCAGACCGAGGCCCCGCGCTATGTGGGGGTGTCCTCCTGGCAGCCGGTGGCCTTCACCCTGGACCAGGAGCGGGTGGGGCGGCTCACGGCCTCGCCTTTCGCCCTGTCCGACCGCCGGCTCCTGCGCCTGGACCTGAACCGGGTAGCCCGGGCGGTCCTGCGCCAGGACGGGCGCGAGATCTCGGCCAACCGCACCGCCGAGGGCTGGACCACCGGCGGGGCCGGTGCGCCGGTGACGGGTCTTGACATGTATTTGTGGCGTCTTACGGATTTGACGTACCTGGGCGAGCCGCGGCCCGGGCTGCCTGCCGCGGCCGAGCCGAAGCTGTATCTGGTGCTGGGCGACGACAAGGACAATCCCTTGGCGGAGCTCACCTTTTTCGTGTCTCCGGACCTGCCCAAGGGCCGCTGCCTGGTCCAGGTGGGGGGGAAGGGGCCGTATTACCCGGCCGACGACCAGGTGCTCAAGGACCTGGCCGGCCAGTTGCCGACCCTGGAGGGCAACGGCCGGCGGCAAAGCGACGCGGCCCGCGACGCGGGCAACGCGACCAAGGAGTGACGGATGGCCAGAATCACTGTGGAAGACTGCCTGGAGAAGGTGAACAACCGCTTCCTCATCGTCCAGATGGCGATCAAGCGGGTCAAACAGTACCGGGAGGGATACGACTGCCTGGTGCCCTGCAAGAACAAGGAAGTGGTCTGCTCCCTGCGCGAGATCGCCGCAGACAAGGTCCTGCCCCTGGAAGAGACGGCCCCCGAAACCGCCACGGCCTAGCCCAGGAGCGCCCTGGGCATGCAGTCGGCCATGAAGCGGGACTATTACGAAGTGCTGGGGGTGTCCCGCGACGCCTCCGACGAGGACATCAAGAAGGCCTACCGCCAGCAGGCCCTGAAATTCCACCCGGACCGCAACCCGGACGACCCCGAGGCCGAGGCCAAGTTCAAGGAGGCGGCCGAGGCCTACGACGTGCTGCGCGATCCGGACAAGCGCGGCCGCTACGACCGCTTCGGCCATTCCGGCCTGGGGGACAACGGGTACTCGGGCTTCTCCAGCTCCGAGGACATCTTCAGCACCTTCTCGGACATCTTCGGGGAGTTCTTCGGGTTTTCGGGCCGGGCCCGCGGCCCCCGGCCCACGGCCGGCGCGGACCTGCGCTACAACCTGAACATCTCCTTCCGGGAGGCGGCCAAGGGGACCGCGGTCACCCTCAAGATCCCCCGCCAGGTCACCTGCGAGCGCTGCAAGGGCTCCGGGGCCGAACCCGGCACCTCTCCCGAGACCTGCCGCCAGTGCGGCGGCACGGGCCACATCACCCAGTCCCAGGGCTTCTTCCGGGTGGCGGTGACCTGCCCGGTGTGCCGCGGCCAGGGCCGGGTCATCACCTCGCCCTGCTCCACCTGCCGCGGCGCGGGCACGGTGCAGGAGACCCGGGAGCTGGAGGTGCGCATCCCCGCGGGCGTGGACAACGGCAGCCGCCTGCGCCTGCGCGGCGAGGGCGAGGCCGGGGTGCACGGCGGGCCTCCGGGCGACCTCTACGTGGTCATCTACGTGGAGGACGACAAGACCTTCCGCCGCCAGGGCCAGGACCTCATCTACACCGCCGAGGTGTCCTTCGTGCAGGCTTCCCTGGGCGAGAGCATCGAGGTGCCCACCCTGGACGAGCCCGCCACCCTGCACGTGCCCAAGGGCACCCAGGCCGGCGAGGTGTTCCGGCTCAAGGACTTGGGCCTGCCCCATCCCTCCAGCACCGCCCGCGGCGACCTCCTGGTCCAGGTGGTGGTGAAGACCCCCACCCGGCTCTCCAAGAAGCAGGAGGAGCTCCTGCGCGAGTTCGCCAAGCTGGAGGAGGAGAAACCCCTCAAGAAGGTCAAGGACTTCTTCAAGAAGGCCAAGGACCAGGTCATGGGGGAATGAGGCCGTAAAAAATCACGAAGTAATTTTTTACAATAAATTCTTAATGTTGGAGATGCAGGACATGAGCGGTACAAAGCTGACCCACGTGGACGATGGGACCGAAAAAATCACTTCGTGATTTTTTCAATACAATCCTCAGGCGGGAGTTACCAAGATGAGCGGCAAACGCCTCACCCACGTTGACGAACACGGCAAGGCCACCATGGTGGATGTGGGCGCCAAGGCCGACACCCGCCGCCAGGCCCGGGCCGAGGCCCTGGTTCGCCTGGCCCCGGCCACCTACGCCCTCTTGGTGGAGGGCAACCTGCCCAAGGGCGACGCCCTCTCCGTGGCCAAGGTGGCGGGCATCTCGGCGGCCAAGCAGACCCAGCACCTCATCCCCCTGTGCCATCCCCTGGCCCTCACCTACGTGGGGGTGGACTTCGAGCTGCTGCCCGCGGAGCACACCGTGCGCATCGCGGCCGAGGCCCGCTGCACCGGCCAGACCGGGGTGGAGATGGAGGCCCTCACCGCGGCGTCCGTGGCCGCCCTGGCCCTGTACGACATGTGCAAGGCCGTGCAGAAGGACATCCTCATCGAGGGCGTGCGCCTGCTGCACAAGAGCGGGGGCAAGAGCGGGGAGTATACGGCGAAGTAGCTTCCCGGCGCACCGGCATTTCTGCGACCGCGGCCCGCTCCGGCAGGCCGCGGTTGCTTTTTTCAACGGGTCGCCTATCCTCGAATCCGATGGAATCTGCCCTGCCCCATAGACCGTTCAGGGGGGAAGCGCATGGACATCGTCTTCACGCCGGAGCAGCGGCGACAGATCGCCGAATCCCTGGCCGCGCGCTATGCGGCCGTGGCCGAAGGGCGCCCGGGCATGTTCCGCTACCCCACCGGCCTGGCCGGGCTCCAGGCGCAGCACTACCCGGCCCAGGTGCTGGAGGCCCTGCCGGACTCCGTGCAGCGCGCCTTCTGCGGGGTGGGCAATCCCTTTTCCCTGGGGCCGGTGAACCCCGGCGACTCGGTGCTGGACATCGGCTGCGGGGCCGGGGTGGACGCCCTGGTGGCCGCGGTGTACGCCGGCCCGTCCGGCTGGGTGGCGGGGGTGGAGCCCTCCCCGGGCATGCTGGCCCGGGCCCGGGCCAACCTGGCCGCCGCGGGGTTGGCCAATGTCGAGTTCTCCCTGGGCAATGCCGAGGACCTGCCCTATCCGGATTGCCGCTTCCACCTGGCCATCTCCAACGGCGTGTTCAACCTGGTGGTGGACAAGGCCCGCGCCCTGGCCGAGGCCTTCCGGGTGCTGGTCCCGGGCGGCCGGCTGCAGGTGGCGGACCAGGTGCTGGCAGGGCCTCCGGCCCGGGACGCCGAGGCCGCGGCCCGGGCCTGGTCGGGCTGACAGGGCGGGGCTGTGCCGGGAACGGCGTTCCTGGCTCTGCTCAAGGCCGCGGGCTTCGTCCGGGTCGAAGCGGCGGGGGCCACGGGCTGCAAGAGTTCGCCCGTGACCGAGGGCATGCTGTTCAGGGCCGTGAAGCCGGCCTGAGCCCATGGCGCTGCGCAGCCCCGGCCGGGACCGTCCCGGCCGGGGCTGCGCGCGTTCGGAGGGTGGTTAGGAAAATAGGATGCGGCCGGGCCGGGCATAGACGTTCATGCGGCCCCGGCGCAGGAAGCCCACCAGGGTCACGTTCCACTGCTCGGCGAAAAGCGCGGCCAGGGTGGTGGCCGCGCTGACCCCGGCCAGGATCTCCAGGCCCGCGGCCGCGGCCTTCTGCACCATTTCGAAGGACAGGCGCGAGGACACCAGGGCCAGGTGCGCCGCGCCCAGGGCGCCGGCCAGGAGCGCCTGGCCCACGGCCTTGTCCAGGGCGTTGTGCCGGCCCACGTCCTCGGCGAATCCCAGGCACTGGCCGTTTCGGGCGTAGAGCGCGGCGGAGTGGGTGGACCCGGTGCGCGGGAACACCAGCTTGCGCGCCTCGAAGTCCGCCTTGCGGGCCAGGACCTCGTCCGCCTGCATGGGGGTCCACCCGGCCACGGGCCGGATGTCGGCGTGGATGTCCGCCAGCTTCTCCTTGCCGCACAAGCCGCAGCTGGACTTGCTCAGGAAGCCCCGGCGAGCGCGGCCCGCCCCGGGCCGGTCCGGGGCGGCGGCCGTGCGCAGGTGGATGCGGCCCGGGTCCGTGGGGCAGGCCTCGATAGCGGCGATGTCCGCGGCCCGGGCGATGATGCCCTCGGACAGGCAGAAGCCCGCCACCAGGGCCGCGTCGTCCCCGGGCAGGCGCATGGTCACCGCGTAGGTGGCGTGGTCGATGACGATCTCCAGCGGCTCCTCCACCGCCAGGTCGTCGTCCTCCTCGGCCACCCGGCCGTCGCGCAGGCGCAGGATGGGCAGGGCCGCCACCCCGGCGGGGAGGCCGGAGGGGAGGGCCGCGGCGCGGGCCTCAGTCCAGGAGGACAACCTCGTCCCCCTTGTGCAGGGTTCCGCCGGCCAGCACCCGGGCGAACACCCCCTCCCGGGGCATGATGCAGTCCCCGGCCAGGCGGCGGATCTCGCAGCCGTGGTGGCAGGTCTTGCCGATCTGGGTGATCTCCAGGAGCACCTGCTGCCCGACCCTGAGCCGCTGCCCCACGGGCAGGATGGCCGGGTTCAGGCCCGAGAGGGTCAGGTTCTCGGCAAAGTCGCCGGGTTTCAGGCCGGGCAACAGCTCGCACATGCGGCCGATGGCCTCCAGGGCCAGCAGGCTCACCTGGCGGCCGGACCCGGCGTGGGCGTCGCCCACCAGCCCGAAGTCCTCCCGGACCTCGGCCTCGGGCACCTCGTGCTTGCGGACGTGCTTTTCCTCGGACAGGCAGATGGCGTGCAGCGTGGGCATGGACTCCTCGTGTGGTCTGGGGTTGCGCCGCCTTTTTATCCTAGCATAAAACTATGATTCAAGGCAAGGTGGCTTGCTGAAATCCTGGCACGTGGAAAAACTCGGCAGGATGTGTCAGGCCAGGGCGACGGCCAGGCAAGTCGAGTTGGGTGGAAATAAAGGCGGGAAGCGCAGTAAATCTGAGTTTTTGTAAAGACTTGGCCGAATAGATATTGACTTTGGCGGGTTAGGTCTTCTTTTAGGGTGTAGGGGAGGGCTGCCAAGGGGGGCGGCCATGTACGAAAGCAGAATGGACAACGACGGCCGGGTGACGATTCCCCGGGAACTGCGCGAGCGTCTGGGCCTCAAGCCCGGCGACCCGGTGGTGTTTGCGCCGGGGCCGGGGCGCACGTTGCTCATCCATCCGCGCACGCGCCTGATGCGCGTGCTGGACGCGGTGCGCCGCCACGCCGTGACCCAGGAGGAGATGAACGTCCTGCTCACCGGCGAACGGCCCAAGCCGCCCCGCACCGGCGCCACGCACTGATCCCGCGGGTTCTCCCGTTCCTACCAGACCATCCGCACCTTGACCCCGGACTGGGCCATGATCTCCTTGCACTGGCGGATGGAGTATTCGCCGTAGTGCACGATGGAGGCGATGAGGGCCGCGCTGGCCTTGCCCTTGGTGATGGCGTCGGCCATGTGCTGGGGGTTGCCCGCCCCGCCCGAGGCGATGACCGGGATGGTCACGGCCTCGCTCACCAGGCGGGTGAGGGTCAGCTCGTAGCCCTCCTTGGTGCCGTCGGCGTCGATGGAGTTCAGGCAGATCTCGCCCGCGCCCAGGGACTCCACGGTCTTGGCCCACTCGATGGCGTCCAGGCCCATGGGCTTGCGGCCGCCGTGGATCACCACCTCGTAGCCCGAGGGGATGGTTGCGGACACGGGCACCTGCTTCACGTCCATGCCCACCACGATGGCCTGGGACCCGAAGGCCGCCGCGCCCTCGCCGATGCAGTCCGGGTTCTTCACCGCCGCGGAGTTCACCGAGACCTTCTCGGCCCCGGCCAGCAGCACGTCGCGCATCTGGGGCACGGTGGAGATGCCGCCGCCCACGGAAAAGGGGATGAACACCTGGGACGCCACCTTCTCCACCACCTTGAGCATGATGCCCCGGCCCTCGTGGGACGCGGTGATGTCGTAGAAGACCAGCTCGTCCGCGCCCGCGTCCGAGTAGATGCGCGCGGTCTCGACGGGATCGCCGATGTCCACGTTGCCCACGAACTTGATGCCCTTGGTGAGCCTGCCGTCGCGCACGTCCAGGCAGGGAATGACCCGCTTACTGAGCACGGCCGGCCTCCTTGTTGGAAGTGGCGCAGTAGTCGGCGAAGTTTTTCAGGAGCGCCAGCCCGGGCCGGCCGCTCTTCTCCGGGTGGAACTGCACGGCCCACAGGCCCTGGCGGCCGTGGAACGAGCAGAANNNNTAGCTGTGCACGAAGTAGAATTCGGCCTCGGGCGCGATGCCCTTGAACAGGGGCTCGTCCGGGTTCTTGAGGGCCACGCTGTTCCAGCCCATGTGCGGCACCCGGATGGACTCGCCGTTCTCGTCGGTCCAGGCCGGGTTGAAGAGCCGGCACTCGCCGGGCACGATGCCCAGGGCCTTGGTGTCGTTCTCCTGGCTGTAGTCGAGCAGGATCTGGCAGCCCACGCAGATGCCCAGGAGCGGCACGCCCGCGCTGATGCGCTCGGTGAGCACCGCGCCCAGGCCGCTGCGGGTGAATTCGGCCATGGCCTGGCCGGCCGCGCCCACGCCGGGGAAGATGAGCCCGTCGGCCGCAAGCACCACCTTGGGGTCGCGGGTGATGGCGCAGGGGATGCCCAGGTGGTCCAGGGCGCGGCGCACCGAGGTCTGGTTGCCGGCCTCGTAGTCGAGAATGGCGAGCATGGGAACCTCCATGATGAAGAGGAGGGTGTAGGCAAAAACCCGCGCAAACTCAAGGCCGGCATGCCGGCCCTTGCCATGCGGCCCCTGCGCGGTTAATCACTGCCTACCGAGAGAACATCCAAGGAGCCGACATGTACATAGTCACCGGCGGCGCGGGCTTCATCGGCAGCGCCATGCTCTGGAAGCTCAACGCCATGGGCGTGGACGACATCGTGGTGGTGGACGAGCTGGGCTGCGACGAGAAGTGGAAGAACCTGGTGAACCGCCGCTATGCGGACTACATCCACAAGGACGTGTTCCTGGACATGGTGCTGGAGGACAACGTGCCGTTCAGCCCCACCGCGGTCATCCACATGGGGGCCTGCTCCTCCACCACCGAGCGCGACGCGGACTTTCTCATGTCCAACAACTACCACTATTCCGCCACGCTGTGCTCCTGGTGCCTGGAGCAGGGCGGCCGGTTCGTGAACGCCAGCTCCGCAGCCACCTACGGCGACGGCAGCCAAGGCTTCTCCGACGACCACGCCGGCATCTGCAAGCTCAAGCCCCTCAACATGTACGGCTACTCCAAGCAGCTCTTCGACCTCTGGGCCCTGCGCGAGGGGATCATGGACCAGGTGGCCTCCCTCAAGTTCTTCAACGTGTTCGGGCCCAACGAGTACCACAAGGCTGACATGATGAGCGTGGTGCGCAAGGCCCACACCCAGATCACCGAGACCGGGGCCCTCAAGCTCTTCAAGTCGTACCGGCCCGAGTACCCGGACGGCGGGCAGCGGCGCGACTTCGTGTACGTGAAGGACTGCTGCGACCTCATGTGGTGGCTTCTCACGCGGCCGGACGTGAACGGGGTGTTCAACGTGGGCACCGGCCAGGCCCGGGCCTGGAACGACCTGGCCGCCGCGGTGTTCGCGGCCCTGGGTCGGCCGGTGAACGTGGAGTACATCGAGATGCCCGAGATCCTGCGCGGCAAGTACCAGTACTTCACCCAGGCGGAGATGGCCAAGCTGCGCGCCGCGGGGTACGACGCGCCCTTCACCTCCCTGGAGCAGGGCGTGGCCGACTACGTTCGGCACTACCTGGAGGCGGCTGACCCCTACCTGTGAGTGTTTAGGCCCGACACGGTTCTTGCATCCGGAACACGGAGGAGGTTGCCGTGTTCGAGACCCTGCTGGACGTGTTCGCCGCCACCCTGGCCCTGGCCTGGGACCTGGCCCTGGAGTTCCCCTGGGCCGTGCCCCTGGTCCCGGCCCTGTGGGCCGGCCTGGCCTGGGTCTCGGTGCGCAAGGGCCGCGAGCTGGGCGGATTCCTGACCCTGCTGGCCGGGCTCTTCCTGTTCTTCTCGGTCTGGGGCCTCATGTCGGGCGACGGGGGCGCGGACCGCTGGCAGCGCCGGGAACTGGGCGTCCACTACCTCTACATCGCCCTGTTCGTGGCGCTGTTCGTGTTCTTCCCCTCCCTGCTCCTCAACCTGGCGGTGCATTTTTCCCTGCGCGCCCGGCGGGGCCACGGCCTGGGCCATTCCGAGATGCTGCCGGACACGGGCCGGCCCGCAGTGGGCACCACCAAGCCGCCCGCGGACGAGGACGCCTTTCCGGTGCCGGTCAGGGAACAGCGCAAGGCCCTGTCCCGGGCCGCGGACCTGCGCGAGGAGGTGGAGGAGGCCGGCGGCCAGGAGCCCCCGGCCGCGTCCCTGGGCCAGCCCGGCACCCTGCTGGTGGCGGACCTGACCCACGCCTCCCTGGTGGGCGGGCCGGAGGTGACGGCGGTGATCGTGCAGGCCTTCGGGGACCACCTGGCCCAGGCCGCGGCGGCCACGGGCGGCCGGCTGCTGCAGAGCGTGGACACCGCTCTGGTCTACCATTTCTTCAGCGCCGCCTCGGCCGTGGCCTGCGGCCGGGACCTGCTGGCCCGCATCGCGGACTACAACGCCCAGCACAGGGGCATGGACCTGGCCATCCGGGTGGGCATCCACACCGGGCTGGTGCTCCAGATCCGAGGGCAAGGTGAAGGGCCGGGACGCCGCCCTGGCCGCGGCCCTCATGGTCACCGCCCCGCCCGGCGGCCTCCAGGTCTCGGGAGACACCATGGAGGTCCTGCCCCACGCCGACTGGTCCCGCTTCGACCACCTGGGGCCCAAGCGCCTCAAGGGCCTGCCCGAGTCCCTGGACATCTGGCGGCTCAAGCCCGCCGAACCCGAAGAGGAAGAAGTTTAGAGCGCCTTAGCCTGCAAAGGCTTAGGCGCTCTTACGCAGTGCGCCGGAATCCTGCCGCAGGGTTCCGGCTCTTGGGCGTGTTGCACGACCGTACGGCGAGGCCGGGGTCAGCCCCGGCGCTTGAAGAGCTTCTCCAGGTCCGTCGGCGTGAAGCGCACCCGGATGGGGCGGCCGTGGGGGCAGTATTCGCGGTCCTCGGTGGCCAGCCAGGCGTCGAGCAGGGCCAGGGCCTCGTCCCGGGCCAGGGGGGTGCCGGCCTTGAGCGCGGCCTTGCAGGAGAGCAGGGCCCACAGGTCCTCGGGGCCGTCGGCCTTGCCGGACAGGGCGTCGCGCAGCAGCTCCATGGCCGGGCCGGGCTCCAGGTTGGCCGGGGTGGCGGTCATGGACAGCCGGTCCGGCGCGGGCCGGGAGAGCCCGAAGCCCAGCTCCTTGAGCTTGGGCCAGAGCCGGTCCAGGCGCTCGGCCTCGGCCGGGTGCAGGGCCAGGTCCCGGGGCAGGGCCAGGGGCCGCGAAAGCCCTCGGCTGCCGCCCCGGCGCATGGCCGCGTAGAGCACCCGTTCGTGGGCCGCGTGCTGGTCCACCAGGGTCAGGCCCGCCCCCGCCTCGGCGATCACCAGGTAGGTGTCGGCCACCTGGCCCAGGTAGGATAGCCCCGGCCGCAGGGCCGCAGCCCGGGGCGCGGGCTCCGGCATGGCCGGCCGGGTCTCCGCTGTGGGCGCAGGGGAGGGGAGCGGCGCGGGCGCGGCATCCTGCCGCGGGGCCGCGGGCCGCAGCCAGTCCGGCACGTCCTTGCCGGCCTCGGCCTCGAACGCTCGGCGGGTGGAGAACTTCTCGTCCGCAGGCAGGGCCGGCGCCTCGGGGAACAGTCGGGGTTGCTCGGCAGGCGCCGGCGCGGCGTAGCCCGTGGCCTCCTCCCGCACGCCCGAGCCCGGCGCGGCCCGGTCCCAGGCCGGGGCGAACTCGGCCTCGGCCCGGGAGAGCACCGCGTCCACGGCCCGGCGCACGAACCCGAACACCGCCCGCTCGTCCCGGAAGCGCACCTCGCTCTTGGCCGGGTGCACGTTCACGTCCACCT
>DKEU01000046.1:0-299 GCA_002452635.1 Desulfovibrionaceae bacterium UBA6814 | reverse complement strand
GGATGCGGTCGCCCCTCGCCTGGGCTGCCCGGGGATGCCCCACCAGGCCGGATAAGCGCATTCCAGAAGGAGAGGGGGCGTCCCCGGTGTCCAGGGGCAGCAGGCCCTCGGACGCGGCCGGGGGCCAGGCCGCGGCCAGGCGGTCGGCCAGGGCCTGGCCCGCCGGGAAGTTGTAGACCTCGCGGCCGTTCACGCTGAGCGCGAAGCGCACGTCGGGCCGGGCCAGGGCCAGGCGGAAGAACACGTCCTGGCACTTTCTGGCCTCGGTGGCCGGGGTCTTGAGGAACTTGAGCCGGGCC
>DKEU01000266.1:15437-20168 GCA_002452635.1 Desulfovibrionaceae bacterium UBA6814 | reverse complement strand
AACCCGTCAAACCCTCACGTATGTCCTGATACGCTCGGGTCTGACGTCTTCTCGCGCCTTGCCCTCGCGGTTTTTGAACGGCCTGCAAGAGATGGAGCACTAGGGGTGAAACATTGAGACTCTTCTACCTCGAACCCGAGCGCTGGGCCGAGCCCTGGGTGCTGGACGGGCCCGAGGCGCGGCACGCGCTCAAGGCCGTGCGCCTGGGCGTGGGCGACGAGTTGCGCCTGTTCGACGGCTGCGGCCGCGAGGGCGAATTCCGCATCGTGCAGGCCGGCAAGGACCGGGCCGAACTGGAGGCCCTGGAGCTGCGCCAGGCCGAGCCGCCCCTGGCCCAGATCCACCTGGCCCTGGGCTGGAGCCGGCAGGCCCGGCGCTCCTGGCTGCTGGAGAAGGCCGTGGAGTTGGGCGCGGCCGGCCTGTGGTTCTGGCGCGCCGAGCGCAGCCAGGGCGACCCGCCGGACGAGCCCAAGGAGGGCTGGTTCGCCAAGATGGTGGCCGGGGCCAAGCAGAGCGGGAACCTGTTCCTGCCCGAGTCCGGGGTCATCGCGAACGGGCTGGACGGCCTGGTGGAGTTCGGCCGCGGCTTCGACCGCCGCCGGCTGTGCTCCGAGGCGGCCAAGGCCCCCTTGGTGCGGCCCGTGGACCTGGCCGCCCAGGGCCGCATCCTGGTCGTGGTCGGCCCCGAGGGCGGGCTCACCGACCAGGAGACCGCGGCCCTCAAATCGGGCGGATTCATGGCCGTGAGCCTGGGCCAGGGCGTCCTGCGCTGGGAGACCGCGGCGCTTGCCGCGCTTGGCCTGGCTTTCTGGGCGCGGGCCAAGGGGTAGCAAGCCGCTGAACACAACCTGCGTTGTATAAAAGCCCCTAACGCCAGGGGCGAAAGGGGCTTTAAAATTCCGCGATGGCTGCGTTGCTGCGAACCCGTCAAACCCTCACGTATTTGCAATACAGCGCTGCTCTCTTGCGCCGTAGCGCTCGAAGACTCGCTGACGGCTCAAGGGCTTCGGCCTTGACGGATTCTTGCGCCTACCCCTCGCGGTTTTTGAGCGGCTTGCAGTATTAGACTTTTCGTCATTCTCCTGGCACTCGTACACCATATGCACCAGCCCTTAGCCGACCGCATCCGGCCCCGGACCCTGGACGAGTTCATCGGCCAGGACCACCTGCGGGCCAAGCTGAACGCCTTCATCAAGTCGGGCCGTCTGCCCAGCGTGCTGCTCTTCGGCCCGCCGGGCTGCGGCAAGTCCACCCTGGCCCTGCTCATGGCCCAGACCCGGCTGCAGCCCTGGGTGCGGGTGTCCGCGCCCGAGGCCGGCCTGGCCGAGCTGCGCAAGCGCCTGGCGGACAAGGAAATCCTCATCCTGGACGAGCTGCACCGCTTTTCCAAGGCGCAGCAGGACTTCTTCCTGCCCCTGCTGGAGAGCGGCGAGATCACCCTGCTCGCCACCACCACCGAGAACCCGTCCTTCTCCGTGACCCGGCAGCTCCTGTCCCGCCTGCACGTGCTGCGGCTGCGGCCCCTGGGGCCGGAAGAGATGGACCAGGTGGCCAAGCGCGGGTCAGCGGCCCTGGAGATGGAGCTGCCGGACGAGAGCCGGGACTTCCTGGCCCACGTGGCCGGCGGCGACGCCCGCACCCTGCTGAATCTCCTGGAGTACGCTGCGCAACTGACCCCGGACCAGCGCCAACCCGAAGAGATAAAGCGGATTCTGCCCGAGATCATCCTGCGCGGGGACAAGAGCGGGGACACCCACTACGAGTTGGCCTCGGCCCTCATCAAGTCCATCCGCGGCTCGGACCCGGACGCGGCGCTCTACTACCTGGCCTGCCTCTTGGAGGGCGGCGAGGACCCGCGCTTCATCTGCCGCCGGCTCATTCTCTCGGCCTCGGAGGACGTAGGCCTGGGCGACCCCATGGCCCTGCCCATGGCCGTGTCCTGCCAGCACGCGGTGGAGTTCGTGGGCATGCCGGAAGGATTCATCCCCCTGGCCGAGACCGTGGTCTACCTGGCCCTGGCCCACAAGAACAACTCCACGTATTCCGCCTACTTGAACGCTGCCAAGGAAATCAAGACCAACGGCAAGAAGCCGGTGCCCATCCACCTGCGCAACCCGGCCACCAAGCTCATGAAACAATGGGGCTACGGCCGCGACTACAAGTACCCCCACGCCTTCCCCGAGGGCTGGGTGGAGCAGGACTACTTGCCCGAAGACCTGGTGGGCCGCCGCTTCTACCACCCCAAGGAACTGGGCATGGAGAAACGGCTCACGGCCTGGTGGCGGCATCTGCGGCGGAAGCTGGCTGAACCGACTGATGAATAATCCAGCATAAGGAGGATGTCATGTCGGACGGAAAGCCTGAGGATCGAGCTAATACTGTCAGCTGCGTCAAGAAACAACGACCTGCGACCACCAATGGAGTAACATGGCTTCGGCATCGCGAGCATGCCCAATCTGGGGTCATTGACCTGATGATTTTGGAGGGAATACATTGTATCGAGGATATTGCAAAAAAGATTCCGAGCAGAAGAGATTTTCAAGCTAAGATCCGTAGGATTGAAAGCCATATCAGTCATCTTGAAGATAAACCGGCAGAAAAAAATAAAGGGATGGGGCCGCACAAGCTCAAGGTTTCCCGTCGCGGCGGTATACTGAAGTTCGACGTGTAACGCTGAAAGGCTGACTTAGGCGGTTTTTCCCCGGGCCGCCACGGCCCAGAGCTCGACATCTCCGCCCGGGTACAGGATGGTCAGCGCTTCAGCCAGGTTGGCCACCGGGCAGGAGTGGTTGGGCAGGATTTTCAGCACGTCCCCTACTCCCAGGTTGGAATCGCCCCGCTGCACGAAGCCGTGCTCTTCGGAGAGGCGCAGGACCGGGAGGGCTTGGGATAGGTCGTCGCCCGCGTCCAGGGGCAGGGCCAGGCCGTGGCCGGCCAGGTCCGAGCCATGGGCCCCGCCGTCGGAACTCAGGACCTTGGAGCCCGCGTCCACGATGAGCCAGTCCGCGTTGGCGCTGACCACGGTGGCCAGCACCCACAGGGACACGTCCGCCACCCGGGCCAGGCCCAGGCGCAGGGGCGTGCGGTCCATGAACACGTAGTTGCCGGGGCGCATCTCGGTGATGCCGTCCCACTGGTCGCAGGCCAGGACCGTGGGCGTGGAGCCCACGGACAGCTCCGGCACGTCCAGGCCCGCGGCGCGCAGCCGGCCGGCCACCTGGTTCAGGAGCCGGTTCTCCTCCCGCGCCACCTCCCGCACCTGGGCCGCGTCCTTGGCCCCGTAGGCATGGCCCGCGTGGGACAGCAGCCCGGCCAGGCGCAGGCTCCCCGACCCGGCGATGCGCCGCGCCAGGGGCAGCAGGTCAGGATGGTCCGGGGCCAGGCCGCAACGGTGCAGGCCCACGTCGATCTTGAGATACACCGGCAGATCGAACGCGTGGCGCGCGGCAGCCGCCTCCAACGCCTCCACTCCCTGTGCCGAATCGGCCAGCATGCGCAGGTCGCAGCCCGTGTCCCGCGCCGCGGCCAGCAGCCGGTCCGCCTTGCGAGGGTCCACCACCGGGTAGGCCACGGTGACCGAGGGCGCGCGGTCCGCGATGAAGACCAGGGCCTCGTCCGGCTTGGACGCGGTCAGGCCCGCCGCGCCCGCGGCGAGCTGCATGCGGGCGATCTCCCGGCACTTGTGGGTCTTGACGTGCGGCCGCAGGGCCACGCCCGCGGCCCGGGCCAGGTCCGCCATGCGGGCGATGTTGGCCGCCAGCCGCGCGTGGTCCACCACCACCTGCGGGGTTTCCAGACTGCGCAGGACCGCGGGGTTCATGACTTGTCGTACTGCTTTTTCCACTCGTCCAGGAACAGGATGGAGGTCTCCAGGTCGCTGAGCTGCCCCTGCTCCCGGCGCAGGGCCGCCACCAGGTCGGCGAAGGGCACGTCCGCAGGCAGGCGCAGCCGCTCCAGGAGCGCGCCCACCTGTTCCCGCAGGTCCTCGGGCAGCTCGGCCAGGGAAGGATCGCCCGCGCCGCGCTGCCTGGGCCAGCCGGGCCGGTCCTTGGCGATGTAGGCCAGGAGCGTGTCCATGCGGCGCTCGTAGGTGTGGTCCTTGAGCACCCGCTCCCGGGCCTGGGCCGCCATGGCCGCGCGCGCGTCCGGATGGGCCAGGTAGTAGCCGATCTTCTCCTTGAGCTCGTCCAGGTTCACGAAGGTCTCCAGTTCGCCCGGGGAGAACAGTTCGTCCATGAGCTCGCGCTGGTCCACCAACTGGAACGCGCCGCAGGCCGCCAGTTCGAAGGTGCGCGGGTTCACGAAATCGCCCTTGGGCACCAGCTCGTCGGCCCGGATGCTGGAGTGCAGGTTCAGGTTCACCGCAGTGGCGTTGAAAATCTTCACCGCCTCCTCGGGCGCGATGCGCGCCCCGGCCCGCTGCACCCGGTCGGCCAGGGCGGGCTCGCCCTCCCACTCGGTGCCCCAGATCTTGAGGTCGAAGTGCAGCAGTTGCAGGAAGGCCCGACGCCGGTTGGGGTAGCCCGCGCCCAGGAAGGACACGTCGGACCCGAACTGGCGGCGCTCCACCGGGGTCAGGTCCAGGGGCCGGTGGAACTGGGGGGCCGCGGCCAGGGGCAGGTAGAGCACCTTGTCGCAGCCGATCTCGTGCAGCCGCTCGAAGAACGGCACGATCTGGATCACCGCGAAATAGTCGTAGAGCGGCGCAAAGGCCCGCCAGTAGGTGAACAG
>DKEU01000266.1:6273-15413 GCA_002452635.1 Desulfovibrionaceae bacterium UBA6814 | reverse complement strand
GCGCCGCAGGGCCTGCTGGCTCAGGGGGGCCTGGGCCAGGGAGAGCACCAGGTCCGGCTCGAAGGTCTCGGCCTTGGCCAGCACGGCCTGGGACACCACCTGGAGGAAGGAGTTCTCCAGGAAGGCCAGGCGGTCCGCGGTGACCCGCAGGTCCTTGAGCGCGGTGAACGCCCCGTGGAAGGCCGGGGCCGCGAAGACCTCCACGCTGTGGCCCAGCCGGGCCAGGGCCTCGGCGCAGTAGCGGCCGATGGGCAGGGAGCCGCCGTACATGGGCAGGACCAGGAGCACGCGCGCGGGTGTGTTCATTGTCTCACGTACTGGTTGAAGTTTTTCAGCCCACGGCCTCGATGAAGTCCGGGCGGCCGGGCGACTCGTCCAGCATCCAGTCGCTCTCGTGCAGGAACAGGGAGGCGAACTCCGCGGACGGCCCGCTGGCCACGCCCAGGCCCAGGCGCTCGGCCATGAGCGCGCGGAACGCGGCCCGCTCCCGGGCCTGTGCGTCCTCGCCCAGCACCGGCCGGTAGGTGCAGCCCGCCAGGTCCAGGGCCGAGACCAGGCCCAGGAGCCCGGGCGGGTATTCGAACTCCGGGTTGCCGGACAGGTGGCGCAGCAGCTCCCGGCTCGTGAACGGGGCCAGGCAGGCCAGGTCCGCGCTGCACGGCGCGCTCTCCAGGCAGGGCGCGCACTCGGCCGCGGCCTGCCACACCCGGTGGCCCAGGCCGTAGGGGCCGGTCTCGTAGCACCAGGCCGAGGACAGGAAAAAGGCCATGACCGGCGCGCCCAGGTGGGCGGCCAGGTGCATGGTGCCGGTGTCCGGGCACATGACCAGGTCCAGGCCCGCCACTTCCTCGAACAGGCCCGAAAGCGAGGTGCGGCCCGTGAGGTCGCTGGTGATGCCGGACAGGGCCGGGGGGAAGGACGCGGCCAACTCCCGGGCCAGGGGCCGTTCCCCGGCCGTGCCCAGGAGCTTCACCTGCCTGGCCCCGGTGGTCTTGGCCACGGCGTGCACCAGGGGGGCCAGGGTTCTGGCGGGCAACGAGCGCCGCGAATGCCGGCCGGCCAGGACCACCCCCAAACCCCCGCCCTTGGGCCGAGCCACGGGGTTCACCTCGCCGGGCGGCAAGGGCGCGTCGGCCAGCCAGCCCCAGAGATCCACCAGGTTGAGCCCGGCGAAACGGCGGTGCCGGGTCCAGCGAAAGGCCAGCCTGGTCCAGGAGTCCATGTGGTGCTGGCCCTGCTCCACCCGGTGGCCGCGCACCAGGGCCGGGTCGAACAGGCTGGCCAGGGCCAGGTTCAGGCCCGAGAAATTCAGGTTGTAGACCCGGCCGAACCCGGCGGAGGCCAGTTCGTGCAGCCGGGGCAGCAGGTCCGCGAGCAGTTCCCCGGCCCCGGGGCTGCCCGCGCGGTGGGCGGGCAGGCCGTGCGCCACCACGCCCGGAAAGGCCAGCTCCGCAGCCCGGACCAGGGAGTGGTCCACGGCCAGGTGCACCTGGGTGCCGGCGGCCTGGAGCGACCGCACCAGGCGCGTGGTCTGGAGCAGGTCGCCCAGGCGGGCCAACTGGACCACCAGGGCGCGGGACGGGGCAGGGGCCGGGGGATGGGGATGCATCGGGATTTCCAGGAGTTCCGTGATTTCCCGAAACCTACCGCAAAGCCCGGGGCTGGGCAAGCCGGGCCGCGCCGGCCGCTTCCCCCCGGTGCCCTCTTCTGGTATGCCCTCCCCATGCGCTATTACCCGGCCTTTCTGGACCTTTCCGGCCGCCGCTGCCTCATCGTGGGCGCGGGCCGGGTGGGCCGGCGCAAGCTGGCCGGCCTCCTGGCCCTGGACCCGGGCCGCCGGCCCGCGGAAATCCTGGTCCTGGACCCCGGCCTTGCGCCCAACTCGGGCTTGCCCCACGACCCGATGGTGATGTACGTGAAACGTCCCTTCCGGGAGGACGACCTGGAGGGGCGCGCCCTGGTCTTTGCCGCGTCCTCGGACCCCGCGGCCAACGCCGAGGTGGCCCGGCTCTGCGCAGCGCGGGGAATCCCGGTGAACTGCGCGGACGATCCCGCGGCCTCGGGCTTCATCGTGCCGGCCAGCGCCAGCCGGGAAGGCCTGACCCTGGCCGTGTCCACGGCCGGCGGCAGCCCGGCCCTGGCCCGCCTGCTCCGGGAGGAGCTGGAGGCCGAGGTGCTGCCCCGCTGGGCGGCCCTGGCCGCGTTCATGGAGCGATTGCGGCCCCTGGTCCTGGGCCTGGGCCAGGACAGCGACGACAACGCCCCGCTCTTCCGCGCCCTGGTCCGCTCGGACCTGGGGGCGGCCCTGGCCGCCGGGGACCTGGAGCGGGCCCGGGCCGTGCTGGGCGAGCTTCTGCCCGCACCGCTGGCCCCGCACATCGAGGAGTTGACCCATGGACTGGATTGACCACCTGCGGCCTTTGGTGGCCCTGCTCTACCTGGCGGTGAGCGCCCTGTTCATCGCCGGCATGCTGGGACGGCGGGCCGGCCTGAAGCGCGCGGCCTCCATCCTGGCCGCGGCGGGCTTCAGCCTGCACACCCTGGGCATCATCGCCCGGGTGGCGGCGGAAGGCGGAGCGGCCCTGTCCCACATGCCCTTCTACCTGAGCCTGCTCTCCTGGGCCCTGCTCCTCACCTTCTTCATCGTGCGCCGGGCCATGCACATGGAGTTCCTGGCCCTCACCGCCGCGCCCCTGGCGCTCATCCTGTTCCTGGCCTCCCTGGCCTTCACCGCCAAGGTGGTGCTCCCCACCGCCCTGGTGGGGCCCTTCTTCGCCCTGCACATCGGCTCGCTCTTCGCCAGCATCGCCCTGCTCACCATGGCCTTCGGGGCCGGGGCCTGGTTCATCAACCTGGAGAAGCGCATCAAGACCAAGGAGAAACTCTCCGGGTTCCAGCAGGACATGCCCTCCCTCTCGGCCCTGGACGCGGCCAACCACTGGGCCGTGGTGTTGGGCTTCCCCCTGTACACCCTGGGCCTGCTGGCCGGGTTCGTCTGGGGCTGGTTCACCTGGGGCCGCACCCTGCAATGGAATTTCCTGACCATCGCGCCGGTGGCCATCTGGCTGTGCTACGCCTACCTGTTCCACCAGCGCCTGGCCGCCGGCTGGCGCGGCCGCAAGCCCGCGGCCCTGGCCATGTTCGTGTTCGTCCTCTGCCTCGTGATGCTGGGGATGAACTTCCTTCTGCCCACCCATCACAGCGTGACCCCGTGACCATGCCCCACGAAACCGACATCTACCTCATCGGCCTGAACCACAAGACCGCGGGCGTGGAGGTGCGCGAGACCTTCGCCCTGGCCGCCTGCAACACCATGGAGCTGGGCCTGGTCACGGACGCGGGCCCGGTACGCGAAGCCCTGACCCTGTCCACCTGCAACCGGGTGGAGATGCTGGCCGTGGTGGACCGCAGCGAAGACGCGGCCGAGCGGCTCATGGCCTTCTGGGCCAAGCACTGCGAGGGCGACCTGGAGCGCCTGCGGCCCCACGTGTACGTGCACCAGGGCCTGGACGCGGTGCGCCACCTGTTCAGCGTGGCCGCCAGCCTGGACTCCCTGGTGGTGGGCGAACCCCAGATCCTGGGCCAGCTCAAGGAGGCTTACCGCGACGCGGTGGAGCACGGCTCCGCCCGGGTCATCGTGAACCGCCTGCTGCACAAGGCCTTTTCCGTGGCCAAGCGGGTGCGCACCGAGACCGGCATCGCCTCGTCCGCGGTGTCCATCTCCTACGCCGCGGTGGAGCTGGCCAAGAAGATCTTCGGCGACATGCGCGACTACACGGCCATGCTCATCGGCGCGGGCGAGATGGCGGAGCTGGCCGCGGCCCACCTGGTGAACTCCGGCATCCGGGAGATCCTGGTGGCCAACCGCACCTTCGAGCGGGCCGAGGAGCTGGCCCGGCGGTTCAAGGGCCGGCCCATCGTGTTCGAGGAGCTGTTCCGCCGCCTGCCCGAGGTGGACATCATCATCTCCTCCACCGGCGCGCCTACCGCGGTGATCCGCGCCCGGGACGTGAAGCCGGTGCTCAAGCAGCGCAAGAACCGGCCCATGTTCTTCATCGACATCGCCGTGCCCCGGGACGTGGACCCGGACGTGAACGCCCTGGACAACGTCTACCTCTACGACATCGACGACCTGAAGGAAGTGGTTGAGGAGAACCTGGCCCAGCGCCGGGAGGAGGCGGTCAAGGCCGAGGCCATCATCGAGGCCGAGACCGGCCGGTTCGGGGAATGGCTGGACTCCCTGGCCCTCACCCCCACCATCAAGGACCTGCTGGCCAAGGGCGAGGACGTGGCCTGCCGCGAGCTGGAGAAGACCCTGAAGCGCCTGGGGCCGGACACCCCGGAGGAGACCCGCAAGGCCCTGGAGTTCCTGGTCTCCTCCATGGTGCGCAAGCTCTACCACGAGCCCATCACCTTCCTCCGCCGCCGGGCCATGGAGGAAGGCGTGTCCCGCAAGTACATCGACCTCGCCCGCCGCATGTTCAACCTGGACGAGGAGGCGGCGCCCGAGGACGCCCACGCGGAGCGGCGCTCCAACGTGGTGCCCCTGGGGCGGACCGCGGCCGGCGGCAACGGGACCGGGGACAACGGGGAGGACGCCGCGTGCGGACATACCGAATAGAGGACCTGCAACGCGAACACGTGGAGCGCCTGGCCCGCGTCCTGGACGCCCGGGGCCAGGGCTCGGGCATGGACGGGCTGTACTGGTTCACCGTGCCCCCCAACCTGCTCAGCGCCGAGCAGTTGGAGCACGCGCCCGAGTGCGGCCCCCACGTCCTGTCCCTGGAGCTCTTGGACGAGGGCCTGTCCCTGGAGCTGCTGGTGCGCGCCCGCGGCCGGCTGCGCTGCTCCTGCGTGGCCTACGCCAACCCGGCCCAGCGCGCCTGGGGCATGGACACCCTGGACACCCTCTTGCGGGAGCTGGACATACCCACCTAGCCTCTGGCCGAGAGCGCCGCGCCCGATCCCTCATCCCTCATCTCTGCTGCGCCGACGGCCTCTGTCCTAGCCGAGGAACAGGGGCCTGGCGGACCGCACCAGAATCACCCCGCCGACCAGGATGCAGACCACCGCCACCAGGGCGCGCAACTGTCGCGAGGTCGATCTGTGGGCGATGCGCGCCCCAAGCACGGCCCCGACACCTCCAGAGCCGAGACCCAAGAAGCCATGGTGAAGTCGATGCTCCCGTAAATCAGGTTGCCGATGGTCCCGGACACTGCGGCCACGATCTGGACGACCTGGCTGGTGGCGATGGCGGTCAGGGGCACGAAGCCCAGAACCACCATGAAGGGCACCGAGAGCACCGGACCGCCGACCCCGGTGAGCCCGGCGCAGAACCCTACGAAGGAGCCCAGGCCCAGCATGGCTGGAAGGTACCAGGGTGACTTGCCCGAGATGCTGAACAGATTGAGCCGGCTACAGGGCAGCAGGGTGAACACCCCGGAGAAGATGAGGACGAGCGAGAGAAGGAAATCGAGCAGGGCCGGGGTGGCCGAGGAATTGACCAGCGCGCCTACGTAGCCGAAGCAGACCACGCCCAGGCACACCGGCACGGTGATGCCCCAGTCGATGCTGCCCCGGCGCTGGTACAGGAAGGTCCCCAGGGTTCCGGTGAAGAAGAAGCTGAACAGGCGGTGGCCATGGACACCTGGGTGCTAAGGCCCCCCAGGGCGACCATGGCGGGAATGAGCAGGACCCCGCCCACGCCCACGGTGCCGATGAGGATCCCCACTCCCAAGGCGATCAGTCCCAAGGTGAGGAATTCCATGTCGCGTGCTCCTATGGCTTTGCGCGTCGGCCGGCTTGCGGGCCTCCGCCCTAGCCGATGAACAGGGCCCTGGCGGACCGCACCAGGATCACCGCACCAACCAGGATGCAGACCACCGCCACCAGCGCGCGCAGCTGCCGCGAGGTCGATTTGTGGGCGATGCGAGCCCCGAGTAAGGCCCCGCACACCTCCAGGGCAGAGACCCAGGCGGCCATGGTGAAATCGATGCTCCCGTAGGCCAGGTTGCCGATGGTTCCGGACACTGCGGCTACGATTTGAACGACCTGGCTGGTGCCGCTGGCGGTCAAAGGCGCGAAGCCCAGGACCACCATAAAGGGCACCGAGAGCACTCCACCCCCGACTCCGGTGAGCCCGGCGCAGAATCCCACGAAGGCCCCCAGGCCCAGCATGGCCGGAAGGTACCAGGGCGACTTGCCCGAGAGGCTGAACAGATTGAGCCGGCTGCTGGGCAACAGGGTGAACACCCCGGAAAAGATGATGATGAGCGAGAGGATGAAATTGAGCAAAGCAGGGTCGGCCACGGAATTGGCCATCACGCCGACATAGCCAAAGCTGACCACGCCCAGACACAGCGGCGCGGTGGTTCTCCAGTCGATGCTGCCCCGGCGCTGGTACAGGAAGGTGCCCAGAGTTCCGGTGAAAAAAAAGCTGAATAGCGCGGTGGCCATGGACACCCGGGTGCTCAGGCCTCCCAGGGCGACCATCGCGGGGATGACCAAGACCCCGCCCACACCCACGGTGCCGATGAGGACCCCCACTCCCAAGGCGATCAAACCCAAGATGACGAACACCCTGTCGGATTCTCCCTATGTTGTGCTGTTCGCCAGGCTGCGGAGCCTGCCCCCCCGCCGGAAGGGTTCGCCCGGGCGCCGTTGTGGAGGTGGAAACGGCGGCCGCCTACCGGCCGGGAGGCAGGGAAGGAAAATCCGCGGCCAGCACCAGGATGTCGAAGGTTGGGTGAGGTTTTTCAGCGATACCGCGATGATAGCCGTATATGGACACACGCGACACGTCCGCCTTTTGGATCCGTTGTCCGGTATGGCGCACCAGCCTATGCCCGCTCAGCAATCCATGTGCCATTGTTGCGTATAATATAATAGTTTGATATTATAGATTTTTTCGAATGCCTGAGGTTCTTCCTCGGGCCAGCGGGCAATTGTGCGACGAAACGTAACGAAAACGGGACGATGACGGCGGGACCTGGGACAACTGCACGGTTTTCTCTCCCGGCCGCTTGAGGTAGGCTGCATCCACCATGCTCGACGGCATCGACCTCCCCCTGCGCCTGCAAGGCCTGCCGCCCCGCGCCGCGCACTTCTGCCTGGGCGTGGAGCGGTTCCTGCGCCAGGACCTGGCCGTGGACCTCACGGACTCGGTCGTGGTGGTGGGCTTCTCGGGCGGGCCGGACTCCACCGCCCTGCTCCTCTGCCTGGAATGCCTGGCCCCGCGCCTGGGGTTCTCCCTGCAAGCCGCCCACCTGGACCACGGCCTGCGGCCCGAGTCCGCCGAAGAGGCCGACCAGGCCGAACTGCTCTGCGCCGGTCTCGGGATTCCCTTCACCTCCTGCGCGGTGGACACCGCGGCCCTGGCCGCCGAGCGCGGCATCGGCGTCGAGGAGGCCGGCCGGGAGCTGCGCTACGCCTTTTTCGCCGAGTGCCTGGAGGGACACCCCAAGGCGTCCCTGGCCCTGGGCCACACCCTGGACGACCTGGCCGAAGACCAGGTGATGCGCCTCATCCGCGGCGCGGGCTGGCCCGGCCTGGGCGGCATGGCGGCCCTCGACCCGGAGCGCTCCCTGCTGCGGCCCCTGCTGCTCACGCCCAAGGCCGACGTGCTGGACTTCCTGGCCTGGCTGGACGCCTCGTACGCCACGGACGCCTCCAATACGGACCCGGCCTTTTTGCGCAACCGGGTGCGCGCGTCCATCCTGCCCCTGCTCCGGGCCGAGAATCCGGCCTACCTGGACGCCGCGGCGGGCCTGTGGCGGCTGGCCAATCTGGACAAGGAGCTGTTCGATACCGCGTGCGGCGCGCCCGTGCCCGAGGCGGACGGCAGCATCACCTTGTCCTGCGCGGCCTTGGCCGCCCTGCCCCGCGCCCTGCGGCTGCGGCTGTTCAAGGCCAGCCTGGAGCGCCTAGGGCCGGGACAGCCGCTCCTGGACAACCTGCTGCGCCTGGACGAAGCGGTTCAGGCCGGGGTCGGGGGCAAGACGGTCCAGTTCCCGGGCCGCAAGTCAGCGCGGATGGAGCGCGGGGTGGTGGTCTTTTCCCTAGAATAAGGCTGGACGGCCTTTTCCCGCGGGCGCGCATTGACAGCCTGGGGGGCGGGGGGTAAGAGCTTGTGAAATTTTTTACGCATTAGAACACTTCGAGGAGGCACAGCGTGAATACCCTTATCTTCGGTCCCAACGGCAGCGGCAAGGGCACCCAGGGCGCCCTGGTGAAGAAGAAATACGACGTGGACCACATCGAGTCCGGGGCCATCTTCCGCAAGCACATCGGCGGCGGCACCGAGCTGGGCAAAAAGGCCAAGGAGTACATCGACCGCGGCGAGCTGGTGCCCGACGACATCACCATCCCCATGGTCCTCGACGTGCTCAAGAACTCCAGCGCCAAGGGCTGGCTGCTGGACGGCTTCCCCCGCTCCATCGTGCAGGCCCAGAAGCTCTGGGAGGCCCTGCAGAAGGACGGCGTGAAGCTGGACTACGTCATCGAGATCCTGCTGCCCCGCCAGGTGGCCAAGAACCGCATCATGGGCCGCCGCCTGTGCAAGAACGACAACAACCATCCCAACAACATCTTCATCGACGCCATCAAGCCCAACGGCGACAAGTGCCGGGTGTGCGGCGGCGACCTGTCCGCCCGCGCCGACGACCAGGACGAGGGCGCCATCGACAAGCGCCACGACATCTACTACGACACCAAGACCGGCACCCTGGCCGCGTCCTACTTCTACAAGGACATGGCCAAGAAGGCCGGCTTCACCTACATCGAACTGAACGGCGAGGGCTCCATCGACTCCATCAAGGACACCCTGCTCAAGCAGCTCGCCTAGTTCCGTAACGCGCAAGGCCCCCGGCTCCAGGGCCGGGGGCCTTTCTTTTTCAGGACAGGACCACGCATGCCCGCTTCCGCCGACTCCNNCCCCCGCCGTCCTGCGCGTCCATTCCCAGTGGACCATCCGGCCCTTGCGGCCGGGCGAGGAGGAGTCGGCCATGGCCCTGGTGCGCGAGACCTTCACCCGCTGGGTGGCCCCCTGCTTCAGCCCCGAGGGCGTGGCCGAGTTCCTGTCCTTCGCCACGGCCGAAGCCCTGGCCAAGCGCCTGGCCCGGGGGCACTTCTGCCTGGCGGCC
>DKEU01000266.1:0-6250 GCA_002452635.1 Desulfovibrionaceae bacterium UBA6814 | reverse complement strand
TTCCTGTTCGTGCGCACCGCGGCGCAGCGCCAGGGCCTTGCCCGGCGGCTCCTGGCCGGAGCGGCCCGGCGCTGCCGCGAACTGGACCCGGCGGTGGAGGGGCTCACGGTCAACGCCTCGCCCAACTCCCGGGAGGCCTACCTGCGCCTGGGATTCGCGCCCACAGGGGAGGAGCGCACCGTCAACGGCATCACCTCCACGCCCCTGCGCTGCGACCTGGGCCGCCCCGGAACCCCGTTGCCCTTCGGAGACCCGCCATGAGCCCCGCCCGCCTGCGCATCGGCCAGATCGACTACCTGAACGTCCTGCCCCTGTTCCACACGCTCAAGCGGGCCTTCCCGCCCTCGGAGGTGGTGCAGTACGTGCTGGGCCATCCCTCCCAGCTCAACGCCGGCCTGGCCGACGCCAGCCTGGACGCGGCCCCGGCCTCGGCCTTCGAGTATTTGCAGCACGCCGAGCGCTACGAACTGCTCCCGGACCTGTCCATCACCGCGTCCCACGGTCCGGTGCAGAGCGTGCTCCTGCTCTCCCCGGTGCCCCTGGCCGAGCTGCCGGCCTTCATGGCCCGCACCGGCAACGTGGTGCGGCTGTCCGCAGCCTCGGCCAGCTCGTCGGCCCTGCTCAAGGTGCTCTGGGAGTTCGCCTGGAAGCTGCCCCCGGCCCGCTGGGAGGCCATGGAGCCCGGCGCGGGCCCGGCCCAGGACCGGCCCTTCATGGAGATAGGCAACCACGCCCTGCGCTGCTGGCTGGAGAAGCCCGCGGGCTGGCGCGTCATCGACCTGGCCCAGGCCTGGCAGGATTACTCCGGCCTGCCCTGCGTGTTCGCGGTGTGGATCGTGCGGCGGGGCCTGAGCGCGTCCCAGAAAGAACTGCTGGCCGAGGTGCACACTGCCCTGCTCCACTGCAAGGCCAACTGCACGGATTCGATGGACGAGATCGCGACGCGGGACGACCTGTCCGCCTGGATCAGCCGCCGCGCCATGGACAACTACTTCCACTACCTGGACTACGACCTGGGCCCCGCGGCCCGGGCGGGCCTGGCCCTCTACGCCGAGCATTGCGTGAAGCTGGGGTTGCTCTCCGGCGTGCCGGCGCTGAAATTCGCGTTGTAAATCGACGAGCTACGGCTTGATCTTGGGAATCATCTCCTCCTGAAGCATGACCACCAGCTCGTCGCCCTTGTCCACCATCTGGTCGGCCTGGGGCAGGTAGATGTAGTCCTTGTCCTCATGCTTGCGCACGGCCAGGACCTGGACCCGGAAGCGGTTGGTGAGGTTCAGTTCGCGCAGGGTCTGGCCGGCCCACTCGTCCACCGTGAGCTTCTGCACCAGCACGCCCTGGGCAAAGGGCAGGTACTCGATGAGCCCGGGCACGGTGATGCGCTGGGCCATCTGGCGCGCGGCGTAGCGCTCCGGGAAGAAGACCTCGTTCACCCCGATCTTGCGCAACACCTTCTCGTGCTCCCAGGACACGGCCTTGGCCCAGATGTCCTGCACGCCCAGCTCCTTGAGGTGCAGGCAGATGAGGATGCTGGCCTCCATGCGCTCGCCCACGCTCACCACCACGTGGGCGAAGTCCGCGAACCCGAGCTGGGAGAGCACCGAGGG
Organism: Desulfovibrionaceae bacterium UBA6814; assembly: GCA_002452635.1. Classification (GTDB taxonomy): domain Bacteria; phylum Desulfobacterota; class Desulfovibrionia; order Desulfovibrionales; family Desulfovibrionaceae; genus UBA6814. The sequence goes on along the minus strand of DKEU01000266.1, from coordinate 4,643 downwards.
GTCGGTGCCGTCCCCCTGGTAGACCTGGGTCATAATGTCCTTGGCCCGGCGCACGTGCTCCGGGTCGTCGTCCAGGGCCACCACCTCGTGCCCCAGTTCGGTGAGGAACTGGCCGAGCACGAAGCCGAACTTGCCCAGGCCCACGATGCCTATCTGAAGTTTCGCTTTCTTCATGGTGCGCCCTCGCTAGCCTACCATTAACGAGTTTTCCGGCCAGAGGAAGTTCTCCCGGCGCTGCACGTCCTGGAGCACCTGGAGGAAGATGATGGGACCCAGCCGGCCGATGAACATGACCAGGGTGATGATGATCTTGCCCGCGTCGCTCAGGGTCGCGGTGACCCCGGTGGACAGGCCCACGGTGCCGAAGGCCGAGACCACCTCGAAGAGCAGTTCGATGAACGAGCCCCGGGAAGCGTCGTGTTCGGACAGGCCCACCTCGGTCACGGACAGGAGCATGGTGGCCGCGGCCACGATGGACAGGGCGAAGATGGTCAGGGTCAGGGACTTGTTCAGGGTTTCGTTGTCCACGGCGAAGCGGCCGGCCACGGCCTGGCGCCGGCCCCGGAGCTGCGAGCCCACGAAGGCGGCCAGGGCCCGGAAGGTGGTGGTCTTGATGCCGCCGGCGCAGGAGCCCGGCGACCCGCCGATGAACATGAGGGCAATCATGACCATGAGCGAGACGTTGGTCATCTTGCCGATGTCCACGGTGTTGAATCCGGCGGTGCGGCAGGTCACGGACTGGAACAGGGAGGTGAGCACCTCCACGTGCACCGGGGCGACCGTCGGCTGCATGAGGTATTCCGCCACGAAGATGAAGCACGCCCCGCCCAGGATGAGAAACAGGCTGGTCTTGAGCACGATGTGGGTGTGCCAGGTGAACAGGGGCTGACCCCGCAGGGTGCGCCGCCGGCCCGTGCCCAGGGAGAACACCTCCAGGAGCACGGAAAAGCCCAGGCCGCCCAGCACGATGAGGACCATGATCACCAGGTTCACGCCCCAGTGCCCCTTCCAGGCCACGAGGCTGGTCCCGTACAGGGAGAAGCCCGCGTTGCAGAAGGCGGAGATGGCGTGGAACACGGCGGAGTACGCGTCGATCCCCCCGCCCGTGCTCAGGTAGAGCCCGGCCGCGCCCGCGGCCTCGATGGCCAGCACCACGGCCACGGTCCGCACCAGGAACCTGCCCAGGGCGAAGCTGGGGTCGTGCAGCAGGCTCTGGCCCACGGCCACCCGGTCGGTGATGGAGACCTTGCGCCGCCAGAGGTAGAGCACCAGGCTGGTGTAGGTCATGACCCCCAGGCCGCCGAGTTGGATCAGGCCCAGGATCACGTCCTGGCCGAACCGGGTATAGAAGGTCCCGGTGTCGCTCACCACGAGCCCGGTGACGCAGGTGGCCGAGGTGGCGGTGAACAGGGCGTCCACCCAGGAGCTGGGCCCCTGGGCCAGGCTGGCGGGATGGTGCAGCACCGCGGCCCCGGCTGCGATGACCACGGCGAAGGACAGGATGGGCAGGGTGTAGGGAGTGACCCAGCGGGTTGCCATGGGTGCTTGCCTTACACCTGTGGCGAGAGGAGTGCAACGACGGCTACTTCCGCCAGTACTCGGGCACGAAGAGCACCACGATGGTATAAATTTCCAGTCGTCCCAGGAGCATGCACATGGTGAGCACCCATTTGGCCACCAGGGGCATGTGGGCGTAGTTCTCGGTGGGGCCCACGCTGCCGATGCCCGGGCCGATGTTGCCGATGCAGGCGGTGACCGCGGCGAAGGAGGACACCAGGTCCACGCCCAGGGCCGCCACCACCAGGGAGGAGACGATGAACAGCCCCAGGTAGAGCACGAAGAACCCGGTGATGGAGCTGATCACGTCCGGGGGCACGTTCTTGCCCCCCAGCTTGACCCGGATGATGGCGCGGGGGTGGATGAGGCGCTTGAGCTCCAGGGAGACCTGCTTGAGCAGGAGCAGGATGCGCATGCACTTCATGCCGCCTCCCGTGGACCCGGCGCAGCCGCCCAGGAACATGCTGATGAGGAGCAGGCTCTGGGGCAGGGCCGGCCACAGCTCGTAGTCCTGGGTGGCGAACCCGGTGGTGGTGAGGATGGAGGCCACCTGGAAGGCCCCGTGCCGGAGCGAGGTCCAGAACGAGTCGTAGTTCCTGCCCCACAGCACCAGGGCGGTGATCAGGGTGAAGACCGCGAACACCGCCATGAAGAACCGCCACTCCCCGTCCTTGAACATGTTGCCGGGCCGGCCCTTGAGCAGCTGGTAGTGCAGGGAGAAGTTCATGCCCGCCAGGACCATGAACACGGTGATGACCACGTCGAAATACACGCTGTCGTAGTGCCCCACCGAGGCGTTGCGGGTGGAGAACCCGCCCGTGGCCATGGTGCCGAAGGTGTGGCACAGGGACTCGAACAAGTCCATGCCGCCCAGCATGAGCAGCACCGCCTGGAGCACGGTGAAGAGCAGGTACACCTGCCAGAGGATCACCGCGGTGTCCTTGATGCGCGGCTTGAGCTTGTCCGGCACCGGCCCGGGCACCTCGGCCTTGTAGAGCTGCATGCCGCCCACGCCCAGGAAGGGAAGGATGGCCAGGGACAGCACGATGATGCCCATGCCCCCCAGCCAGTGGGTCATGCTGCGCCAGAAGAGCAGGCCCTTGGGTGCGGCCTCGATGTTGGCCAGCACCGAGGCCCCGGTGGTGGTGAACCCGGATATGGACTCGAACACGCAGTCCGTGAAGGTGGGCAGCATGTCCCCGAACCAGAACGGCAGGGCGCCGGCCACCCCGGCCGCGCCCCAGCCCAGGGCCACCACGGCCATGCCCTCGCGGTGGCTCATGGCGTGGCTGCCGTTGCGGGGCCACAGGAAATACAAGCCGGCCCCCGCAACCAGGGACACGGCGATGGACTTCAGGAGCGGCAGCATGCCGTGGTCGTTGTAGTAGGAGGAGAACCCCAGGGCCGTGAGCATGGTGAGGCTCACGCAGACCAGGATGGCCCCCACCACGTGCAGCACGTAGCGCCAGCGCATGCTATGCCCTTTCGCCCCGGCGCATCTAGAAGTGCTCCAGCTTGACCGTGAGGGCCTTCTCCACCTTCTCGATGGTCTTGCGGGTGGAAAGGATGATGAACCGGTCCTGGGGCAGGATCACCGCATCGCCGGTGGGGAAGATGACGTCCTCCCCACGCTGGATGGAGAGCACCAGCGCGCCCTTGGGAAGCTTCAGGTCCTTGAGGGACTTGCCCACCACCTCGGAGTTCTCCTGGGCCACGGCCTCCATGGCCTCGGCCTCCTCGCCCCGGATGGAGGCGGTGGTCAGCACCTTGCCCCGGCGCATGTAGCGCAGGATGGAGTTCACCGCGGACAGGCGCGGGCTCACGGTGTGCTCGATGCCGATGGTGCGCACCAGGGGCAGGTAGGCGAACTTGTTGATGCGGGTGATGACGCTCTTGGCCCCCATGCTCTTGGCCAGCATGGAGATGAGCACGTTGGTCTCCTCGTGCCCGGTGAGGCTCACCACCATGTCCATGCCGCCCACGTTCTCCTCGAGCAGAAGGTCCTGGTCCGTGCCGTCGCCCTCCAGCACCACGGTGCGGTCCAGTTCCTGGGCCAGGTACTGGCAGCGGTCGGCGTCGCGGTCCAGGAGCCGCACCCGCAGCGCGGTGCCCTCCAGCTCCCGGGCCAGGCGCAGGCCGATGTTGCCGCCGCCCACCACCAGCACGTTCTTCACCTGGTGCGAGCGCCGGCCGAACAGGGCCATGGCCTCGTACACATGCTCGTCGTCGCACACGAAATAGACCAGGTCGCCGGGCCGGATCTCGTCGCCGCCCGAGGGGATGGTGAGCTGCTCGCCCCGGATGATGGCCGCCACCAGGAGCCCGAACCCGCCCACGGCCTGGCGGATGTACATGAGCTTGCGGCCCACCAGGGGGCCGTCGCCCACCCGCACGCCGATGAGCTTGATGCGGCCCCCGGCGAACTGGCTGATGTCCACGGCCCCGGGCACGTCCATGAACTGGAGGATGGTCTTGATCACCTCTTCTTCCGGGTTGATCACCTTGCCGATGTTCAGGATGTTCTCGTGGAACTCGATGTACTCCTCGTTGCGGATGCGGGAGAGCTTGGTGATGTTGGGATTGAGCGCGTTGGCGATGGTGCAGGCGATGAAATTGGTCTCGTCCGAGTCGGTGACCGCGAGCAGGATGTCGGTCTCGTGGATGCCTGCGGCACGCAGGGTCGAGGGGCAGCTTCCCGGCCCCTCCACCACCTGGACGTCGGCGTACTCCACGATGCGCTTGAGCGCCTGGGGGCTGCGGTCGATGACCACGACCTCCTTGTTCTCCGCGGCCAGGCGGCGGGCGATGTGGAATCCCACCTCGCCGGCGCCCACGATGATGATCTTGAGGGACATGGCACCCCTGCGGAAACGGATTTGCAGACAGCGGGGACAGATGTAGCCCATCCGGGCGTGTAAATCCAGACGCCGGGAGCCGGCCAGCCTGGGGGATAAATAGGAACGGCCCGCTGCGCAAAAGCGCAGCGGGCCGGAAAGGGCGTGGGAAGCCTACCTAGGCCGCGGCGTTGGCGGCCTTGTGCAGGCGGGAGATGGTGCGGGAGGCGGCGCGCCAGTGGATGGCCTTCT
>DKEU01000014.1:878-7539 GCA_002452635.1 Desulfovibrionaceae bacterium UBA6814 | reverse complement strand
GGAGGGCACCAGGGTGCCGGCCTTGAACTCCTTGTCCCCGACCTTCACGTCCTTGAGGAAGTAGCCGTTGATGAGCTTGGCCACCTTGTGCGGGTCGTAGTGGCCCGCGGTGGTCCAGCCCTCCACGTTCATGCCCAGCACGGCCTCGGCCAGGGGGCCGCCCTCCTTGGCGTAGAGCTCCTTGAGCTTGGCGCCGAGCAGGCAGAGGATCTCGCCGTCGCTCTTGGACTCGCCCATGGGCTCGGGGCCGATGTAGCGCCACTGGGACCAGCGGCCGGAGTTGGCCAGGGAGCCCTCCTTCTCGATGGACACGCAGCAGGGCAGGAAGAAGACCTCGGTCTTGATCTTCTTGGGGTCCATGCCCGGGCCGCGCCAGAACGAGCCGGACTCGTTGTCGAAGATGTTGACGTTGACCATCCAGTCCAGCTTGCCCATGGCCTCGCGGTTCTTGTGGGCGTTGGCGCCGCCGCAGGCCGGGTTCTGGCCCCAGATGAACGCGCCGGTGAAGCGGCCCTTGTGCATCTCGTCGAAGAGCACCAGCCAGGAGGTGTCCTGCCCGTCGTCCAGCTTGGGGAAGAGCTCGTAGGCCTTGTCCGGGTCCATGGCCGGGAAGACGGCCTTCATGTAGCTGGCCGAGTATTTGGGGAAGTTGCCCCACCAGTTGGCGCTCTTGGGGTCCTTGGAGACCGGGGTGTTCTTCTCGTTGTACGCGGCGAAGCTGTCCCAGGCCGCCCGGGGGGTGGCCAGGTAGCCGGGCAGGATGTGGTAGAGCACCCCGTGGTCCGTGGCGCCCTGCACGTTGGACTCGCCGCGCAGCGCGTTGATGCCGCCGCCCGCGATGCCCACGTTGCCCAGGAGCAACTGGATCATGGCCATGGCGCGGATGTTCTGGGTGCCCACGGTGTGCTGGGTCTGGCCCATGGCGTACATCATGGTCGCGGACTTGTTGGGCTTTCCGGTGGCGCAGTAGGTCTTGAAGACCGTGAGCAGGTCCTTGAGCGGGGTGCCCGTGACCGCGGAGACCGTCTCCGGGGTGTAGCGGGCGTAGTGCTGCTTGAGCTGCTGGAACACGCAGCGGGGGTGCTTGAGGGTGCGGTCCTTCTTGGGCACCCCGTTCTCGTCCAGCTCGAAGGCCCAGGCCTTCTTGTCGTACTTGTTGGTCGCGGCGTCGTAGCCCGCGAACATCCCGTCCTTGAAGCCGTAGTTCTTGGTCAGGATGAAGGAGCAGTTGGTGTACTCGGCCACGTACTGGGTGAACTGCAGGTTGTTCTGCAGGATGTAGTTGATCATGCCGCCGAAGAACGCGATGTCCGTGCCCGCGCGCATGGGGGCGTAGACGTGCGACTTGGCCGAGGTGCGGGTGAAGCGCGGGTCCACGTGCATGAGGGTGGCGCCGCGCTCCTTGGCCTTGGTCACCCACTTGAAGGAGATGGGGTGGTTCTCGGCCGCGTTGGAGCCCATGATGAGGATCACGTCGGCGTTGGCGATGTCGTTCCAGTGGTTGGTCATGGCGCCGCGGCCGAAGGACTCGGCCAGGGCGGGCACGGTGGAGCTGTGGCAGATGCGGGCCTGGTGCTCCAGGTAGGTGATGCCCAGGTGGCGCATGACCGCCTGGATGAGCCAGGCCTCCTCGTTGTCGATGGCCGCGGAGCCCACGTGGGCGATGCCCTCGGTGCGGTTCACGACCTGGCCCTTGGCGTTCTTGAACGTGAAGGCCGCGTCGCGGGACTTCTTGGCGCGCTGGGCGATGGCGTCGAGCACCCACTCCCAGCTCTTCTCCTCCCACGTGTCGCTGTAGGGCGCGCGGTACATGGGCTTGAGCACCCGGGGGGACTTCTCGGCCAGCTGCCAGATGGACGCGCCCTTGGCGCAGCGGGAGCCCTCGTTGATGGGATGGTCCGGGTTGCCCTCCACGTTGACCGACCGGCCGGAGACCGGGTCGGTGTGGACGATGAGCCCGCAGCCCACGGCGCAGTAACAGCATACCGAGGTGGTCTGCTTCATGCCCTTGAGCCGGAATTCCTGGGCCGCGGCCTGGGCCGGGGACAGGCTGAAGCCCAGCCCCCCGAAGGCCGCGGCCACGCCGGCCGCTGCGGTGAGTTTGAGGAAGTCACGGCGCAGGATTTTCATCGAGGTCCTCCTTGCTTGCGGAACTCGGCGTCGCGGGGCTCTCGGCCGGGCAATCCTCCGCCCGGGTCGAAGCCTGCCGATGGTCCGGCGGAACCGGTTCCCGTTGGGGGCGCCACGTGCCCCATACCTTGCCGGTAGGAATTTCCGGCATAGGGAATCATACACGATGTTTGGAGAAACACAATTGAAAATGCTATTTTTCGTGACAGGTAAAAATCCGGGAAAAGCCGGCGGTTAAGGCGGGGAAGGTATAGGGTACCCGGGTACCGGGCCTAGAGCAGGCCCAGGTACCAGGCGGTGACCCGGTCGGCCACCAGGGGGGCGAGCAGGCCGCCCAGGGTGAGGAAGGGGCCGAAGGGCACGGCGGTCTTCAGGCCCAGGGCGTCGGTCTTGCGCAGGTAGAAGAGGGAGGCGGCCAGGGCCGAGACCGAGCCCGCCAGGATGGTGAAGGGCAGGGCCTGCCAGCCGTTGAGCGCGCCGAGCAGGGCCATGAGCTTGATGTCGCCGGTGCCCATGCCCTCGTCCTTGCGCAGCAGGCGGTAGCCCACCTGCAGGGCCCAGAACAGTCCCGCGCCCAGGATGGCGCCCAGGGCCGAGTCGAAGAGCGGGACCCCCAGGAACAGCGGGGCGCAGATGAGGGCCGCGGCCGCGCCGGTGAGGGTGATGCCGTCGGGCAGGATGTACTCGGCGAAGTCGATGAAGCTGGCGATGAGCAGGGCGGTGGTGAAGGCCACGTAGACCAGGAAGGCCGGGCTGGGGCCGCACTTGAGGGCGAAGGCCAGGGCGAAGGCCCCGGACAGGGCCTCCAGGGCGATGTAGCGGGAGCCGATGGGCTCGCGCCGCTCGCAGGAGCAGCGGCCGCGCAGCAGGATGTAGCTCGCCAGCGGGATGTTCTCCCACCACTTGAGCTGGCGCTCGCAGTGGGGGCAGTAGGAGCGGGGCGGGTTGAGCACGGTCTGGCCGGCCAGGTAGCGGTGCACGCAGGCGGTGGCGAAGCTGCCCAGGCACAGGCCCAGGACCAGGGCCAACCAGGGAAAGTACTGGGGGAAAAGGGTCGCGAAGCTCATGGCGCGCAGTTGAAGCCCGTCGGGTTTTGGTGCAAGGTTTCCCGGCCGCGGGGCCGAGCCCCCTGGTACGTTGTTTCCACCGTGCCGACAAGTTTTCTCACTATCTCAGCAAGCGAGAGCGGTTTCATGCAGCATCGATTCATTCCCGACCTGGACGCCGAAAAACTGGCCCGCATCCAGTTGGAAGGGCTCCAGTGGACAGTACAGCACGCCTTTGCCGGGTGCCCGGCCTACCGGGAGAAGCTCTCGGCTGCGGGGGTCGCGCCCGGGGACGTGCGGAGCCTGGACGACCTCGTCCGGCTGCCCCTGACCTCGGTGGAGGACCTGCGCGCGGGCTATCCCCTGCCGCTGTTGTCCGTGCCCGAGGAGCAGGTGGTGCGCATCCACGCGTCCAGCGGCACCACGGGCAAGCGCAAAGTGCTGTCCTACACCCAGGCGGACATCGACGCCTGGAAGGTGATGATGGCGCGCTGCTACGAGCTGGCGGGCCTCACCACCCTGGACCGGGTGCAGGTGTGCGTGGGCTACGGGCTGTGGACCGCGGGCGCGGGGTTCCAGTTGGGGTGCGAGCATTTCGGGGCCATGGCCCTGCCCATCGGGCCGGGCAACATGGAGATCCAGATGCAGCTGTTGACCGACCTGGGCACCACCTGCCTGTGCTCCACCGCGAGCATGGCGCTGCTCTTGGGCGAGGAGGTGGAGAAGTACGGGCTGCGGGACCAGCTCAAACTCAAGGCGTGCATCTTCGGGGCCGAGCCGCACTCGCCCAAGATGCGGGCGCGGTTCGAGGAGATGCTGGGCCTTGAGCACAGCTTCGACATCTCGGGCATGACCGAGCTGTACGGCCCGGGCGCGGGCCTGGAGTGCATGGCGCACGAGGGCATCCACTACTGGGCCGACTTCTACATCCTGGAGATACTGGACCCCGAGACCCTCGCGCCCGTGGCCCCGGGCGAGGTGGGCGAGATGGTGGTGACCACCCTGTGCAAGCAGGCCTCGCCGCTGATCCGCTACCGCACCCGGGACCTGACCCGGCTCCTGCCCGGGGAGTGTTCCTGCGGGGTCAAGCTGCCGCGGCACGACAAGATCCTGGGCCGGTCCGACGACATGATCATCTTCCGCGGGGTGAACATCTACCCCGGCCAGATCGCGGCGGTGCTGGAGAAGTTCACCGACCTGTCCAGCGAGTACCAGATCGTGCTGACCCGCAGGGAGGGCAAGGACCACCTGCTGCTCAAGGCGGAGCGGCGGGAGGCGGCCCAGGCCGGCAACGACGCGGACCTGGCGGCCAGGGTGGGGAACACCCTGCACAAGGCGCTCATGGCCCGGCCCGTGGTGGAGATCGTGGACCCGCTCACCCTGCCCCGCACCTTCGGCAAGACCAAGCGCACGGTGGACGAGCGGTACGACTAGGCGGCCCCGGCCGCCACGGAAAAGCCCCCGGAGCCCCCACGATGGGTTGGTTCCGGGGGCTTTTTGCGTGGGGCGGCGGCTCAGCTTGCGGTCCCGGCCAGTTCGGGGACGCCCGCCAGGATCTCCAGGCAGGCGTCCGCGTTGTTCAGGGTGTAGAGGTGGATGCCGGGCGCGCCCAGGGCCAGCAGCTCGCGCATCTGGCGGCGGGCGATGTCCACGCCCCGGGCCCGGACCGCTGCGGGGCCGCCCTGCTGTTGCGCCTCCTGGAGTTCGAGGTACAGCGCCACCGGGATGCTCGCCCCGCACAGGGAGAGGATGCGGTGCAGGGACTGCATGCTCAAGAGGGGCAGCACCCCGGGGATGAGGGGCTTGGCCGCGCCCAGCCTGCCCAGCCGGGCGGCGAAGTCCTGGTAGCGGCGCACGTCGAAGAAGAGCTGGGTCACCCCGAAGTCCGCGCCCGCGTCGAGCTTGCGCCGGGTCCAGGCCAGGTCCTGCTCCACGGTGGGCGATTCCGGGTGGGCCTCGGGATAGCAGGCCACGGCCAGGCCCAGCTCGGGCCAGCCCCGGGCCAGGAACTCCACCAGGTCCGAGGCGTGGGCGAAGTCCGAGCTTGCGTCCGGGAGGGCGGCGGCGGGCGCGTCGCCGCGCAGGGCCAGCACGTTGTCCACGCCGTCGGCCAGCAGGCCGTCCACGAAACGGGCCACCCGGTCGCGGCTCGCGCCCACGCAGGTGAGGTGGGCCATGGTGGGGAGGCCGAGCTGCCGCCGCATCCGGGTGGCCACGTCCCGGGTGTTGTCCTGGGTTCCCCCGCCCGCGCCGTAGGTGACCGAGGCGAACAGGGGGGAGAGGCGGGCCAGCAGCTCCGCCTTGGCGAAGAATCCGGGCCACTGCTCCCGCGCCTTGGGCGGGAAGAACTCCAGGGACAGGAAGGGCCGGCGGCCCTCCATCAGGGTGCGTATCTTCATAGGGCGATCACCATGAACAGCCCGGCGTGCAGTGCTTCTCTCCGGGAGGCGTGCAGCCGCGCCAGCTCGATGCAGGTCAGGAGGTTGTCCAGGGCGCGCTCCCCCGGGACGATGCCGGAAGGGCGCAAGGCCTCGGGGCCGGGAGGCGGCTCCAGGGCCAGGCCCCTGCCCGCGCCGGGCGCGGGCAGGGATCGGGCGAAGGCCTGGCACAGGGACGCCACCAGGTCGGTGCGGCCCAGGAGCAGGAGCGCCTTGAGCGCCCGGAAGAACCCGGCGGTGCGGGGCGGCAGGGCCGCGCCCCGGAGCCGGGCCTCGATCTCGCCCACGGCCGCGTAGTAGTTCATGGGGCCCCGGCCCCTGCGGACGCCAGCTCCCGGCGCAGGGTGGCCGCGGCCTGCACCAGGTTGCGCAGGCTGGCCAGGGTCTCGGGCCAGTCGCGGGTCTTGAGCCCGCAATCCGGGTTCACCCAGAGCTGCTCCACCGGGACGACTGCGGCGGCGCGGCGCAGCAGGTCCGCCATCTCCTCCGCCGGGGGCACGCGCGGGCTGTGGATGTCGTACACCCCCGGGCCCATGTCGTTGGGGTAGCGGAAGCGGGAGAAGGCCTCCAGGAGCTCCATGCGGCTGCGGCTGGCCTCGATGCTGATCACGTCTGCGTCCATCTCCGCGATGGCCGCGATGATCTCGTTGAACTCGGCGTAGCACATGTGGGTGTGCACCTGGGTCTGGTCGCGCACCCCGTTGGCGGCCAGGCGGAAGCAGTCCACGGCCCAGCGCAGGTAGGCCTCGTGGTCCTCGCGGCGCAGGGGCAGGCCCTCGCGCAGGGCGGGTTCGTCGATCTGGATGATGGCCGCGCCCGCGGTCTCCAGGTCCAGCACCTCGTCGCGGACGGCCAGGGCGATCTGGCGGCAGGTGGCGCTGCGCGGCTGGTCGTCGCGCACGAAGCTCCAGCACAGGATGGTCACCGGGCCGGTGAGCATGCCCTTCATGGGCCTCCTGGTCAGGGACTGGGCGTGACGGAACCACTCCACGGTCATGGGCCGGGGCCGGCTCACGTCGCCGTAGATCACCGGCGGCTTGACGCAGC
>DKEU01000014.1:0-802 GCA_002452635.1 Desulfovibrionaceae bacterium UBA6814 | reverse complement strand
CGTGCACCAGCACGTCCAGGCCCAGCTCCTCCTGCCGGGCCACGGCCTCGGCGATGAAGTTTTGCATGGCCGCGCGGTAGTCCTGCCCGGTGGTCTCCCCCTGCCGGAACTTGCGCCGCGCGGCGCGGACGGCCGCGGTCTGGGGAAAGGACCCGATGGTGGTGGTGGGCAGGNNGCGGCAGGCCCAGGCGCTCCTGCTGCGCCTGCTTGCGCGCGGCGTGGGGCCGGGACCGGCCGAGCATGGCCGGGGTGATCCCGGCGCAGCGGCCGCGCACCGCCGCGTCGCGGGTGAGGGCGCTCTCCCGTCGGGCGGCCCAGGCCGCGGCGTTCTCCTCCAGGGCCGCGGGCGCGGCCTTGCCCAGGGCCGCGTCGGCCAGCAGGCGCACCTCGCCGCACTTCTGGACGGCGAACGCCATCCACTGCCGGATGGCCGGGTCCAGGGCGGTCTCGTCGGCCAGGTCCAGGGGCGCGTGGAGCAGGGAGCAGGAGGGCGCGACCAGGACCCGGTCCGGGGTGAGCGCGTCCGCGGCCCTGCGGACCAGGGCCAGGGCGCGGGCCGCGTCCACCCGCCAGATGTTGCGGCCGTCCACCACGCCCAGGGACAGGGCCGTGTCCGGGTGGAGGCTTTTCAGNNACGCCGGCGAGCTGCTCCGGAGCCCGCGCCAGGTCCAGGTGCAGGCAGTCCAGGGGCAGGCCGGCCAGCTCGCCCAGGTTGGGCGCGATGGACCCGAAATAGGTGGCCAGCATGAGCCGGGCCGGGCGGGCGGCCTCCAGGAGCCGGGCGTAGGCGTCCCGGAACCGG
>DKEU01000134.1:8699-9157 GCA_002452635.1 Desulfovibrionaceae bacterium UBA6814 | reverse complement strand
GGGTCCAGGTCCAGCTCCACCCGCAGGTCGCCCGGGCCGGCCAGGGCGTGGCGGACTGCGGCGTAGATGGCGCGGACCGCGTTCCAGTCCGGGGCCTTGAGCAGGCACTGGTAGCGCTTGCGGTTGCGCAGCATGGGCAGGGGCGCGGGGGACGGGCCCAGGATGCGGACCGCGTGCTTCGTGCCCAGCGGGCCCAGGATGCGGGCCAGGGCCATGACCCGCTCCCGGCCGTTCTCCAGGTCCGCGGGGTGGGAGATGCGCACCAGGCCGAGCTTGGAGAACGGGGGATACAGGAAGCGTTTGCGCTTCTCCAGTTCGGCCGCGTAGAACCCGCGGTAGTCGCCGGACTGCACGAAGCTCCAGCAGTAGTGGTCCGGGTTGCGGGTCTGGATGAGCACCCGGCCGGGCTTGCCGCCCCGGCCCGCCCGGCCCGAGACCTGGACGAGCAGTTGGAAGGT
>DKEU01000134.1:0-8654 GCA_002452635.1 Desulfovibrionaceae bacterium UBA6814 | reverse complement strand
AAATGGTGCCCCTTGCTGAGCATCTGGGTGCCCACCAGGACCCGGGCCTTGCCCGCGGCGAAGTCCGAGAGGATTTCCTCCATCCTGCCCGGCCGGCGGGTGGAGTCGCGGTCCAGGCGCAAGACGCCCGTGCCGGGCGGCAGGGCCAGGGCCAAGGCCTCGGCCACCTGCTCGGTGCCCTGGCCCATGGGCAGGTAGGTGGCGTTGCCGCACGCCGGGCAGACCCGGGGGAAGGGCTCGGCCCGGCCGCAGTAGTGGCACACCAGGCGCTCCCGGGCCTTGTGGAAGGTGAGGCCGATGTCGCAGTCCGGGCACTTGGCCACGGCCGCGCAGCCCTGGCAGTACATGAGCGAGGAGTAGCCGCGCCGGTTGAGCAGCACCACGGCCTGGTCGCCCTGCCCGACCACGGCGCGCAGGGCCTCGACGGTCGCGGGCGCGAAGGGTCCCAGGTCGGCCGGGTGCTCCCGGATGTCCACCAGCTCCACCCCGGGCAGCCTGCTCTCGCCCACCCGGCCGGGCATCTCCACCCGCACCACCTCGCCCCGGTCCGCGGCGTGGAAGGTCTTGAGGTCCGGGGTGGCCGAGCCCAGCACCAGGAGCGCGCCCGTCTCCCGGGCGCGGAACCAGGCCACCTCCTTGGCGGAATAGGACAGCCGCTCCTCCTGCTTGAACGACCCGTCGTGCTCCTCGTCCAGCACCACCAGGCCCAGGTCGCGCAGGGGCAGGAACAGGGCCGAGCGCGCGCCCACCACCAACTGCGGCCCGCTGGCCGCGGCCAGGTCGCGGAACGCGGCCTCGCGCTTGGCCGGGGCCTGGTAGCCGTGGAAGAGCCGCACCTCCCGGTCCGGGAAGTACTTCCGGGCGGCCCGGGCCAGGTTCACGGCCAGGGCCACCTCCGGGGCCAGGAACAGCACCGAGCGGCCCGCAGCCAGGGCCTGCTCCGCCAGCCGCAGGTAGACCAGGGTCTTGCCCGAGCCCGTGACCCCGAAGAGCAGCCGCGGCCGGGCGCGGTCCCGGTCCAGGGCCGCGGACAGGTCGGCCAGGGCCGCCTCCTGGCCCGGGGTCAGGACGTAGGCGCTCCCCTCCCCGTTCTCGGGCGGCAGAGGCCCCACGGCCGTGTCCTGGTCCGCGTCGTCGGCCGCGGTGGCCAGCCGCACCAGGCCGCGGGTGAGCAGGCTGCGCAGGGGCGTGGCCGCGGCCGGCCCCAGGTCGGCCAGGAGCCGGCGGCGCGGGACCCGGCCGTGGTCGAAGAGGTATTCCAGGATCTCGGTCTGGCGGGCCGCGCCGGGCCGCACGGCCCAGGGCGGGTCCGCGGCCAGCTCCAGGGCCTGCACCTCGCGGGCGGCCTGGGTCTTGGGCGCAATTCCCACCCGGCCCTCCTGCCAGGCGGCCCAGAGCTGGGCCTTCAAGTCCTCGGGCAGGCCGCGCAGGGCCGTGGGGGTGAGGCTGGCCGGGAACCGGGAGTCGTAGACCCGAAACACCAGGCGCGACGAGCGCAGGCCGGCCGGGAGCAGGGACTCCAGGATGCGGCCGGGCGGCTCCATCTGCCGCCGGGCCAGCTCGGCCATGAGGCGCAGGGCTGCCGGGTCCAGGAGCGGCCGCTCCTCGGCCGGCCAGAGCAGGTCCCTGAGCTCCACGCCCTCGGGCCCGGCGTCCACCCGGGAGAGGAGCACCCCGATGCGCACCGACTTGCCCAGGGGCACCAGCACCCGCAGCCCGGGCCGCAGGGCGGACGGGTCCATCCACGGCGGCACCGTGTAGGTCAGGGCCTCATAGGGCGGGGACGGGACGGCGATGGACCACATGCTTTGCTTGCTGAAAATACGGTTACGCAAGAAGCCCCCCGGCCGGCGTCCACCGGGCGGGGGGCCTTGTCTCTCGTCTGGCGCGCCCTCTAGAGGAGCTTGCAGGACAGGAGGGTCTGCAAGCGGACCACCAGGTCGTAGCGCAGCTCCTCGTCCTGGAGCGCGAAGTAGATGTTGGCCGTGAGGTACTCGGCCCAGTCGCCGGCGTCGAAGCGCTGGCCGCGCAGCTTGACCGCGAGCAGGCCCTTGTCCTCGGCCAGCTTTTGCAGCCCGTCCGTGAGCTGGATCTCGCCGCCCACGCCCGGGGGCATGTTCTCGAGGTGGTCGAATATCTCCGGAGTGAGCACGTAGCGGCCCACGATGGCCATGCGCGAGGGCGCGTCCGCGATCTTGGGCTTCTCCACCACCCCGCGGACCTTGAAGATGCCCGGGGCGAACTCCTCGCCGTCGATGATGCCGTAGCGGCTCACCTTGTCCGTGGGCACCTCGACCACGCCCACCACCGGGAGCTTCTCGGCCTTGGCCACGTCGACGAGCTGCTTGATGCCGGGCTCCATGCCGAACATGAGGTCGTCGCCCACCATGACCGCGAAGGTGTCGTTCTTGCAGACCTCCTTGGCCATGAGCACCGCGTGCCCCAGCCCGAGCTGCTGCTTCTGGCGCACGGTGATGACGTTGACCATCTCGGCCACGGCCCGGACCTCGGCCAGCAGGTCCTTTTTCTTGGCCCGCTCCAGCACGTTCTCCAGGACCAGGTTGTAGTCGAAGTGGTCCTCGATGATGCGCTTCTCGCGGTTGGTGACCAGGACCACATCGGTGAGGCCGGTGTGCATGGCCTCCTCGACCACGTACTGGATGACCGGCTTCTTGTAGACCGGCAGCATTTCCTTGGGGATGTTCTTGGTGGCCGGCAGGGACCTCGTTCCCCAACCCGCCACCGGAATCACCACCTTGCGTATCTCCATTGACGGCTCCTTGCGTGCTCTGTGCGGCTTTACAGTACCATTCCTGGTGATTAGCGCAAGTGCGCCTCGAGCACCCCGCACAACTCTCCGGCCAGGGAGCGCACCTGGGCCTCGTCCTGGCCCTCCACCATGACCCGGGCCACGGACTCGGTGCCGGAGTAGCGCAGGAGCACCCGGCCGTTGCCGGCCAGGGCCGCCTCGGCCGCGCGCACCGCCTCCTGCACCGCAGGCACCTGGTCGAAGGGCACCTTGCGCTCCACGTGCACGTTCTGCAGCACCTGGGGGAAGGGCTCGATGAGGTGGGCCAGCTCGGACAGGGGCTTGCCCCGCTCCTGCATGATGCGCAGAAGCTGCAGGGCGGCCAGGATGCCGTCGCCGGTGGTGGAGTGGCGCATGAAGATGAGGTGGCCGGACTGCTCGCCGCCCAGCACCGCCCCGGTCTTGCGCATGGCCTCCACCACGTAGCGGTCGCCCACCGGGGTACGGATGAGCCGGCCCCCGGCCTCGCGCATGAACACCTCGAGCGCCATGTTGCTCATGACCGTGGACACCAGGGTGCGGTCCACGAGCTCCCCGCGCTCCAGCATGTCCTTGGCGCACAGGGCCATGATCTGGTCGCCGTCCAGGATGTGGCCGGCCTCGTCGGTGACGATGAGCCGGTCGCCGTCGCCGTCCAGGGCGATGCCGATGTCGCAGTGCTCCGCGCGCACCAGGGAGGCCACCATCTCCGGGTACAGGGACCCGCACTTGTCGTTGATGTTCACCCCGTCCGGGTCCACGCCCATGCGCTTCACCTTGGCGCCCAGCTCCTCGAAGATGGTGGGCGCCACCCGGAAGGTCGCGCCGTTGGCGCAGTCCAGGGCGATGCGCACCCCGTCCAGGGACAGGTGGCCCGGGAAGGTGTGCTTGAGGGACACGATGTAGCGGCCCGAGCTGTCGTTGATGCGGAAGGCCTTGCCCACCTGCTCCGGGGCCGGGTAGTCCCACTGGGCCGCGGGGTCCAGCACCATCTCGGAGATGGCGTCCTCCACCGCGTCCGGCAGCTTGAAACCCTGGGAGTCGAAGAACTTGATGCCGTTGTCCAGGAAGGGGTTGTGCGAGGCCGAGATGACCACGCCCAGGTCGCAGCGCATGTTGCGGGTCAGGAAGGAGATGGCCGGGGTGGGCAGGGGCCCCACCAGGTACACGTCCATGCCCGCGGCGCAGAAGCCCGAGGTGAGCGCGGTCTCGAAGATGTAGCCCGAGATGCGGGTGTCCTTGCCGATGAGCACGCGGTGCCGCTTCTTGCCGTTGCGGAAATGCTGCCCCGCGGCCAGGCCCAGGCGCAGGGCCAGCTCCGGGAGCATGGGAAAGATGTTCACCTGGCCGCGCAGGCCGTCGGTGCCGAAGATGCGTTTCGCCATGGGGTATGGTTTCCTCACTTCCTGTCGTTGTCCACCGCCACCTCCACCTCGTCCGGGACCGCCTTGAGCAGGGTCACGTCCGGGGGGAGCCTGAGCCGGTAGGCCACGGTGCGCCGGCCGGCGGTGGCGTTCTGCTCCAGGACCACGTAGGCCCCGAAGCGCTCCTTGAACCCCGGCTCGCGCAACAGCGTCACCGGGGTCTCCACGTAGACCTGCACCGTGCCGGGCCGCACCGTGGCCCCGGGCGACGTGGGCAGGACCTCCACGGGCAGCCGGACCCAGACGTCCTTGGTCTTGAGCCCGAAATTCAGCGTCACCCGGACCTTGGCCGGATCGGCCCGCACCTCGGCGGGCAGGGACAGGGCCGCGTCAGCGGCCACGGCGTGGGGCTCGGTGGCGTTGACCGACACCGCCAGGGTCTGCACCCCCTCCAGCCGGTCCAGCACCTGGGCCGGGCCGCGCAGCTCCACCGTCGCGGGTGTGGCGGTGGCGTTGACCAGGCGGTAGTCGTCGCCGATGCGGCCCTTCCACACCGGCTCCACGGGCACGGACTTGCGGGAGAGCCGATCGATGACCAGGGTCATGCGCTGGGGCGAGAGCTCCACCACCTCCAGGGCCTTGGGGGCCTTGACCGCGTCGGTCTCGAAGGGGATCACGGCCTCCCCGGGCTGGGCCTTGGACATGTCCAGGGTGTAGGCCAAGCCGCGGGGGTCCAGGCCGCGGATGATGCCCTGCGGGCCGCGCAGCCGGACCTTGAGCCGCGACTCCAGGCCCTCGCGCACGAACAGGTCCTCGGGCGTGCCCACCAGCTCCACCGGGACCTCCACCCAGGTCTCCACCTTCTCGCGGCCGGTGACCAGGTACCAGCACAAGAGCGCCAGCACCACGGCCAGGACCCGGTATTGCCAGTTGGCGAACATCAGCGCTCCCAGATGCGTTTGAGCACGCGCTTGAGGCGGACCTCGTCCAGGGCCGCGGTGAGCTTGCCGGCCACGGCCGCGGAAATCTCGCCCCGCTCCTCGGAGACCACGATGGCCAGGGCGTCGGTGTCCTCGGTGACCCCCACCGCGGCGCGGTGGCGGGTGCCGAACTTGGCCTTGCCTTTGAGCCCCGCGGCCAGGGGCAGGATGCAGGCCGCGGCCAGGATGCGGCCGCCCCGGATGATGACCGCGCCGTCGTGCAGCGGGTTGTCCGGGAAGAACACGGACATGAGCAGGTCCCGGCTGATGTGCGCGTCCATGGGCACCCCGCGGTCTGTGAGGTCGCCCAGGGGCACGTTCTTCTCGATGACCACCAGGGCCCCGATGCGGTGCTCGGCCATGGACACCAGGGCGGCCACGATCTGGTTCACGTCCTCGTCGTCGATCTTGCGCCGCCGCCACAGGCTGCCCGCGCCCACCTGGGCCAGGGCCTTGCGGATGTCCTGCTGGAACAGGATGATGACCACCAGGAAGAAGGAGCCCAGGAAGTTCTGCAGCAGCCAGTGCAGGGTGGTGAGCCCGAACTCGCCCGAGGCGAAGAACACCGCGATGATGAACACCAGGCCCCAGATCACCGACACCGCCCGGGTGCCCCGCACCAGGAGGATGATGCGGTAGAACACGAACGCCACCAGGGCGATGTCCAGGATCTCCCGCCAGGTGATGTCCACGCCCGCGAAATTCATCAGGCGACCTCGGTATAGGGCGTCAGGGGCTCGTCAGGGTCCAGGGCCAGGGCCACGCGCAGGGCGATGACGGCCGGCCCCACCTCGTGCACCCGGTGCACGGACGCGCCGCTCCGCGCGGCCAGCGCCAGGGCCAGCCGGGTGGCCTCGCCCCGCCCGTCCACCGGGAGGCCCAGGAGCTTGCCCCACAGGGCCTTGTTGGACAGGCCCAGGTACAGGGGCCGGCCCAGGGCCAGGAATTCGGGCAGGCGGCGCAGGATCTCCAGGTTGTGGGCCAGGGTCTTGCCGAACCCGATGCCCGGGTCCAGCACGACGTTCTCCTCGGGCAGCCCGGCCCGGACGAGGGCCGCCAGCCGCTCCTCGAAAAAGGCGGAAATCTCGGCCACCACGTCCTCGTAGCGCGGGTCGGCCTGCATGGTGCGGGGGGTGCCCTGGCAGTGCATGAGCACGTAGCCGGGCTTCTCCTGGGCCACCACGTCGGCGAGCCCGGGGTCGAAGCGGCAGGCGGACACGTCGTTGACCATGAGCGCCCCGGCCGCGAGGGCTCCGGCCGCCACGCCCGCCTTCACCGTATCCACGCTCACCACGGCCGGCTTGCCGTCCGGGCCGGCCAGCCGGGCCGCGGCCTCCACCACCGGCAGGACCCGGCGCAGCTCCTCGTCCTCGGGCGCCGGGTCGGCGCCGGGCCGGGTGGACTCGCCGCCCACGTCCAGGATGTCCGCGCCCTCGGCCAGGAGCCGGCGGCACTGGGCCTCGGCTGCGCCGGGGTCCAGGAAGCGGCCGCCGTCGGAAAAGGAATCCGGGGTCACGTTGACGATGCCGGCAACGAAAAAGGGGGCAGGCCCCAGGACCCGCCCCCCGGCCACTGTCCAGGTTGCGCGGCGCACCCGCCCTACTCCTTGCCTTCTCTCGGGCCTTCCCCCGGGCCTTCTCCCGGGCCCTCTCCCGAGTCCTTGGCCGGGCCGGGCGAAGCGTCCTCCCGGCCCTTGTCCTCGGGCTCCAGGGTGAAGTCCTCGGCATCCACCCGGCGCACCGGGCCGCGGCGGGACGAACCCTTGCCGCGGTGGTTGTTCAGGTCCATGGGCGGCAGGGTCTCGCCGGCCAGGATCTTGGAGATGTCCTCGCCGGAGATGTTCTCCCGCTCCAGGAGCGCGGAGGCGATGGCGTGCAGCTGGTCCAGGTTCTCCTTGAGGACGGTCATGGTCCGCTCGTAGGCCTCGTCGATGATGCGCTTGATCTCGGCGTCGATGAGCCGGGCGGTCTCCTCGGAGAAGTCCTTGTGGGTCACCAGCTCCCGGCCCAGGAACACGGAGTCGTCCTTGGCGGCCAGGGCCTGGGGCCCCAGGGCCTCGCTCATGCCCCACTTGGTGACCATCTTGCGGGCCATGTCCGTGGCCCGCTCGATGTCGTTGCCCGCGCCGGTGGTGCGCTGGTCCAGGATGAGCTCCTCGGCCGCCCGGCCGCCCATGAGCACGGACAGGGATTTCTCCAGGTAGTCCCGGGAATAGGTGTGGCGGTCGTCGGTGGGCAGCTGCATGGTCACGCCCAGGGCCCGGCCGCGGGGGATGATGGACACCTTGTGGATGGGGTCGGTGCCGGGCAGCTTGGCCGCCACCAGGGCGTGGCCCGCCTCGTGGTAGGCCGTGGTGCGGCGCTCCTCCTCGGAGAGCACCAGGCTGCGCCGCTCCTTGCCCATGAGCACCTTGTCCTTGGCGTAGTCGAAGTCCTCCATGGCCAGCTGGTCCTTGCCCAGCTTGGCGGCCTGGAGCGCGGCCTCGTTCACCAGGTTCTCCAGGTCCGCGCCGGAGAAGCCCGGGGTGCCGCGGGCGATGACCCCCAGGTCCACGTCCGGGCCCAGGGGGGTGCGCCGGCAGTGCACCTCCAGGATGCGGTGCCGGCCCTTGAGGTCCGGGGCGGGCACCACCACCTGGCGGTCGAAGCGGCCGGGGCGCAGGAGCGCCGGGTCCAGCACGTCGGGCCGGTTGGTGGCGGCGATGAGGATCACGCCCTCGTTGGACTCGAATCCGTCCATCTCCACCAGGAGCTGGTTCAGGGTCTGCTCGCGCTCGTCGTGGCCGCCGCCCAGGCCGGCCCCGCGTTGGCGGCCCACCGCGTCGATCTCGTCGATGAAGATGAGGCAGGGGGCGTTCTTCTTGCCCTGGGTGAACAGGTCGCGCACCCGGGCCGCGCCCACGCCCACGAACATCTCCACGAAGTCCGAGCCGGAGATGGAGAAGAAGGGCACGCCCGCCTCGCCGGCCACGGCCCGGGCCAGGAGCGTCTTGCCCGTGCCCGGAGGGCCCACCAGGAGCACGCCCTTGGGGATGCGGCCGCCCAGGCGGGTGAAGCGCTTGGGGTCGGACAGGAAGTCCACCACCTCGGACAGCTCGTCCTTGGCCTCGTCCACCCCGGCCACGTCGGCGAAGGTGACCCGGGTGTTCTCCTGGGTGATGAGCTTGGCCCGGGAGCGGCCGAAGCTCATGGCCCGCCCTCCCCCGGACTGCATCTGGCGCATGAAGAANNAGCATGGGGAACCAGGAGACCAGCAGGGTCATGTACCAGGGCGAGTCGTCCATGGGCTCGGCCGTGACCTGGACCTTCTTGTCCACCAGGCGCTGCACCAGGCCCGGGTCCTCGGGCGCGAAGGACTGGAAGCGGGTGCCGTCGCCCATGGTGCCGGTGATGCGCTGGCCCTGGATGCGGACGTCCACCACGTCGCCCTTGTCCACGCTCTCCAGGAGCTGGCTGTAGGACAGCTTGTGCTGGGGCGGGGGCTGCTGGTTGAACAGGTTGAACAGGACGACCATGACCAGGG
>DKEU01000020.1 GCA_002452635.1 Desulfovibrionaceae bacterium UBA6814 | reverse complement strand
GAAACCGCCGATGCAAATGGTCTGGCCGGTATGGCCGGACAGCGCCTGCGCATAGGCGACACCCTGGTACACCGCGACCTCCAGGTGCTTGACCCACTGGAACTTGAGCAGGGTCAAGGCCTGTTCGCGGGTCAGGGCGCCGCTGTCCAGGTCCTGGCGGTAGAAGGGGTACATATACTGGCCGTAGCGGCCCGGGGAAGTGCTGCAGCCGGCCTGTTCGATCTCGATGGTCAGGTGGGTGAACCAGAAGGACTGGACGGCCTCGCGGAAGTTACGCGCCGGGAATTCGGGCACCCGGCGGCAGACTTCGGCAATCTCCAGCAGCTCGGCCTTGACCTTCGGATCCTTCTCCTTCTTGGCCTCGGCTTCGGCCAGGTCCGCGTAACGGTGGGCATGCGCGACCGTGGCGTTGAGGGCGATCTTGCAGGCGCGGTAGAATTCAATCTTGGAGAAGTTCTCGGCCTTCTTCGGCAGGGCCTGCAAGTACTCCTCGACTTCCGCGAGAATGCCGGAGATGCCCTTGTTGAGGACCTTGCCGTAGTCGCTGGTGCCGGAGCCGGTGCTGAAGTCGCAGACGGGATAGATCCATCCCGATTTGACGAGCAGTTCGGGATTCCCGCCGTACAACTCTTTGTAAAGCGCGTTGGCGCGATCGTACGTGGTCTTGCCCCTCCACTGCTTGTACACGGTCTTGAGCAACTTTTCGGTCTCCTTGGGGATGTTCACTTCGCCCAAGGAAGACATCTTGACCATGTCGATCTCGTCCCTGATCCAGTTCACCTGCCATTCGGGGTACGGGTACACGCCAGCGCGGATGCCTGAGATGGTGCCCACCACGGGATTTCCATCGAGAAAGATATCCTTCTTGAGAAGAACCCGCTCCAGCAGCTTGGCCCGGATGATGAAAACGGATTCTCCTTGGCACTCCTCGTAGACCTCCATCAAGAACTTAAGGCGCTGAGGATCCATCTTCTGGGGCGCATCCATGAGGAACGCCTTGTGGTCCTTGATACGCTGTTCAGCAGTATCCCAATCCACGGCGCAGCCTACGGTCAATGTCTGTTCGGCGACATTTAACATAGTCCCTCTCCTTTGAGGCAAGGGTTATAGAGCGGCAACGCATAGCCACCGATTAGCAAGAAACAAGCCAAAAAAAATATTAATATATTTAGTATATTATGTTGAATCGGATGGCCCCATCCCTGCCCCCGGAACGGAGTGTCTCTGGAACATGCAGGGCATTCTCCCAAAGGTTATTGCTTAACATGCTAAAATTATTTTTAAAAAAAACTTAGCGCATCCCTCCAGACCGTGCACTGTTTGTGCCGAAAACGGCACAGTTGTCTCTGGTGGTAAAATGTTCTACAAAATATCCATGTAATAACAGCTTATTATACCACATGCCCGCAGACACAGGTCGATGAGGGGAACAGTCCCCTCACCCTCTAGAAAAAAGGGAGCGTCTGGGGGCGTCGAGGTGCAACCTGCACCCGCGGGACAGAAAAAACCGATAACGTCAATGAAGGTAAATCCCGGCCGCCTTCATACCCTTCCCACGCCTTCATCGAAGCTTCTTCTTGATCGTTCGTTCGAGCATCTGCACCACCCTGCCCGCTTCAATGCCATCCAATGTCTGCACCGATCGGCGCAAGGTGATAGGCGCCAGATGGGCACAGGGCATGGTCAGAGCGAGCGAGGCATGGCCCCGAAGCCCCTTCACCGTGAGATGTCCACGCCCCGTTCCACCAGCCACGACGCGGGGTATGCCTCAAACTGTGGAAGACCACCTTCTGCCTGCGGTCCGTGATCCCGGTATTCGGGCCGAGGGTGTCCACGACCTTCGCGGAGCTGTTGGACACGGCCACGAGTATCCCGCCCCTGGCCGAAGGAAACACCAGGCCACCCGCCCCCGATCTCCCGCGCTCCTGGAGCATGGCCTTGACCCGCTACGTCATGAGGACATGGCGCGTCTTTCCGCTCTTGGTGTCCCGCAGGGCCAGCATCTTCCGGCCGAAGTCAACGTCATTCCACGTCAGGTTGAAGAGTTCGCCGGCCCGCAGCCCGCACTGCGAGGAGAGCAGGGCCATGTCAGCCCGTTCGAGCCGTTCCTGCAACGCGGCAAGCAGATATTCCGCCTCCTCCACGGTCAGGCCGGGATGTTATGTGAAAACATGTGAAGGTGAGAAAATCCCTCGAAAATGGGCTGCTCACCACTAGGTTCGCGGTTCAAGTCCGTGCCGGGGAGCCAGAACGGACGAGGCCCCAGGAAGATTCCTGGGGCCTTTTTCGTTGGGCGCGGCTTTTTGCCTTTTCAACGCTTCATTGCTAGGGATTCCCGGGGGCTTGCCCAGGAGGCGCAGACAGGGGGAACGGGCATGGGCGACGAGACCGCGCGGATCATCCAGGAGATGGTGGACCGGGAAACCCGGGGATGGGACAGCCAGGACCCCGAGCCCTTCCTGGACATGATCCATCCGGACATGGCCTGGCCGTGGCCGCCCGACGCCGACGCCCACGACCCCATCACCTGGGTCTTCGTGCTGGGCCGGTTCGACCGGGAGCGCTGGCGCGCGAGCTGGCAGGAGCTCTTCGACACCTACAACCTGGTCCACAACCGCCGCCGCACGTTGAAAATCGAGGTCTCCCGGGAACAGGACGCGGCCTTCGCCGTGGTGGACATCGACACCCTGTGGCGGCACAAGACCACCCGCCAGGAATCCCATTGGAAGGGCCGGGTCTGCAAGATCTACACGAAGCTGCCCAGCGGCGAGTGGAAATTCTACTACCAGACCGGCGCGCTCAACTTCCCGCCCCGCCGGGACGCATAGCCCGCCGGCGGCACAGAGTCAGGAGGGCCAACCGGAACGAACAAGGCCCCGGGACAAAACCAGAGTTGTTTTCTGTTGTCAGAGGGGTTGGAGCGCCCGAAAAATGAGGGCGGCCATAGGCTCCTCGCCTTGCAGGACTCCGTCGACGCAAACGCCGAGCCAGGCTTCCTTGGTGAGGTGGCTGGGATCCAGGTCATAGCCGGCGTTCTCTGAGAGCAACCGCAGGAATTCCCGCGCCACCCGACCGTTGCCCTCGCGGAAGGGATGCAGGATATTGAGCTCGTTAAGATAGTAGGCCGCCCGCTTGGCGAACCCCTCTCGGCTGTTCCCCACGAGCAACCGCTCCCTGTGCAGTTCCGCAAAGAGCCCTTCCGCATTCTGGCGGATGAACCGCGAACCGGCAAAGCGAGTACGGCCCTTGCTGATGTCCACAGTCCGCTCCTCTCCTGCCCAGTCGTAGACATCCTGGAACAAATGACGATGGATGGCGCGGAAATGCTTGTAGTCGAAGGTGCGGGGAGGGCCGGGCTCAAGGGCGCGGATGGCCACGCGGGTCCGCTCGAACCGGTCCAGGACCTCGGCGTCTCGCAGGCCGGCCTTGTTCCGGAGAACTTGGGAATCGGGATAGGTGTACTTGTCTGAGGCGGCGTATCGGTCGATCACGCGGCCGACCTGATGGGGACATGCTCGTCGAAGTACTTCCGCATGCCCTGGCCGCGCAGGCGGCGCTTGATGCAAATCTCGAAGGCTTCCAGTTCCTCCGCCGTGAACTCCAGGCCCTCGATGGCGAAGGAAGCCTTGACGAACTCCAGCCGGCGGCGGAGTTCGGAAATCTTCGGCTTGCCGGGTGGCGTAGCGTGCTTCTGCATGGCGACTTCCTATGCCAATCATAGCGGTTTCCTGGCAAAACGCAACGTCCCGCACAGCGCCCGAGGCGCAGAAAGGCCCCAGGATTTCTCCTGGGGCCTTGTTGGTTTCGTCGCGGGTGTCGGCCGTCAGTTGCGCCGGCCTGCCCTACCCCGGCGCAGGACCAGGGCCGCCAGGCCCAGGAGCAGGAGGAGCTCCAGGCCCAAGGGGACGTCGGGGGCCAGGGTGCAGCCGCCGCCTCCGCCGCCACCACCACCGCCGCCTCCGCCGCCGAAGACGCCGCCTCCGCCGCCTCCGCCGCCGGTCACCGCGCCCAGGACCTGCGGGTCGCGGATGGAGCCCAGGTTCCGGTCCAGGTCATAGGCGCCGTTGTCCTTGATCACGAAGCAGACCTGGTAGACCTCGGACGCGATCAAGCTCCGGCCCGGGGACATGTAGGTCCCGCCCTGGGTCGTGACCCACCAGGCGCCGTCGGTGTTCGGGGACGCGGCCGGGGCGTAGCGGAACGGGATGTTGGTGCTCCCGGTGAGTTTGAACAGCCGCAACTCCGCAATGTTCTGGGACACGCCCGAGAACTTGTAGCAGTACGTGGCCGGCACGCCCGTGGCCGGGGCCACCGCGGAGGTGAACTCCCGCACGTTGGTCAGGGACGTGAAGTTGTTCTCCGCGATCCTGTAGTTGTTGATCAGGGCCGAGGAGGACATGGGGAAGTTGTCCTGGGAGTTCACCGTGACGCTGGTCACCAAGGCGCTCTGGGTGGGGGCCTTGGCCACCTTGGCCGGGCGGACGGCGATGCTGACCGGGGACGAGACCACGGTGTTGCCGAGCTTGTCCCTGGCCCGGACCTTGGTCGCGTAGGTCCCGGCGTTCAGGTAGGTATAGGTGGTGGTGCTGGCCAGGGTGGCGTTGACCGTGCGGTCGTAGGTGTTGTCCCCGTTGAAGTCGAAGTCGTAGGACACCAGGTCGCTGTCCGCGTCGCTTGCCGTGACCGTGAAGGTCACGGCCAGGGGAAACTCGCCGGTGGTGGGGGTGGCCGTAAAGCCGGACACCACCGGGGCCGAGCCCACGGTCACCGTGATCCTGCGGAGGATGGACGAGGTGGCGTTCAGGGCGTCCCATACCGTGGCGTTGGCCACGTAGTTGCCCGCACTGGCGTAGGTGTAGCTCGTGGTGCCGTTGGCGCTGCCCGAATTGATGCTGGTGGTGTTGGCCGGGACGGTGGTTTCCTGGACCGCCGCACCGTTGTTCTTGAAGTCGTACTTGAAGCGGCTGATGCCATCCGCATCATAGGCGTTGAGCTCGAAGGTCACCGTGAGCGGGGCGATACCCCTCTGGGGCCAGGCCTGCCAGGAATAGATGGCCGGCGGGGCGGAGTTGGTGGCATTGGCCGTGGTGACCGTGACCAGGGCCGAGGCCTTGGCGGTCAGCAGGTCGTCGTCCACCACCGTGACCGTGGAGTTGTACGTCCCGGCCGAGGAGTAGACGAAGTTGATGGTGCTGTTGGACGAGCCGGTCACGTAGTCCACGCTGCCGTCGCCGTTCACGTCCCAGCGGTAGGAGGCGATGGTGCCGTTGGCGTCGCTGGCCGTGCAGGCCAGGGCCACGGACAGGGGCGCGTTCCCGGAACTGGGCGTGGCGGTGTAGGAAGATATCGTCGGTTCGCCGCCTACGTACGTGAGGATGGTCCCGCCCTCACCCACCGCAAAAATCCGCATGGAGGTGGAGGAATTCGTGCCCCAGATTCCGTTGAGCCGATACCCGCTCTGGGTGTGCGTGGTGCCGTTGTCCGGGCTGTCAAAAGTGCCGTTGTAGGTGAAGCGGGTCGAGTTCCAATTGGATTCGCCGTCGTAGGTCACGAGGCTGCCGTTGAGCCCCACGGCCCATATCTTGCCCCCGGATGTCCAGATTCCGTAGAATTCCTGGTCGTCGAAGGGGGAGGTGGCGTTGAGCCACCAGGACCCCGCGGAATACCGGTACACGGCCGCCGCGCTGCCGTTGGTGCCGTTGCTCAAGCCCGCCGCATAGACATGGGTCAAGTCATCGGCGTACACCGCGTTCATCTTGTTGCCGGTGGCGTTGACCACGCCGTACAGGGTGGAGTTGCTCCAGAGGGCGCCGTCGTAATACGCGCCCGCCACCACGTCGCTGGTGCCGTTCCACTCGGTCGCGTTGTCCTGGACAGCCCATACCTGGCTGTAGCTCAGGCCCCATATATCGGCATAGCTCGTCATATTCTGCGGGGTGGTCATGTTGTACCAGTTCGCCCCGTCGAAATACTGGATGCTCCCCGTGGAACCCACGGCATAGACCCTGAACGTTCCACCGTCGGGCGTGACCCACAACGCCTTGCTGGAGTTTTCGGCCATGGTCGTATTGGACCATACTCCGGAATTGTAGCGGTAGGCTACGTTGCTGGACCCATTTCCAACAACGAACACGTTGGACAAATCTCCCGACACGTCCAGGAGCATGAGATTGTCCGTGCCGCCTGAGGCGTTCCAGTTGCTGGCGAAGCTCCCGTCCAGGCTCCAGCCCAGCCCATCATAATGCAGAATCGTACCATTGTCCCCGACGGCATAAACGTCGGAAGCGCCACGCCCCCATACGCCATGGAGCGTTGCATTGACCGGGCTGGTCATCTGACTCCAGTACCCGGCCGATGCGCGGCCCGGAAAAAACACAAAACAGAGAAACAAGATGGGAACCCAGCGAAATGGGACGACTTTCAGCATACGCCCAACCCCGGTGTAGTGAGTTAGGAAAGAACAACCCCGTGGCGCTTTTATACCATCACCAGCACATATGCAAACTCCTTTTCCGAGAAGAGGTTTCTCATCCTCTTGCCTTCCTTTTCCATCTTAGGTAAATACTAGATAATTCTTTACCATCCGAGAGCACCCGCCACTCACGGTCCAAGGAGCACTCATGCCCGACCAGATACCCCACGAACCCATTGGCAAAGTCGTCGCTCTGCAGGGACAGGTCACGGCTGAATCCGATGCGGGCGGCCGCACCCTGGAGGTGGGCAGCCCGATATACGCCAAGGACGTCGTCGCCACCGGTCCGGGCAGCACCCTGGAGATCCAGTTCGTCGACCATTCGGTCTTCTCCCAGGGGCCGTCCGCCAAGATGACCGTAGATTCCTACGTGTTCGACCCGGCGGCCAAGTCGGCCTCCAACATGCTGCTGAACCTGGCCCAGGGCACCTTCCGCACGGTCACGGGCGAGATCGCCAAGGGCAACCCCGACGGGGTCAAGCTCCAGACCCCCCTGGCCACCATCGGCATCCGCGGCACGGGCGTGGACTTCGACATCGCCCCGGACGGCAGCGAAAAGTACGGCATCTTCCAGTACGACAACCAGGACCTGGTCATCTCCACCCCCCAGGGGGTCCGATTCATCACCCAGGCCGGGGTCATGCTCGACGTGGCCCCGGACGGCACCCTGGGCACGCCGCGCCCCTACTCTCCCCAGGAAGCCCAGCAGTTCCAGGAGGTCGCGCCCATCACCACCATCCCGGTGGAGCCACCGCCCACGGGCGACGAGGGCCAGGACGAAGGTGAGGGCGAGGGCGAAGGCGAGCAGGCCGAGGGTGAAGGAGAAGCTGAAGGAGAGGGCGAAGGAGAAGGCGAGGGAGAGGGAGAGGGAGACGAACTCGCCGGTGAGGGCGAGGGTGAAGGCGAGGGTGAAGGCGACGAACTCGCCGGCGAGGGCGAGGGCAAAGGCGAGGGCGACCAGGGCGACGATCTCGAGAACCAGGGCTTCACCCAGACCGTGGTCAGCAACTTCGAGGCCGGACTCGCGGCCGCGGGCATAGACCTGAGCGTGGGCGCGGGATTCGGCGCGGGCGCGGGCGCGGATTTGGGCGCGGGCCTGATCGACACGGGGGGCGACGAGGAAGGGGATGGCGGCGAAGTCATCATCACCGGCCCCGAACCAGAACCAGAACCCGAACCAGTACTCGACGACAGGACGCCGTACGAAGAGCCCACCCCGGACCCGGCCACGGTCATGGCCGGGGACGACACGAGCTACGGCGGCTCGACCAACGATTACATCTCCATGTACGCCGGCAACGACGTGGCTTACGGCGGGGCGGGCAACGACACCCTGGACGGCGGCAGCGGCAACGACGCCCTGTTCGGCGGCTACGGCAACGACGTGCTCATCGGCGGGACGGGCAACGACCTGTTGCACGGCGGCGAGGGCAATTCCCCGGTGCAGCGGGACAACTTCGACGAAGTCGAGGACGTGGCCGTCTACTGGAACTCCACCTCGGCCGTGACCGTGAACCTCTTGACCGGCATCGCCACCGGCGGGGAAGGCGCCGACACCCTGGCCTACGTGGAGGGCGTGATCGGCACGGACTACGCCGACTCCCTGTACGGCAACCCCTACGAGTCCAACTGGTTCAACGGCGGCGCTGGCAACGACACCATCGTGGGCCACTACGGGCAGAACACCCTCTACGGGGTCACGCCCTGGTACGAGGTTTCCTATTTCTCCGCGTCCTCGGGCGTCTTCGTGGACCTCGGCGCGGGCGTCGCCTACGGCGGGGACGGCACCGACTCCCTGGTGGGCATCTCCGACGTTTCCGGCTCGAAGTACGACGACACCCTGGTGGGCAGCACGTCCAACAACCACAACTGGTTCATGGGCATGCGCGGGAACGACTCCATCGTGGGCAACGCCATCTACTCCGACGAGGTCAGTTACGACCAGGCGTCCGGGTCGGTGACCGTGGACCTGGCCGCGGGCCGGGCCTGGGGGGCCGACGGCAACGACACCCTGGTGTCCATCGAATACGTGGAGGGCTCCCGCTACGCCGACACCCTGGTGGGCACCTCGGGCAACAACCGCATAGACGGCGGCGACGGCAACAACTCCCTGGTGGGCGGCGGCGGATACGACACCCTGGCCTACGACGAGGTGGACACGGCAGTGACCGTGGACCTGGTCGCGGGCCGCGCCTACCACGGGGCCTACACCGACACCCTGTCCGGCTTCGAGGCGGTCAAGGGCACGGACTCCGCCGACTCCATACGGGGCGGCGCCGAGAACAACTACCTGCAGGGCGGCGGCGGCAACGACACCCTGGAGGGCGGCGCGGGCAGCAACACCCTGGAGGGCGGCTGGACTTCGGGCGAGAGCGAAGAGATGGACATGGTGTCGTACGCCCACGCCACGTCCGCGGTGGTGGTGAACCTGGACTACAACACCTACTACGGCAAGACCACCGGGTACGCCACCGACACCCTGTACGGCATCGAGGGGGTCATCGGCTCGGACTACAACGACTACCTGGAGGCCGCCACCGCCAATTACGACGTTTGGCAGCTCTTCATCGGCGGCCTGGGCAACGACACCTTCGTCGGCCACGGCGGCGACCTGGAGGTGGACTACTCCTCCGCCGCCGGCGCGGTCACCGTGACCATGACCGGCATGAGCGGCCAGGTCACCGGGGCGGCGGGCACGGACTCGCTGTACAATGTCGTCTCCGTGGCCGGCTCCGACTACGACGACGTGTTCACCGGCGGGACCGTCAACATGTACTTCACCCCGGGCCTGGGCAACGACAAGGTGACCGGCGGCTCCGCGAACCACGACATGATCAACTACTCCCACGCCTCGGGCTCGGTGACCGTGGACCTGGCCGCGGGCCGGTCCTGGGGCGCGGACGGCCAGGACACCATCTCCGGCATCGAGGACCTCTTCGGCTCCCAGTACAACGACACCCTGTACGGCGACTCCGGGGACAACATGATCCGGGGCCGGCGCGGCGACGACTACCTGGACGGCCGCGGGGGCAGGGACACCGCCGACTACGCCTACTCCTCCACCAGCGGCGTCACCGTGAACCTCACCACCGGGCGGGCCTCCGGGGGCAGCGGCAACGACACCCTGCTCAACTTCGAGAACGCCCGGGGAACGGACTACGCCGACACCCTCATCGGCAACTCCGGGGACAACACCCTCACCGGCCAGGGCGGGGACGACTTCTTCAAGGCCACCGCGGGCTACGACACCTACTACGGCGGCAACGGCGACGACCAGTTGTCCTACCAGGACATGACCGGCCCGGTGACCGTGAACCTTGACGCGGGCTGGGCCTGGAAACCCGGGAACACCGAGGACTACCTCTACGAGATGGAGATGGTCCGCGGCTCGGAATACGCGGACTCCATGGTGGCGGCCTCCAACATCTGGAGCGCCCTGGAGGGCGGGGGCGGGGACGACACCCTGGTGGGGCAGTCCGGCGCCAACAGCCGGGTGTACTACCGCCACGCCTCGGGCTCGGTCACGGTGAACCTGGCCGCAGGCACGGCCACCGGCGCGGCGGGCAACGACAGCCTGGTCAATTTCAGCGAGGTCGAGGGCTCGGCCTACGCCGACTGCCTGATGGGCGACTCGGCGGACAACTACCTGCGCGGCCGCGCCGGAAACGACACCCTGATCGGCGGCGCGGGCGAAGACATGGCCTCCTTCCGCTGGGCCGAGCAGGGGGTCAGCGTGAACCTGGCCACGGGCAAGGCCTACGGCGAGGGCACGGACTCCCTGGTGGGCATCGAGGACCTGGAGGGGTCGAGCTACGACGACACCCTGCTGGGCAACAGCGGGGAGAACCTGTTCCGCGGCCGGGGCGGCAACGACTGGATAGACGGCGGCGCGGGCCAGGACCGGGTGTCCTACTACAACGCCGACAGCGCGGTGGTGGTGATCCTGGCGGCCCACTCGTCCTACGGGCCCGACGGCAACGACATGATCTACAACGTGGAGAACATCGAGGGCTCCAAGTACGACGACACCCTCTACGGCGACGACGGGGACAACGACATCCGCGGCCGGCAGGGCAACGACTACCTGGACGGCCTGGGCGGCAACGATACCGCCAGCTACAAGTGGGCCTCGGGCGGGGTCACCGTGAGCCTGACCTCGGGATTGGCCACGGGTGCGGACGGCCAGGACACCCTGGTCCACTTCGAGAACCTCCTGGGGTCGGAGAACTGGGGCGATTCGCTCGCGGGCGACGCCAACGCCAACCTGCTCTCCGGCCTGGGCGGGGCCGACACCATGGCCGGACTGGGCGGGCACGACAGCCTGGTGGGCGGCGACGGAGCCGACTCCCTGGACGGCGGCGACGGCAACGACTGGATGTACGGCGACGCGGGCAACGACAACATGTACGGCGGCAGCGGCGAAGACTGGATGGTGGGCGGCGACGGCAACGACACCCTGGACGGCGGCCCGGCCGGCGAGGGGCCGGACTGGGTATCCTACCACAACTACGCCCACGGCGGCATGACCATCGACCTGGCCAACTACCAGGCCAACGACAGCATCGGCGGCTACGTCGACAAGCTCTTCAACATCGAGAACGTGGCAGGGTCCCAGTACGACGACTCCATCATGGGCGACAGCACGCACAACACCCTGCAGGGCTGGGAGGGCAACGACGAACTGCACGGCGGTTCGGGCAACGACGCCATCTACGGCGGCACGGGCAACGACCAGATCTACGGCGACTTTGGCGACGACACCCTGTACGGCGGCGACGGGAACGACTACATACACGGCGGCGACGGCGGCTCCGCCTCCGCGGGCTTCGACCGGATCATCGGCGGCCAGGGCGACGACCAACTGGACGCCGGCACCATGAACAGCAACAGCGTCCTGGACTACTCGGACCTCTCCAGCGACGGGAGCGGAGCCGGGTACCAGGGCGTGGTCGGCTCCCTGACCAGCGGCGCCTTCACCGACCCCTGGGGCGACACCGACACGGTGAGCAACTTCACCCGGGTCGTCGGCACCCAGTTCAACGACTCCATCATGGGCTCCGCGAACAGCGACACCCTCTGGGGCATGAACGGCAACGACACCCTGAGCGGCGGGGCCGGCACGGACTCCCTGGACGGCGGCAGCGGAGGGGACACCTACTTCTTCTCCTCCTCCTCGGACTTCGACGCCACCCCGGCCAACGCGGACAAGATCCTGTCCTTCGTCCGGGCCGACGGAGACAAGTTCCTGTTCGGAAGCTCACTGAACGGCCTGGACACGGACAGCGACCACGTGGTGGACGCGGACAAGTTCTTCCAGGTCGCCAGTTACGACGGCGCCACCGGCGTGAGCGGGAGCGGTCCCATCGTGGTCTGGGACACGACCAGCGACCAGATCATCTACGACTCGAACGGCAGTACCGCCGGCGGTGTGGAATACGTGGCCACCGTGACCACCAGCGACGAGTTGGTCAACACCGACCTGCACGTGGTGTAGTGCGCCCTCCGGCGTCCCTTCCGGGCCGGCCCTCCGGGGCCGGCCCGTTCTTTTTGGGGCCCCGGCCGCGGACCGGGGCGGCCGGCTTTTTCCCTTCTCTTTGCCCGGGAAACCGGATAGCATTGAGCCACCGACGCAACCAGGCGGCATGACGCGCCTTTTGCCGCGCCGCGGCCGCGGGCCAGTCCCGGGCCGCGCCAAAACCAATCCAGGAGGAGCGGTGGCCAAGCCCAATTACAGACTAGCCAAACGGGCCGTGGAAGAGGCCAAGAAAAAGAAGAAGGAAGAAAAGCTCAAGCGCAAACAGGAGCGAAAGAACTCTCCCGAGTCCGAGGACCAGGAGACCGGCGAGGCCGAGCCGGAAGACGACACGGCCGAGCCGGACCAGGACGACTGACCCCGGGCTCACGCCCGACCGGCACGGGCGGCGCTGCGCCCGCGCCCCGCATCCCCTCGCCCGCCGGCCCGCCGGGCCGGCGCCTCGCCGTCCTACGCCCTAGAAAACCATGCCCGCGCAGCTCACTGCCGAGCGGGTGGGCTCCTCGTGCCAGAGGTAGTGGTCCAGGACCTTGCCCGTCGCCCCGGGCAGGGCCTCCAGGAGCGCGGCCAGGGCCAGGAACCCGCACACGTGGTAGCGGTCCCGGACCCGCGCCCCTTCGGCCCAGAAGGCCCCGGCATCCCCGACTGCGGCGGCATCGAGCAGGGCCATGTCATGGGCCAGGGCCTCCTGCTCCAGATCCTTGGCGGTCCGGTCGTGGCCGAACTTGGGGCCGATGTGGCACAGGTCCACCCCGGCCACGGCCAGGGTGCCCTCCTCGGCCAGGAGCGCGGCCAGCTCGGCCAGGAAGGGGCCGGCCACGGCGCGGAACGCGGCCCGGGAGAACTCGGGCAGGGCCGCTGCCGACCCCAGGAGCACGGGCACCAGGGAAAAGCCCGGGGCCAGCACCTGCTGCAGGAAGGCCGTCTGGATCTCCACCGAATGCTCGGCCCGGTGGGCCAGGTCGCCCGCCGCGGCCGCCGGCCCGGCCGCCCGGATCAGTCGGGCCACGGCGTCCCGGTCGGTGGGTATCCGGCCCAGGGGGGTGATGAAATCCTTGGCCGTGAGGCTCGCCAGCTCGGGGTACAGGCTGTGCCCCACCCCCAGCACCACCACCCGGCGCGGGGCCGCGCCGCGCAGCGCGGCATAGGCGCTGGCATAGACCCGGGCGGCCACGGCCGGCTCCAGGTGCGGCGCCACCAGGGCCCGCACCGGACCGCCCGGCGCGCCGTCCCCGGCGCAGGCCAGCACCGCGTCCAGCCAGCCGGCCAACTGGTCCCGGCCCGCGGGATAGGACCGGCCGGCCAGCACGGCGGGCCGCTCCAANNAGGCGGGCCGTTCCGCAGCCGCTTCCCAGGCGGCCAGGGCCGCGGCCCGGTCCTCCCGGAACGCCGGGGAGTCCAGGAGCCGGCAGGCGTCCAGCCCGGCCACCAGAGCCCGGGCCTGGTCCGGCCCCACCCCGGCGTCGCCGGTGGCCTGGTCCAGGGCCCGGGCCAGGTCGTCCAGGCCCGCGTCCTCGCCCAGGGACACATAGAGCCGCAGCACGTCCAGCACGAAGGCCCGGTCCTGCGGGGCCAGGCCCAGCGGGTCCCGCACCGCCACCAACGCCTGGCCGTCCGCCTCCAGGGGAACGAACTCCAGGTCCTCGCGGAGTCTGGGGAGGGTCTCGGGCATGGAGCCTCCTAGGCGAGCTCGCGGCTCAGGGTGATGACCGCGGCCTCGCGGGACCAGAACAGGAACAGCCGTTTCTGCTCGATGAGCATGAAGCTCACGTCCCAGCCCTGCCGGCCCCATTGGTTCAGCTCCTCCTCCATCCGGCGCACGGGCAGCTTGCTCGCGCCCAGGAGGATGGACCCCAGGGCCCCTTCCTGCACGGTGATGACCTTGAACTCCTTGCGCGCCATGGCAACCTCCTCCGGCCACCATAGCGCGGCGCACGCGCCCGGTCCAGAACGGCGCGGTTGCAGGGCGCAGGTACGGGCGCTAGAGCGCCTTAGCCTTGCAAAGGCTTAGGCGCTCTTGTGCATTCTGCTGGAATAATGGAACATTATTCCAGCTCCGGGTCTTGCTTCAAGACCAGAATGCGCTAGGGTGGGCCATGGCCTCCCCTGCCCTGCCCCGCCCCTGGCCGCCGGCCCTGCCGCCGGCCCTGCTCCTGCTCCGGGAGGGACCGGAGGAGGCGGGCCGGCCCGACGCGGCCGCGGACGAGGAGCCCGCCCCCGGGGACGGCGGCCGGCGCATCGTGTGCCGGGCCTGCGGCCAGACGCTGACCACCGCGGCGGCCCGCACCGCGCGGGGCGGGTCCCACCGCCACGTGTTCGCCAACCCCCATGGGTACGTCTTCGACCTGGCCCTGTTCCGCGCGGCCCCGGGCTGCCGCGGCGTAGGGCCGCCCTCCACCGAGTTCCCCTGGTTCCCGGGCTGCTCCTGGCAGGTGGCGGTGTGCCGCCGCTGCGACATCCACCTGGGCTGGCGCTTCGCCCCCCTGGCCGGAGGCGCGGCCTTCCACGGCCTCATCGCGGACCGCATCGCCGAAATTACGGAAGGGAACTAGCCCTTCCCTTTCGCACCGTTCAGGTGTACCGGGCCAACCCATGAACGCAGCCGCTCCCCGCTCCACCCGCTCCCCCCGCACCTCAGCCCGGGCGGCCGCCATCTTCGCGGTGGCCACCTCGGGCTTTCTGCTCAGCATGTTCTACCGGGTCTCGGTCACGGTGGTCAGCAACGAACTGGCCGCGGACCTGGGGCTCGGCGCGGCCGGGCTCTCGGCCCTGTCCGCGGCCTTCTTCTACGCCTTTGCCGCGGCCCAGCCGGTGCTCGGCCCCGGCCTGGACCGCCTGGGGCCGCGGCTCATCATGGTGGGCCTGGGCCTCACCGCGGCCGGGGGCTCCCTGCTCTTCGCCCTGGCGGACAGCTCCACCGGCGCGTTCGTGGGCCGCGCCCTCATGGGCCTGGGCATGTCCGGCAACCTCATGGGCTCCCTCACCCTGCTGGTGAACTGGTTCCCGGCGGACCGCTTCGCCACCCTCATGGGCGTGCTCACCTCGGTGGGCTCCCTGGGCATGGCCCTGGCCGCCACGCCCCTGGCCCTGCTCTCCCAAGCCACGGGCTGGCGCGGGGCCTTCATGGTGCTGGCTGCGGTGAACGTGCTCCAGGTGGCGGCGCTCTTCTGCGTGGTGCGCAACCACCCGGCCGGGGCCGAGGCCCGGCCCGGCGATGCGGTGAACCCCTTCCGCGGCCTGGGCCGGCTGGTGCGCACGCCCTGGTTCTGGATCGTCAGCGCGGGCACCTTCTTCCGCTTCGGGTCCTTCATGGCCCTCACCGGGCTGTGGGCCGGCCCCTACCTGCGCCAGGGCCTGGGCCTGGACCAGGTGGCGGCGGGCAACGTGCTCCTGGCGTGCAGTATCGGCTACATCCTGTCCCTGCCCCTCTCCGGCCGGATTTCGGACCGCACCCTGCACTCCCGCAAGTGGGTGGTGGCGCCCTCGCTCCTGCTCTTCTCCCTGCTCCTGGCCGCCCTGATCCCCCTCACCCGGGACACCTCCTCCCCGGTGCTCATCGCCCTGTTCTTCCTGCTGGGATTCATGGCCGCGCCGGGCCAGGTGACCTACGCCCACGTGAAGGAGCTCTCGCCCGCGGGCATGTCCGCCACGGCCATGAGCGCCGTCAACCTGTTCAACATGCTGGGCCCGGCGGCCCTGCTCCAGGCCGGGGCGCTCCTGGTGCCCGGCGAGCTGGCCTCCCTGAACGCGCCGGGCCTCTTCATCCCGGTGTGGCTCTTCTTCGCCGCCGGGGTGGGGCTCACGGGCCTGCTCTACTGCCTGGTCCCGGAGAGCCCGGGCCTGGGGCTGCGCGCGCACGGCCAGTCGGACTGACAAGGAGACGCACATGCACTTCGAGAACGAGGACAGCGCCGCGCGGGTGGTGCAGGTCATGCGCCGCAAGGTGGGCCTGGCCCCGGACGCGGCCGGGTTCTACACCCTGGGCGGGGCGGAGCTCTTCCTGGGCCTGGCCCAGGACGCCCGCAAGCACCTGCGGCGCGCGGTGGAGCTGCGCCCCGGGTTCGGCGAGGCCTGGGCCGAGCTGGCCGCGGCCTGCCTGGAAACGGACGACCGGGAGGGAGCGCGCCAGGCCGCGGCCAAGGCCGCGGAACTGGGCCAGGCCCTGCCCCCGGAGCTCACGGCCCGCCTGGGCTAGGCGCGCCTACCGGGGAAGATTGCCCCGGCAATACTGCTCGCACAGCTCGTCGGCCCGCTTCACGCCCATGGAGCAGTCGTCCACGGCGTGTTCGTGGTACATGACGGCCTGGACCTGGTTGCAGTGGTCCAGGCAGGATTGCCGGCTCCAGGTTCCCACGGCCAGGGGGTCGAAGAACTGGGCGCAGATTTCCAGTTGTTGCCGGCAGCTTCCGGTGCTGGACCCGTCGTCGCCCGACGCCCCGTTGCCGTCCGCGGTGTTGCAGAACCCCCGCGCCTCGGACAGGGTCATGGGCCGCAGCGCGGAACACGCGCTCAGGGCCAGGACGGCCGCGATCAGCAGCACGATGCGATACATGGCGAGCCTCCTTGGACAAGGGCCGGGGCAACGCCCCGTCCGCTTCCAGTATCCCCCCGACCCAAGGCAAAGGCAAGCAGGTGGCGAGGCCCGCTCCGGGTTGGCAAACCCGCGGGCCTGGGCTATGACCTCCCTCCCAACACTGCGCAAGGACATACGAATGCATACGGCACACACGGTCATCGTCGGCGCGGGGATCATGGGCCTCACCCTGGCCCGCGAACTCCTCTCCCGCGGGGCGGAGGACATCCTCATCCTGGACAAGGAGCCCGCCCCGGGCGCGCACGCCTCGGGCCGCAACAGCGGCGTGCTGCACGCCGGGGTCTACTACGCCGCGGGCAGCGCCAAGGCCCGCACCTGCCTGGCCGGCAACCGGCTCATGCGGGCCTACTGCTCGGAGCACGGCCTGCCCCTGGCCGAGACCGGCAAGGTCATCGTGGCCGCCACCCCGGCCGAGCTGCGCGGGCTGTTCGAACTCAAGGCCAAGGCCGAGGCCTCCGGGGCCGAGGTCAGGCTGGTGGACGAGCAGGAGCTGGCCGAGCTGGAGCCCAACGCCGCCACCCTGGGCAAGGCGCTCTACTCGCCGCTGACCGCGGTGGTGGACCCCCGGGCCATAGTGCAGCACATGGCCAAGGAGCTGACGGAATCGGGCAAGGCGCGCATCCTGTACAACGCGCCGGTGCAGGGCCGGGACGGCAAGGACGGCCTGACCACGCCCCTGGGCCGGGTGGAGTACCGCCGGCTGGTGAACGCGGCCGGGGCCCATGCGGACAAGCTGGCCCACGCCTTCGGCCTGGGCCTGGACTACGTGCTGGTCCCGTTCAAGGGCTGCTACCGCCGGCTGCGCCAGGACCGCTCCCACCTGGTCAAGATGGCCATCTACCCGGTACCCGACCCGCGCCTGCCCTTCCTGGGCGTGCACTTCACCCGCTCCGTGGCCGGGGCCGTGTACATCGGCCCCACCGCCACCCCGGCCTTCGGCCGGGAGAACTACGGCCTCCTGGCCGGCCTGGACCGGGAGGCCCCGGAGATCCTGCTGCGCGACGCGGTGCTCTTCGCGCGCAACCCGGCGTTCCGGGCCACGGCCCTGGCCGAGGTGTACAAATACCTGCCCCGGGTCATCTACAACGCCGCGCGGCGGATGGTGAAGGAGCTTTCGCCCGAGGACATCGAGCCCTCGCCCAAGGTGGGCATCCGGCCCCAGTTGGTGAACCGGACCACCCACCAGTTGGAGATGGACTTCGTGGTGGAGCGGGACGAGTCGAGCATGCACGTGCTCAACTCCATCTCCCCGGCCTTCACCGCATCCATGGCGTTCGCGAAGATCCTCTGCGACGACTACCTGCCCCAGGCCTAGGCCAGGGATTCCACGCAATGAAAAGCCCTCCCGCCGCCAGGCGGGAGGGCTTTCTTGCGTCGTGACGACGAGACTTGCCGAGCCGGTTGCAGGACCAATCCCCGGCCCATGGCCCGGCCCCCTCGTAAAAAACACGTTGTGTTTTTTTATTCAAACAACCCTACGCCGGCTGCATGGCCAGCCGCTTCCCCATGGCCCGGCTGGCCATGTAGAGCCCGGCCAGGAGCCCCACGCCCAGGGCGTGCAGGCTCATGTCCGGCCAGAGCAGCAGACCCGCGGCCGCGGCGAAGGCCACGCGCAGGGCCCAGTTCAGGGGACTGCGGCACCAGCCCTCGAAGAACACCGCGAAGCAGTACAGCCCGGCGGTGGCGGTGAGCGCGGTCTCGGCCACCTCCCACCAGGCCCCCTCGAACAGGATGGGGGTGTAGCAGAAGAGCAGCGGGATGATGTACAGGCCCTTGGCCAGCTTCCAGGACTCCATGCCCGTCTCCAGCGGCCCGGACCCGGCGATGCCCGCGGCGCTGTAGGCGGCCAGGCAGACCGGCGGGGTCACGTTGGCGTCCTGGGAGTACCAGAAGATGAGCATGTGCGCGGCCAGAAGGCTCGCGCCCAGCATGGTCATGGCCGGCGCGGCCAGTACCGCCAGCACGATGTAGGAGGCGGTCACCGGCAGGCCCATGCCCAGCACCAGGGAGGCCAGGGCCACCAGCACGATGCACAGGAGCAGGCTGGAGCCGGAAAGGGCCGAGATGAGCATGGAGAACTTGATGCCCATGCCCACCATGAGCACCACCCCGATGATGATGCCCGAGCACAGCAGGATCACGCCCGTGGTCACCATGTTCATGCCGCCCAGGGCCAGGGCCTGGAGCACGTCCCGGGGGCTCATGCGGGTGCGCGGATTGAGCCAGGAGGCCGCCACGATGGAGCCGATGCCGCCGCAGGCCGCGAAGGTGGGGGTGAAATTGAGCATGAGCAGCCCGATGAGCACCGCCACCGGGATGAAGAAGTTCCAGCCCTCCTTGAGCACCTCGCGCACCTTGGGCAGCTCCTCGGCCGGGGTGGGCTTGAACCCGCGCTTGTGCGCCCGCAGGTGCACGAAAAAGGCCACGGACACGAAGTACATGATGGCCGGCACGAAGGACACGGCCACGATGTGCAAATAGGGGATCTGGGTCCACTGGGCCATGATGAACGCGCCCGCGCCCATGATGGGGGGCATGAGCTGGCCGCCGGTGGACGCCGCGGCCTCCACCGCGGCCGCGAACTTGGGCACGAACCCGATGCGCTTCATCATGGGGATGGTGATGGAGCCGGTGCCCACGGTGTTGGCCACCGCGCTGCCCGACACCGAGCCCATGAGCCCGCTGGCGAACACCGCGATCTTGGCCGGCCCGCCCACGCAGTGGCCCATGAGGGCCGTGGCCAGCCGGATCACGAACTCGCCCGCTCCGGACTTGAGCAGGAACGCGGCGAAGAGCACGAACAGGAACACGAACGTCGAGGAGATGGTGGCGATGGTGCCGAACAGGCCGTCGGGCGCGAAGTACATGCGGTAGAGCATGCGCTCCACGGTCACGCCCGGGAAGTGCCACATGCCCGGCAGCCAGCGGCCCATGAACAGGCCGTAGGAGAGGAAAATCGCGCACAGGGTCGGAATGAGCCAGCCCGTGGTGCGGCGGGTGATCTCCAGCATGAGCAGCACGGCCAGGCCCGCGGCGATGAGGTCCGCCAGGATGGGCACCTCGTTGCGGTCGTGCAGGGCGTCCTCGAAGAACACCAGGTACAGGGCCACGGCCAAGGAGAGCACGGCCAGCAGGTAGTCCAGCTTCAGGGTTTCGCAGGCCTTGCGGGGCAGGAGCGGGTAGCAGAGGAATCCCATGAAGAGCATGAAGCCGTAGTGCACCGCATTGCGCTGGATCTCGGGCATGACGCCCACGGTGTTGATCCAGATGTGGAACAGGGAGCAGGCCACCGCGGCCCAGAAGACCACCTGCTCGGTGGGGCCGGAGAGGATGCGGCGCACGGAGACCGCTTCGCTGGTGATGTCCGTTTCAACCGCGGCGTTGTCGCACGCCGCCTTCGTCTGCTCGGTCATGGGAGTTCCTTGGGGCTGGTTCTGGGTATCCGGCCCGGCGGCAGTGCCGCCGGGCCGGACGGTTCACGCCAGGGACGGGCCGGCTACTTGATGACGCCGGCCTCGCGGTAGAACTTCTCCGCGCCCGGGTGCAGGGGCGTGGGCAGGCCCTTGGTGGCCCGCTCCAGCTTCATGGCCTCGGTGGCCTTGTGGATGTTGTGCAGGAAGGGAAGGTTCTCATAGATGGTCTTGGTGATCTTGTAGACCACCTCGTCCGGCAGGTCCGCCCGGCAGGCCAGGAAGTTGGGCTGGGCGATGGTGTTGATGGCCTTGTCCTGGGAGGGGTAGGTCCCGGCCGGGATCACGTAGCGGTTCCAGATGGGGTATTCCTTGTCCACCTGGGCCAGCTGCGCGTCGGTGAAGTCGAGCACCACGGCCTTCTCGGACCCGAGCTGGGCATAGAGCTGGGTGATGGCCGCCACCGGCGGGCCGGCGGGGATGTTGGCGCCGGCCACCCGGCCGTCCATCATGGCCTGGACCGAGGGGTCGTAGCCCAGGTACTCGGGGGTGGTGTCCTTTTCCACGTCGATGCCCAGGGAGCTCAGGATGGCCAGGCCGGAGCCCTCGGTGCCGCTGCCCCGCTTGCCGATGGAGAACTTCTGGTGCAGGCCCTTGAGGTCGGCGATGGTGCCGGTCTTGGCGTACTTCTTGAGCAGGGCGAAGTGCTCCACGTTCTCCCAGAGCATGGTCACGCTGCGGAAGTCCTTGAAGGCCTGGTCCTTGTACTGGCCCTTGCCGTTGTACGCCTCCAGGCCGAACAGGGCCTGCAGGATGGCCATGTCCGCTTCCTTGTTCTTGAGCATCTGGATGTTCTCACCGGAGCCCGCGGAGTTGATGGCCGTGGCGGTGATCCCGTCCTTGGCCGCCAGCTTGACGCTGACCAGGGTGCCGATGGCCACGCCCACCGGGTAGTAGGTGCCGCCGGTGGTGGCCGTGGCGATGATCAGGTTCTTGTCGTCCGCGCGGCCCGAACCGACGCACACGGACAAGCACAGCGCCAGGGCCGCGATGCAGGTGATGAACCGTTTGAACATTCCCATCCTCCTGAACGGTTACGGTGTGACACAAACCGCCCGAAGGCGGCATCCAGGTCAGGCATACGGAACGGGACGAATGACGAAAATCGCAAAAAGGCTGGGTTTCGACCTGGGATTCCGACTACCTGAAAAACCGGACGATTTCCAGCAATAGTTTGCGCCGGCGAATGTGCGTCAGCTTACGCGAGTGCGGGCCAAAACGTTCTGCCTCTTTCGCAAAATCCGCCGGAATGGTCGGAAATCAGCCCAAGCCCAGCGCCAACCCGTCGGCGCGGGGGTCGCTGCCCCCGCAGAGCACCCCGTCCCTGCTGCGCACGATGGCCTGGCCCCGGCCGAACAGGGCGGCCTCCCCGGGCGCGGCCCGGCGCACCCGGTGGCCCAGGTCCGCCAGGGCGCGGTCCAGGCCCGCAGGCAGGTGCGCCTCCAGGGCCAGGGTCCCGCCCCCGGCCTCCTCCAGGCAGAAGCGCGGCAGGTCCAGGGCGGCCTGGGGGTCTCGCCCGTCGTCCAGCAGGGCCGAGAGCACCTGCACCTGGCCCTGGGGCTGCATGAACGCGCCCATGACCCCGAAGGCCGCGTAGAGCGAGCCGTCGGGCCGCAGGGCCAGGCCCGGGATGATGGTGTGGTAGGGCCGCCGGCCAGGCGCCAGGCAGTTGGGATGGGCCGGGTCCAGGCTGAAGTTGTGTCCCCGGTTCTGCAGGGAGAAGCCCAGGCCCGCGGGCACGATGCCCGTGCCGAAGCCCATGTAGTTGCTGTTGACCATGGAGCAGGCGTTGCCCTGCCCGTCCACGGCCACGAACTGCACCGTGCCGGGCCCGGGCAGGGGCAGGCCCGCATGGGCCTCGGGCAGGGCCCGGTCCGGCCGGACCAGGGCCGCGCGCGAGGCGGCGTATCCCGGGGAGAGCAGTTCGTCCAGGGGCGCGGGCGAGGCCGGATCCGCCACCCAGGCCCGCACGTCGGCAAAGGCCAGGCGCAGGGCCTCGGCCTGGAGGTGCAGCCTCTGCGACGAAAGCGGCGCACCCAGCAGGGCCGGGTCCAGGCAGGAGAGCACGTTCAGGGCCAGGAGCACGGCCAGGCCCTGGCCGTTGGGCGGGCACTGGAGCACCCGCACCCCGCGGTAGTCCGCGGCGATGGGTTCGGCCCAGTCCGAGGCGTGGTCCGCCAGGTCCGACGCGGCCAGGAGCCCCCCGGCCCCCTGCACCGCCGCGGCGATGCGCCGGGCGATCTCGCCGCGGTAGAAGACATCCTTGGCCCCCTGCGGCCCGGCCGCGCCCAGTTCGCCCAGCACCTGGGCCAGGCCGGGATTGCGCACCACCTGGCCGGCCCGGGGCGCGCGCCCGCCGGGCAACAGCTCCCCTCCCCCGGACGCGGCGGCCAGCACCGGCGCGCCGTTGGCCCAGGTGGCCGCGGCCACGGGATGGACCACGAAGCCCTCGGCCGCCAGGCTGCGGGCCGGCTCCAGCACCTGGGCCAGGGGCAGGCGGCCGAAGCGCTCGGCCAGGTCGCACCAAGCCGCGCAGGACCCGGGCGCGGTCACCGTGAGGGCCGAGCGCACGGGCAGCTCGGTGGTGCAGCCCCGCGCCCGGGCCGCGGCCAGGTCCAGGGCCGCGGCGTTGTGGCCCGAGCCGTTCAGGGCCGCCGCCCGGCCTGCGGCCGCGTCCAGGTACAGGACAAAGGCGTCGCCGCCCAGGCCGGTGGAGCAGGGCTCCACCACGGCCAGGGCC
Organism: Desulfovibrionaceae bacterium UBA6814; assembly: GCA_002452635.1. Classification (GTDB taxonomy): domain Bacteria; phylum Desulfobacterota; class Desulfovibrionia; order Desulfovibrionales; family Desulfovibrionaceae; genus UBA6814. The sequence continues at coordinate 1,422 of DKEU01000020.1, read as the reverse complement.
GCGGCCATGGCCACCGCCGCATCCGCAGCCGTGCCGCCGGCCCGCAGCATGGCCAGGCCGGCCTCGGCCGCCGCGGGCTGGCCCGCGGCCACCATGCCGCCCCGGGCCAGGGCCGGCGAACGCCGCGACGCGAAAACCATCTCTCCGGGAGTCCAGTCCGCAACCTCAAACATGCCGCCTCCTGCGCCAGGGCCGTTGCCCGGGGCCCACGCGCCGGCCCCGGGTGTGCGGCCGAGTGTGGCCCAAGCGCCGGGGCCCTGGCAACCCGTTTCTCTGTCTGCGGTTTTTTCATGCTTCTCATTTCCATGCGTTGTGGTTATATTCATTGGATTGCACGCATACCGGCCACCGGCATGCCATTGCCGAGGACACCGTGCCCCACAAGAAGAACCCCGCCGAACCCGCCCCGCCAGACGACATGGCTGCCGAGAGTTGCAGCGAGATGCGCTTCCGCGCCCTGGTGGAGCAGGCCCAGGACAGCATCTTCGTGCACGACCTCAAGGGCCGGTTCCTGCTGGTGAACCAGACCGCCTGCGACACGTTGGGCTACTCCCGGGAGGAGTTGCTCGGCATGGGCGTGGCCGACCTGGACCCGGACTTCGTGGTGCGCGAGGACGAGGCGCGCTTCTGGGCCAACCTGCCCGCCACCTTCGAGACCCGGCACCGCCGCCGGGACGGGAACCTCTTCCCGGTGGAGGTGCGGCTCTCCGCCATCCACTACGCCGGCCGGAAGATGATCCACGCCGCAGTGCGGGACATCACCGAACGCAGGGCCATGGAGGACGCCCTGCGCCAGGCCAAGGTGGGCCTGGAGCTGCGGGTGGAGGAGCGCACCCGGGAGCTGGCCCAGGCCAACGCCGAGCTGGTCCGCGAGGTGGAGGAGCGCCGCCGCGCCGAGATGGAGCTGCAACTGGCCGCCGAGGTGTTCGAGCACTCCCTGGAGGGCATCATCATCACCGACCCCGGCGGCACCATCCTCAAGGTGAACCCGGCCTTCACCGCCATCACCGGCTATGCGGCGGAGGAGGTGCTGGGCATGAACCCCCGGGTGCTCAAGTCCGACCGGCACGACACGGCCTTCTACGCGGAAATGTGGCGCGGCCTGGTGGAGAACGGGCGCTGGGAAGGGGAGATCTGGAACCGGCGCAAGAGCGGCGAGTCCTACCCCGAATGGCTGTCCATCAGCGCGGTGCGCGACGCCGCGGGCGCGACCACCCACTACGTGGGGGTGTTCCACGACATCACCGAGGCCAAGGAGTCCGAGGAGCAGATCCGCTTCCAGGCCTACCACGACGCGCTCACCGGCCTGCCCAACCGGCTGCTGCTCAAGGACCGCCTGGCCGTGGCCATCAACCACGCCCAGCGCAACGACGGCAAGGTGGCGGTGCTCTTCCTGGACCTGGACAACTTCAAGAACATCAA
>DKEU01000042.1:18902-35432 GCA_002452635.1 Desulfovibrionaceae bacterium UBA6814 | reverse complement strand
TGACGCAGAGGGAATATCCGTGGACGTCCTGCGCGAACTCCTGATTCCCCTGCTGTGGCTGGCCTGGCTCCTGGCCTGGCGGGCCATGGCCCGCAACCTCAAGGCCCGGGCCCGGCGCGAGCCGCGCAGCACGCGGCTCATGGGGCTGGTGTTGCTCCTGGCCGCGGTGCTGCTGGTGGCGCTCCCGGGCTCGGCCGCGCCGCTGTTGACCGCGCGGTTCGCGCCGCGCGCGGAGTGGGTCTACTGGGGCGGGGTGGGGCTGACCGTGGCCGGGCTCGGCTTCGCAGTCTGGGCGCGCCGCCACCTGGGCGCGAACTGGAGCGGCACGGTGAGCATGAAACAGGGCCACGAACTGGTCACCAGCGGCCCCTACGCCCTGGTGCGCCACCCCATCTACTTCGGCCTGCTCCTGGCCTTCGCCGGCTCGGTCCTGGCAAGGGGCGAGGTGCGCGGCCTCCTGGCCTGGCTCCTGGCCGCCCTCTACCTGCTCGGCCGCGTGCACGTGGAGGAGCGCTGGATGGCCCAGGAATTCGGCGACGCCTACCGGGAGTACGCCAAGCGGGTGGCCAAGGTGATACCTTGTTTATGGTAGAGGATGCTTGAATTTGTTATTTGCGTTGAGGATTCCATTTCCCCTGATTATCAATGTTCGGTGATTCTAATATTCCTAATGCATTCCATATCTCATCGAATGTTTGTTTGAAAACTGATAAGATATTATCTTCATACGAAGATATTACGCTCTCTGAAAGTAACAATTCATTTCTACTAATGGGATCGCTGTATTTAATTTTATATTTATCCATCGGATAAACTGACCCTTGAATGCCGAGTAGAGATAAAAATAAATAGATTGGAGGCATAAATCCATTGAATTTTAGTATTTCTAATAAATTTGGCAAATTATCTTTTATTGATATCTCAAAATTCTTCGGATCAATTATTATTTTCTCATTATCTCTCAATAGAGCATCAGATACGCATTCTATAATTCCGCTCCTGTATATTTGGACATAGGGATTATAGTGATCTCCCCAGTAATTATATCTTAAAAAGCCATCAATATTTATCTTATCTCTTGGAAATTCGTTGCGATAGTCCAATGTGCTAAATTTGAGATCTTTTAACTTTGATATATTAATTTTAGCAACAGGATTTGAAAAGCTTTGATGGGGTATGATGTGAAGGACTAATTTGCCGTTGCCGTCACATGGTATTGGAGTCTCTCCAAGAATCAAATTTTGAATTCTTTCAAATCTAAATTTTCTTATTTTATCTGCAAGAAATTGATTGTGAATGATAATTGTTTTTAATTCGTCAACACTTAATGGATACTTTCCGCTGTTGTTTCTCGCATAGAACTTGCCGTGTCCAGCTAGCGTTACCATATGTGGCTTGTTCCAACTTTCATAGATGTAGGCAATGATAACCTTTCTTCCGCTATCCAACTCAATAAACTTTAACTCATAATTAATTCTGGGTTCTAGGCCATCACGAATTATAGCTTCAATTTTTTGGTATAATTCATCTATTGAGGAAACATCAACGCCATTTATTTCATTGGCTATGCCAGACTCTTCGGATATTCCCCAAAAAATATGCCCACCATTTGTATTAGCGAAAGACGATATATCTGCTAAGAATTCTTTTTTGTCTTTTAATTGATCTAGATTGATGTGATCTTTATATTCTATATGTTTATCTTCAGGTATTGAATTTTCTTTCAAGCGAAGTATCTCTTTTCCGTCGATTTTATCAAATGCCGTCGTAAACATAATTACTCCTCGATGGAGTTGGATGAAGTGTTCTTCCGATTATTGGTAACAAGTCTTTTCCGAATGTCAGCAAAGACCTCTTCAATCGGTCTGACCTTACCCTCTCGTACGTTCTTCATGCTCCTGGCGAGAAGCTTCAGGAAGGCCCGTGTGTCCGGAGCAACGTGGCCGTTGAATAGCCTGCCGTTCTTATCGCATTTGGGCGTATCCATGTGATGGATGATATCGGAAAGGCCGGCGCAGTCAATTCGCTCGTGGGTAACGAAAAGGCCGCGGCCCGCCTTCATCGGCAGGCCGCGGCCTTGTCGTTTCTCTCGTCCGGCGTCTAGGCCGGCTCTTCCGTGGCCTTGAGGCGTTCGGCCGCGAGCACGGCTTCGCTGGCCAGGTCCTTGGAGTGGTCGCGGGCGATGAGCATGTAGATGGCCGGGATCACGAACAGGGTGAACACCGTGCCCACGAACATGCCGCCCACCAGCACCAGGCCGATGGAGTTTCTGGCCGCCGCGCCCGCGCCGGACACCAGGGTCAGGGGGAAGTGGCCGGCGATGGTGGCGCCGCTGGTCATGAGCACCGGCCTAAGCCGCGTCATGGCCGCCTCCAGCACGGCCTGGCGCTTGGCCCGGCCCTGCTCCTGCAGCTTGTTGGCGAACTCCACGATGAGGATGCCGTTCTTGGCCACCAGGCCCACCAGGGTCACCAGGCCCACCTGGGAGTAGATGTTCAGGGTGGTGGTCCAGCCCGAGGTCCAGAAGGCCGCGTTGGGGTCAGGCATCTTCAGGAAGGTGAAGAGCAGGGCCCCGAACACCGCCAGGGGCACGGACCCGGCCAGGATAACGAAGGGGTCGCGGAAGCTGTTGAACTGCGCGGCCAGCACCAGGAAGATGAGGATCACCGCCAGGCTGAACGCGGGCAGGAAGGTGTTGCCCTCCTTGCGCAGCTGCCGCGAGTCGCCGGTGTAGTCCAGCACGTAGCCCTGGGGCAGGATCGCGCGGGCCTCGTCCTCCAGGAAGCGCAGGGCCTCGTCCAGGGGCCGGATGGCCACGGTGGAGAGCTTCACCGCGTTCAATTGCTGGAACCGGTTCAGGGCCCGGGGCACGGTGGAGTCCTTGAGGCTGGCGATGGTGGACAGGGGCACCAGTTGCCCGCTGGGCCCGGTCACGTGGATGTTGCGCAGCTCGTCCGCGGTGAGCCGTCCGGTGCGGGTGATCTGGGGGATGACCTTGTAGGAGCGGCCCGCGATGTTGAAGCGGTTCACGTAGCTGCCGCCCACCATGCCGCCCACGTCCGCGCCCACCGAGGCCAGGTCCAGGCCCAGGCTGGCCACCTTGTCCCGGTCCACCACCAGCTCGGTCTGGGGCTGGTCGATCTTGGTGTCGATCATGGGCGGGAAGGCGAACATGCCGCTCTGCATGGCCTTGACCTGCAACTGCTGGGCGAACTCCAGGATCTGCTCGGGCTCGGCGGTGGAGGCCAGGATGAACTCCACCGGGAACTGGCCGCCGCCGGGCAGGGCGGGCGGGACGGCCGCGAACATCTGGATGCCCGGGATGGCCGACAGCTTGCCCTGCACCTCGGGCATGATCTGGAACACGGTGCGCGGCCGCTCGGACCAGGGCTTGAGCACCAGGCCGGCGAACCCGTTGGACGGGAAGGTCACCTGGAAGGTGAACTCTGCCTCCGGGGTGCTCAGGAAGGCCTGGTTGGCCGCGGCCGCGTACTCCCGGGTCTGGTCCAGGGTGGCGTCGGCCGGGGCGTCCAGGATGCCGAAGATGACCCCCTGGTCCTCGGTGGGGGCCAGCTCCTTGGGCGAGAACATGAACATGGGGATGCACACCAGGGAGAGCGCCACCCAGACCACGTACATGGTCCAGCGCACGTCCAGCACCGCGTCCAGCATCCGGCCGTAGAGGTGCTTGATGCGCTCGAAGGTGCGGCTCACCACGCCGGCGAAGCCCCGGTCCTCCAGGCCCGGCTTGAGCAGCTTGGCGCTCATCATGGGCGAGAGGGTCAGCGCCACCACGCCGGAGATGGTCACCGCCCCGGCCAGGGTGAAGGCGAACTCCCGGAACAGGGAGCCGGTGAGCCCGCCCTGCAGGCCGATGGGCGCGTACACCGCGGCCAGGGACAGGGTCATGGCGATGATGGGGCCCACCAGCTCGCGCGCGCCGAGCAGGGCCGCCTCGGTCGGGGTCTTGCCCTCGCCCAGGTGGCGCTCCACGTTCTCCACCACCACGATGGCGTCGTCCACCACCAGGCCGACGGAGAGCACGATGGCCAGCAGGGTGAGCAGGTTCAGGGAGAAGCCGAACACCTGCATGAGGAACACCCCGCCGATGAGGGAGAGCGGGATGGCCACCACCGGGATGAGCACCGAGCGGAAGGAGCCCAGGAACAGGAAGATGACCACCATGACGATGAGCAGGGTGTCGGTGAGGGTCTTCACCACTTCCTGGATGGCGTGGTCGATGTAGTCCGTGGCGTCATAGGCCACCTGGGCGGTCATGCCCGCGGGCAGGTCCCTGGAGATGGAGGCCAGCTCCTGGCGCACGGCCCTGATCACGTCCAGGGAGTTGGAGTTGGGCAGGGGCCAGACGCCCATGAACACCGCGGTCTGGCCGGTGAAGTGCACCTCGGCGTCGTAGTCCTCGGCGCCCAGCACCACGTCGGCGATGTCCTCCAGGCGCACGATGGCCCCGTCCGACTCCTTGACCGCCAGGCGCTTGAACTCGTCCACGCTGCGCAGGTCGGTGTTGGCGGTGAGGTTCACCTGCACCAGGGAGCCCTTGGTGCGGCCCGGGGCGGTGAGGTAGTTGTTGGCGGCCAGGGCGGCGCGCACCTGGGAGGGGCTCACGTTCAGGGCGGCCATGCGGTCGGGCTTGAGCCAGACCCGCATGGCGAAGGTCCGCGCGCCCAGGATCTCGGCCCGCTGCACCCCGGCCACGGTGGACAGCCGGGGCTGCACCACCCGCACCAGGTAGTCGGTGATCTGGTTCTGGGCCAGGGTGTCCGAGGTGAAGGAGAGGTAGGCCGAGGCGAACTCGCTGTCCGCGGACTCCACGTTCATGACCGGGACCTCGGCCTCGGCGGGCAGGTCGCCGCGCACCTGGTCCACCTTGGAGCTGATCTCGGACAGGGCCTTGATGGGGTCGTAGTTGAGCTTGAGCCGCACCGTGATGGTGCTCTTGCCCAGGGTGCTCTCGGACTGGATGTACTCGATGCCGTCGGCCGCGGCCACGGCCCGCTCCAGGGGGGTGGTGATGAATCCGCGCACCAGGTCGGCGCTGGCCCCGGTGTAGACCGTGGTGATGGTCACCGCGGCGTTGTCGCTGCGCGGGTACTGGCGCACCGAGAGCGAGGTTATGGCCTGCACCCCGGCGATGATGATGAGCAGGTTCACCACCACCGCCAGCACCGGCCGGCGGATGAAGATGTCGATGAGCTTCATGGCGATCTTTCCGGACGGGGCCTAGTTGTCGGCCGGCGCGGGGGCCAGGTTGAAGTCCGGGGCGTGGGTGTTGTCCACGGTCACGGTCATGCCGCCCCGCAGCTTGAACACCCCGGTGCTGGCCACCAACTCGCCCTCCTTGAGCCCGGAGGCCACGGCCACGAAGTCGCCGCGCTTCTCGCCGAGCTTCACGAACTGCTGGCGCAGCACCGTGGAGTCCGCGGCCCCGTTCTCCCCGGGCTTGCGGTCGAGCACGAACACCGAGTCGGAGTAGGGCGCGTAGAGCACCGCGGTGGCGGGCACGGTGAGCACCGGACCGGCGGCGGGCAGGGCGATGGTCACGTTGGCGAACATGCCGGGCAGGAGCGTCTCGTCCGGGTTGGCCAGGGTGGCGCGCACCTGGGCGTTGCGGGTGGCGGGGTCCACCTGGGGGTCCACCACGCTGACCGTGCCGCTGAACACCCGGCCCGGGGCCGCGTCGGTGGAGAGGCGCACGGGCAGGCCCGGCCGCACCGCGGAGAGCTGCTGCTGGGGCAGGGTGAAGTCCACGTAGATGGGGTCCAGGGACTGCAGGGTCACGATGGGCGTGCCGCTGTCCGCCACCTGGCCCAGGTTCACCTGGCGCACGCCCAGGCGGCCGGCGAAGGGGGCGCGGATGGTCTTCTTGGCGATGGCCGCGCGCAGGTTGTCGGCCTGGGCCGCGGTCTCCTCGAAGGAGGCGCTGGCCGTGTCGTACTCCGCCTGGGAGATGGTGTGCTGGGCCAGGAGCGCCGCGTTGCGGGCCAGGGTGGTGCGGGCCAGGGCCGCCGCGGCCTCGGCCCCGCGCAACTGCGACTCCTCGGCCGCGGTGTCCTGGCGCACCAGCACCTGGCCGGCCTTGACCGGGGCCCCGGCCGCGAAGGCGATGGCCGTGACCTTGCCCGCCACCTCGGCGGTGACGGTCACGCCCTGCACCGCCACCAGGGTGCCCACCGCGCTGAGCCGGGGCTCCCAGGTCTCGGAGCGCACCGGGGCGGCGGTGACCGCCTGGGCCGGGGGCGAGTAGGCCTGGGCGCTGGCCATCATGGTCTGGAACTGGAGGAGCTTGGTGCCGGCCAGGGCCGCGACCATGACCACCAGGGACAACAGAATGAAAACGATGCGCTTCTTCATGGGACTGCTCTCGGCTTGGTTTGGGGAACGCGGGAAAACGTCAGCGCGATTTGACGCGGCTGGCGGCCCCGTCCAGGAGGATGTCCACGCAGTGCAGGACGTGCTCCAGGGTCGGGGAGGGAATGTACAGTTTCATGAGCTGGCACTGGATGGCCTCGATGAGCCCGTGCACCAGGGTGGCCAGGGCCGGGACGTCGGCCGGGTCCAGCGCGCCCTCGGCCACCAGCCCGTCGAGGAGCTGGCCCAGCTTGGCGTGGAGCTGCTCGTGGGTGGCCTGGAGGTCGTAGCGCGGGGTGGACTCCTCCGGGCCGTAGAAGGCCGCGTGCACGAAGCGCAGGATGTCCACGTTGTTGGCCAGCAGGTCGTGGATGCTGCACATGAAGGCCTGCACCCGCGCCCGGGCGTCCCCGGGGGCCGCGATCCCCATGTCCAGGGTCTGGAGATAGCTGGCGAGGGCGAAGTCCATGATGCTCAGGAACAGGTGGTCCTTGCTCTTGAAATAGTAGTAGAGCGTGGGCTTGGTGACCCCGGCGGCCGTCACGATCTCCCGCACCGAGGTGGCGGCGAAGCCCTTGCGGGTGAACAGCCGCGCGGCCTCCAGCATGATCCGGCTGCGGTTGCCCGTCTCCTGGGCCAAGCCGCCCAGCATGCGGCCCAGGTCCTGGCAGCCGGCGGCGGGGCAGCACTCCGGCGCGGGTGCGGGCAGGTGGTGGCGTTCTTCCATGGGTGCGTCCAAACGTGGCTCGATTCCAATATACCGACCGGTAGGTATACCCTGGGCCGGGACTTGTCAAGGCGCGGGGTGTTGCATGTGGGTGACAACGGCGGGACGGAGGACGGCCCGGGGCCAAAGGTGGAAACGGGGGCCGGGCAGCCCCCGTTTCCGGGCCGGATGGGAGGAGGCGGGCGGTTACGGGTGGTTCTTGGACTTGTCCTGCACGTGGACGCTGCCGCCATGGCAGGGCGTGCAGTCCATCCGGCCCTTCACAATGGGGGACTCCTTGCCCTTGTCGTGGCAGGAGCCGCAGTATTCGGTGGCCTTGGTCGCGGCCAGGACCGGCGCGAACGTGCCGCCGATCTTGGCGTTCATGATCTCGACGGCCTTGACGCACACGTCGGCGGTGATGCGGGAGCAGCGCTCCTGGCGCATCTTGCTGTTGGCGTCATTGCCCGTGGCGTGGGCCCAGGAGCTGACCGACACGTGGCAGAGCACCGAGCCCCCGGCGTGGGGCGGCACCGCTCCCTTGACCCCCTGGGCCGCGCCGCCCGGGTCGAAGAGCGGGAAGGCGGTGGTCTCGTACCAGCGGTAGAGCTCGGTGACCATGGGGTCCCGCTCCTTGCGGCCCCAGAACAGGGCATAGGCGCTGGCCGCGCCCAGCAGGGCCCCGCAGATGGTGCCCCAGTCGGAGATGCCGCTCTTGCCCATCTCCATCATGGTGAAGGGGAACTGGCTGTAGGGTGCGCCGTACTTCTCCCCCAGCATGCCCACGATGCCGTAGAACACGCCGTAGCAGCAGCCGTAGCCGTTGTACCAGTAGCCGTCGTAGGCCACCGGGGCGCAGGCCTTGGGGTCCAGGGTGTGCGGGGTCCAGGAAAAGGGTTTGGATTCCTGCTGAAAGGCCAGGGCGCCGGTTGGTGCGAGCACGCTGCCGATCATGGCGCCGCCCATGGCGCCCAGGAATGTCCGTCGGTTGCAGGTCATGGCGTTCTCCTTTCGGGTCAGAGGGGAACCACCCGCCGCCACGGAAAAAGCAAGCGGCGTGCCACTGGCATGCGCCTGGAATTTCAGGGTGTTGCTGAAAATTTCAGAGTGGAAAGAGGGAGAAATTGTCTACCCGGGTTGGCAGTGCGCCAACTCGGGTTGGCAATTGGACGCTAACCTAGAGGCATGGTGAAGAATTTGCTGTCAACAGTCATGACCGGGAAGGACCGGGGCAGGGCCTCCTTGGGGATCTCGGTGAAGCCGTGCTTGGCGTAGAAGCGGTGCGCGGCCAGGAAGCGGTCGGTGGTGCCCAGGTAGATGGCCTGCACGCCCTTGTCCCGGGCCCAGTCCAGGGCGGTGCGGAGCAGGGCCGCCGCGGTCCCGGCCGCCGCGCCGCGGTGCTCCCTGGCCACGAACATCTTGCGCAGGGCGCAGAGGTCGCCCCCGATGTCCTTGAGGGCCACGGTGCCGGCCAGGGCCTGGCCGCGCCGGGCCAGCCAGAAGTTGCCGTTGTCCTGCTGGTAGAAGTTCGGGATGTCCGCCAGGTCCGGCTGGTCCGCAGCGGTGATGGCCAGGCCGAACTCCCCGCGCTGGATGTTGAGGATCAGGTCCAGGACCTCGCCCTCCTGACCCGGGCAATAGGGGGAGACGCGCACGGATTCGTTCATTCCAGTCCCTGCCCCGGGGGGATGCGGTCCCAGACCACCTTGCCCAGGGACTTCTTGAACTTGCGCAGCAGCACGTAGAGCGCGCCCGCCCCGCCGTCGCGGGGCAGGGCCGAGACGAAGGCCAGCACCACCCGGCGCAGGGGGTCCTGGGTGAGCCAGGCGCGCACCGCCTCGCGCAGCACCGGGGAGCCGCCCGGGGAGTTCAGGCCCCGGCCGGTGACCAGCAGCACGCAGCGCCGGCCCAGGTTGTACTGGTTGCGCAGGAAGTCCAGGAGCGCGAACTGGGCCTGCTCCGCGTTCAGGCCGTGCAGGTCCAGGTGCGCCTCCCAGGAGAACCGGCCGGCCTTGAGCTGCTGCACGGTGCGCGGGTCCAGGCCCTTGACCTGGGCCTGGGTGTACTCCTCGCTGAAGCAGAGTTCGAACTCCACGTCCTCGCGCAGCAGGTCGCGCAGGCTCTCGCGGTCCGGCCGGGCCGGGGCCGGGGCGGCCGGCGGGGCCGCGGGCAGGTCCCGGCCGCTCGATCCGTCCAGCCGGTCCACGCCCTGCATGGCGAAGTGGAACAGGTACTCCTCCTTGTCCATCGCCGGCTTGGCTTCCGGTTCAGGTGCGGGCGCGGGCTTGGGTTTGGCCGGGGGCTTGGCCGGGATGGGCGCGGCCTTGGCCTTCTTCTTGAGCTTCTTCGCGTCCTCCTGCTCCAGCAGGGCGGCGAAGGGCGTGTCCATGCCGACGGGGCCCGCCGGGCCGGACGGCCTGGCCGGGGTCCGGCCCCGGGGATCGTCCAGGGAGGCGGTCCCGGCCATGGCCCGGGCGAAGAGGTCGGCCTCGGGCTCCTCGGGCTCGGCGGCCTTGGCCGCCGGGCGCGGGGCCGCGTCCTTCTTCTTGGCCGGCTTCACCAGCTTCTTGAGATTGGCGAAGGGGGTGTTCTCGTCCATGGGCCGAGTGTGTCTCCGGGACGGGGGTTGCGTCAAGCCGGTCCCAGGATCCGGTCCATGGCCCGGCGCACCCAGGCCGCGGCGAACAGGGCCGCGGCCCACACGATGCCCGCGATGCCCCACCAGATGGCGGGCAGGCCCAGGTGCAGCACCCGGGTGAAAAATTCAAAGAGCAGCACCGGAGCCGCGATCTGCCGGGCCAGGCCCATCCAGACCGCGAAGAGCGGCCGCTTGAGCCCCTGCATGGCGGACACCGCCAGGTAGAGCAGCACGTAGGCAAAGAGCGCGAACCCGGCGATGCGCAGGTAGCCCCGGCCCACGGCGACGACCGCCGGGTCGCTGGTGAACAGGCCCATGAGCGGCCCGGCCAGGAGGCACACCAGCAGGCCCGCGGGCACGGTGACGGCCGCGCCCAGCGCCAGGCTGCGGCGCAGGCTCTCCCGCACCCGGTCCGGCCTGTTCGCGCCCCGGTTCTGGGCGGTGAGGGTGAGCACCGCCGCGCCCAGGCCCAGGCTGGGCATGAGCGCGATCTGTTCGATGCGGGTGGCGATGCCGTAGGCCGCGGTGGCCTCCGGGCCGTACAGGCTGAAGTAGCGGGTGATGACGAAGATGCCCAGGCCCACGGTGAGCATGTTCACCGCCGCGGGCACGCCCTGGCGCACGATCTCGGCCCAGGTCCGCAGGCAGGGGACGAACTCGCGGGCCCGGGGCCTCTCCACCAGGCCGGAGCGCAGCAGCCGCGCCCCCAGGTACAGGCAGCCCAGGCCCTGCACCAGCACCGTGGCCCAGGCGATGCCGGCCAGGCCCAGGGGCGGCAGGCCCAGGCCGCCGAAGATGAACCAGGGGTCCAGGCCCACGTTGAGCAGGCAGCCCAGGATGTGGATGTTGCGCAGGGAGCGGGTGTCGCCCATGGCCACCAGGGCGGCGTTGAGCATGTACGGGACGAAGAACAGGGGCGCGGCCCGCAGGATGGGGTTCATGTAGGCCAGGCAGGCGTCCAGGTACGGCCCCTCGGCCCCCAGGGCGCGGAACAGGGCCGGCGCGGCCAGGGGGCCGAGCAGGGCCACCAGCAGGGAGGCGGCCAGGTCCAGGGAGAGCCCCTGCAGGGCCAGCCGCCGGGCCGCGCTGCGGTCCCCGGCGCCCAGGGACGTGCCCAGCAGCGCCGTGGCCCCGGTGGCCAGCCCGCCGCCCAGGGCGATGATGACGAAGAACACCGGGAACGAGGCGGCCAGGGCGGCCAGGGCGCGGGTGGACATGCCCGGCACCTGCCCGGCCCAGGCGGTGTCCACCACGTTGAACATGGTGTGGAAGAAATACCCCACGCTGGCCGGGGCCGCGATGCGCAGCACCAGGCCGGGAACGGGGGCGGTGGTCAGGTCGTCGTGCACGAGGGGAGAGATAGTGCCCGGCCCGCGATTGGGCAAGGCCGGCCGGTTGTGCGCGCCGTGGATTGTCTGGTATGCAGGGGGAGAGGACGCTGGCGCGGTCTCCGCGAGCTGGGACGTAAAGTCCTCGGGAAATCAGACGAAAAGACCGTCGAGACGGTCCGCGCCGTTGCGCGGGCCGCCAATTCCCCCCTCAAAATACGTCAGTATTTTGAGGTTAAAAAATGATCCCGCAGGGTTGCGCCATCTCATGGGTGCATCGCTGGCCAAACGGAACGGGATCGGACACGGGAGACGGATATGCGCATGCTCGGACAGGCCCTCGTGGGGGCCGCCCTCTGCCTGCTCCTGCTGGCCCCGCGCCCTGCGGTTGCCCTGGACAAGCCCATCGTCTTCGCCTTTGACCGCGACTTCCCGCCCTTTTCCATGCTCAAGGGCCGCGAGCCCGACGGGTTCGAGGTGGACGTGCTGCGGGCCGCCCTGAACGGCCGGGGCTTCAAGCTCAGCTACCGGCCCATGGAGAGCTGGGACCGGGCCATGTCCGAGCTGTCCAGCGGCAAGGTGAACGTGGTCTCGGGCATGACCCGCACCGAGCTGCGCGAGAAGCTCTTCCTGTTCCCCGAGGCCCCCACCCTGGACGTGCAGGTGAAGTTCTTCGTGTCCGCCAAGAAGGGGCCCATGGCCGTGGAGTCCATGGTGGGCAAGACCGTGGCCGTGCGCAAGGGCACGGTGTACCAGACCATGCTGGAGGTGTTCGGCGGCACCAAGGTCAAGCCGGTGGCCACCCAGGAGGCGGGCCTGCGCATGGTCTGGAAGGAGGAGGCCGACGCCTACTTCGGCCCGGACAAGGAGACCTACTACGCCCTGTGGAAGAACGATATCCCGGACATCGCCGCGGTGGGCCAGGCCGTGGACCGCACCGCCCTGTACTACGCGGTCTACCGGGGCGACGAGGACCTGGTGGCCGCCATCAACGCCGGCATGCGGGAGATCCGCCTTTCCGGCGAGTACGACCGCATCTTTCGCAAGTGGTTCGTGGGCGAGTTGGGCCAGGACAAGATCAAGGGCCTGCTGGACCAGGCCCGGGCCGCGGCGGGCATGTCCTACGTGCCCTATTCCAGGGAGCGGGCCGGGGCCGTGGTGGTCACTCGCGGCGGCAAGGCCTATGTGGGCTCCCGCATCGAGAACGCCCAGCCGGACCTGAACCTGCAGCCCTTCGCCGTGGCCCTGGCCAAGGCGGTGAGCGCCGGGGACCTGGAGATCGCCGCGGCCGCGGGCATGACCGGGGACGGGAAGCTGCTGCTGCCCACGGCCCAGGAGCGGCAGATGCTCTTCGAGTTCGGCCGCGGGGTGCTGGTGGTGGTCTCCCCCGAGCCCGGGGTCTACGACACCTGGGCCATCCCGCAGCTCTTGCCCCTGGGCCACACCGCCGAGCGGCCCGCGTCGCGGCCGGCCGGCTCGGCTCCCCAGAGCAAGGGGCCGGAGCTCAAGCTGGACAAGGCCCCCGGCGAGGTCCGCCTGCCGTGACCCGCGGCCTCCGCATACTGGCCGCGGACATCGGGGGCACCAACGCCCGGTTCGGCGCCTTCACCGCAGATGCGGACGGCCGCCTCACCCTGCTGGGCACCTGCTGGCTGCCCACGGCCGAGAGCCCGTCCTTCCCGGACCTGGTGGAGCGCCTGGGCCGGGAGGGCTGCCTGCCCTTTGCCGGGGCCGGGGCGGACGTGGCCGCGGTGGCCATCGCCGGGCCGGTGGAGGAGGGCAGCCGCAGCGCGCCGCCCAACATCGCCTGGGACCTGGACCTGGCGCGCGACGCCGGGCGGCTGGGGTTCTCCCGCTGGCTGCTGCTCAACGATTTCGCGGCCCAGGCCTTTGCCTGCCGCACCGAGGTCATGGGCCGGGCCGAGGAGGTCCTGCCCGGCAACCCCGAGCCCCAGGGCGTGGTGGCGGTGGTGGGCGCGGGCACGGGCCTGGGCAAGGCCGCCCTGGTCCCGGACGGGCGCGGGTCCTGGCTGGCCCTGGCCACCGAGGCCGGGCACGGGCTGTTCCCCTTTGCCAGCGACCAGGAGATGGCGTTCTGGCGCTTCGTGCGCCAGGCCACCGGCCGCGCCCAGGTCATCGGCGACATGGTGTGCACGGGCAGCGGCTTGTCCCTGCTGCACCGCTTCCTGACCGGGGAGGAGCGCACCCCGGAGCAGGTGGCCGCACAGTTCGGGCCGGGCTCGGCCACCCTGGAGTGGTTCGCCCGTTTCCTGGGCCGGGCCTGCCGGGAGTTCGCCCTGCAGACCGTGAGCCTGGGCGGGCTGGTGGTGGCGGGCGGCATCGCGGCGCGCAATCCGGCGGTGGTCAGGCATCCGGCCTTTGCCCTCGAGTTCCGCGATTCCGAGACCCACGCCGCGCTCCTGGCGCGGATTGGGGTGCGGCTGTCCGCGGACCAGGACGCCGGCCTGTGGGGCGCGGCCTGGGCGAGTTTTCTGGGGGCCCGGGCCGGTACCTGTGTTGCAGCATGATGGGAAGGCGCAATTTTCTTGTGTAGTTGACTTTATCCTTCCCTCTCCTGTATCAAGATTTGTAATTGTACGTTGATCATCTTCGCTACTGCATAATCCGGGGGGATGACCTTGAAACGCTTCATCATTATGTGCGCACTTGTGGTTGCGGCGCTCGGCTGTGCGGCCTCGGCCCAGGCCAGGGCCTTGCCCGACATGCTCGTGGAACTCCTGGAGACGCATGAGCGGATGCAGGCCGCGGTGGATACGCAGACAGCCGCGGAATACGGCGTGCGTACGGCCAAATCCGGCTGGAAACCCAAAGTGGACCTCACCGGCGACGTGTCCTACGAGGACTACGACAACAGCAACCGGGCCGCCCAGACCACGGGCATGTACCGCAACAAGGAGAAGTTGCGGGCCACCCAGCTGCTCTGGGACTTCGGCCGCACCGATTCGGTCATCGGCTCCAGCGTGGCCGCCCAGGACAAGGCCACGGCCGACAAGGTCGCCATCCGCCAGGGCCTGCTGCGCGAGGGCGTGGCCGCCTACCTGAACCTCATCCGCTACAGCAAGATCCTGGGCTACGCCCTGCACACCCGGGACAACTTCCAGAAGCTCATGGACATCGAGCAGCAGAAGCTCAAGGCCGGCCAGGGCGACGAGCTCAAGGTCCTCCAGGCCAAGGGTCAGTTGGAGGCCTCCAAGGCCTTCGTGGTCCAGGCCGAGATGGATTACGGCCTGGCCCAGAACCGCTTCCAGGCCGTCTATACCTACAACCTGCCCGACGCCGACGTGGCCGTCCTGAGCGAGGACGTGGTGCCGGTGGGCAAGATTCCCACCACCACCGAGGACGCCATCGGCATGGCGCACGCGGAAAATCCCCAGCTCAAGAGCCTGGCCCAGTCGGTGAACGTGGCCGAGGCCCAGGTGCAGGCCGCCCGCTCCCGGTTCTACCCGCAGTTCAACGCCTATTTCGAGTACGAGCGCAAGGAGAACGACCAGAACAAGGCCATCCTCAAGAAGGAAAACCGCTACGGCATGGAGTTCGCCTGGAACCTCTACAACGGCGGCGGCGACACCGCCATGGAGAAGACCGCGGTGCACACCCGCTCCGCGGCGCAGAACACGCTCCTCGACCTGCAGCGCACCGTGGACGAGGCCGTGCGCAACGCCTGGGTGCAGCTCCTCAACTCCCGGGCCCGCGCCGAGATGTTCCGCTCCCAGGCCGAGACCGAGGGCAAGTTCCTGGAAAAGGCCAAGAAGGAGCGCGAGATCGGCGGCGAGACCAGCCTCACCGACCTGCTCCTGGCCGAGAACAACTGGATCACCGCCCAGATCGGCGTGACCACGGCCGAGTTCGACCAGTCCAACGCCGCCTTCGACCTGTTCTTCGCCATAGGCCGTCTGGAGCTGGACCTGTTCAACTAGGCAGGCAACGCATTCGCAAGGCCGGCGCGTCCTCACCGGGCGGCCGGCCTTTTTTCCGCCCCGATGCTTGTGACCCCGGCGGAATTGGTCTAGCGTCCCGCCGAAACAACCCTTTCCGGGCCGGCCCCCCCTGGGAGGCCAGACCCACGCGGCGCGCATGAACGAACTGTTCTCCCGCCTGCGGGCCAGGCCCGCCCTCTTCCTGGAGCTCTCCGTGGCCAGCCTGCTCATCAACTTGCTGGCCTTTGCGGACACCATCTTCGTCATGATCCTGTTGCGCCGCTACCTGGCCTACGGGTTCGACGCCACGCTCCTGGTGCTCACCTGCGGCACCCTGGTGGCCCTGGCCATGCAGTACGGCCTGTCCCGGGTGCGGGTGGCCCTGGCCGCCCAGGTGGGGCCGGCCCGGGAGCGGGCTGCGGCCGAGGCCCTGTTCGCCGGCCTGGCCGGCGCCCGGGTGGACGCCCTGGAGGCCCTGCCCCCGGGCCGGACGGTGGAGGCGGCCCAGGACCTGGAGGCCGTGCGCGCCGCCCATGACGGCACCAACCTGGTGGCCCTGCTGGACGCCCCCTTTTCCCTGCTCTTCGTGGCCGCGGCCTGGGCCCTGTCGCCCCTCATCGCCCTGGTGGTGCTCCTGGGCATGGTCCTGTCCCTGTGGGCCGCCGAGAACACGGTGCGCCGCCAGGGCGACGCCTCCCGCGACCTGGCCGCGGCCCGCACCGAGAACCGCGGGCTCATGCTCTCGGCCAACACCGCGGCGGACACCCTGCGCGCCTTCTCGGCCCTGCGCCACTACGGCGCGCTGTGGCGCGGGCAGTCCGCCCGGCTGGCCGCCCTGCGCCGGCGCATCGCCGACACCCGCGGCCTGGGCCAGGCCGTGTCCGGGGCCGCCGGGCTCTCGGTGCGGGTGGGGGTGTACGCCGTGGGCGCGGTGCTGGTGGTGCGCGGCGAGCTGACCTTCGCCGCCCTCATCGGCGCGTCCATCCTGGGCGGCTATGCGGTGCAGCGGGTGGTGGGCCTGGCTGCGGCCCGCTCCCTGCTGGCCGAGGCCGCCGCGGCCCGGGCCCGGCTGGACGAACTGGAGGCCCTGCCCGCCGAGCGCCGGGACGGGGAAAAGCCCGCGTCCTACGCCGGCGGCCTGTGCACCGAGAACCTCTCCTTCGCCTTTCCCGGGGGGGCGGCCCCGCTCTTCGGGGGCGTGAACCTGGACCTGCCCCCGGGCGGCCTCCTGGTGGTGCGGGGCTTCAACGGCTGCGGCAAGTCCACTCTCCTGCGCCTGCTGGCCGGGCTGCTGGAGCCGTCCACCGGCCACATCGCCGCCGGCGGGCTGGCCCTGTCCCGCTGGGACCTGGCCCACTGGCGGCGGCAACTCTGCTACCTGCCCCAGGAGCCCTATTTCCTGGCCGGCACGGTGCGGGACAACCTGGTCATGGCCAACCCGGACCTGCCCGAGGTCCGGCTCAACGCGCTCATCCGCGCCTGCGGCCTGCGCCGTTGGCTGGACCTCTCGGAAAAGGGCCTGGACACCCCCATGAACGACGGGGGCCGGGA
>DKEU01000042.1:17580-18844 GCA_002452635.1 Desulfovibrionaceae bacterium UBA6814 | reverse complement strand
GGGGTGCAGGCGGTGTACGCGCTGCTGAACGACCTGCTCCGCGAGGGCCGGACCATGGTGGCCGTGTCCGCGGACCCGGCCATCCTGCGCGCCGCCCACCTGGTCCTGGACCTGGGGGCCTCGCCCGCGCCCGCCCTCGCCGTGCAGCGGCCCTTCGCCGCCCCCGCCGCCGTCCCGGAGGAGAAGCCGTGAGGGAGCTGTGGCGTCGGCTCATGCTGCGGCCCAAGGCCGCCCTGGAGCTGCTGGCGGCCACCGCCTGCATCAACGTGCTCTCCTTCGCCTCGCCCCTGTTCGTGATGCTCATCCTCTCGGAGTACATCAACTCCGGGTTCACCCGCACCCTGGTCACCCTGAGCCTGGGCATGACCCTGGCCATGCTGCTCCAGATGGTGTTCAAGGAGGTCCGCACCATGCAGGCCGGGTCCGTGGGCGCGGCCCCGGACCGGGACCTAGCCGAGCGGCTCTTCGCGGTGCTGGCCCGGGCCCGGCTGGGCATCCTGGAGCGCATTCCCCCGGCCCGGCGCAGCGAACTCCTGGGCCACGTGCAGGCCGTGCAGGCGGCCTACGCGGCCCAGAACCTGAACGCGGTCATGGACGGCCCCTTCGCCCTGCTGTTCATCCTGGCCGCCTGGTGGCTGTCCCCGGCCCTGGCGGTCATCGGCCTGCTGGGCCTGGGCGCGGCCCTGCTCTACGGGGTGGTGGCCCAGAAGGCCCTGCGCGGCGAGCTGCGCACCCTGGTGGAGGCCTCGGCCGGCTGCCGCGGGGTGCTGCACCAGGCCGTGAACGGGGCGGACACCCTGCGCGCCTACAGCGGGACGCGCCATCTGGGCCGGCTGTGGTCCGAGCACGTGGACAGCCTGCTGCGCACCCAGCGGGCGGTGTCCGGGCAGCGGGGCAAGGCGGTGGCCGCCACGGTGCTCTTCTACGTGCTCACCCGGGTCATGTTCTACGCCATCGGGGCCAAGCTGTGCCTGGAGGGCGAGGTGTCCATGGCCGGCCTCATCGTGGGCAACATCCTGGTGTCCCGGGCCATGCGCCAGGTGCAGGGCCTGTCCGCGGCCCTGGCCCAGTTCTCCGCGGTGCGCCAGCCCCTGGCCGAGCTGTCCGAGTTCTTCCGCCTGCCCCTGGAGCCCGAGGCCGGCACCGCCCTGCGCCGTTTCACCGGCCGCCTGGAGATGCGCGACCTGGCCTTCGCCTTTCCCGGGTCCAGCGGCCCGCTCTTCGAGTCCCTGGACCTGCGCCTGGAGCCGGGCACGGTGCTGGG
>DKEU01000042.1:0-17559 GCA_002452635.1 Desulfovibrionaceae bacterium UBA6814 | reverse complement strand
TGGAGCCCACCCGGGGCGAGATCCTGGGCGACGGCATCAACCTGCGCCAGATGGCCCCGGCCTGGTGGCGGCAGCAGGTGCAGTACGCGCCCCAGGAGCCCGTGCTCCTGAACGGCACCCTGGCCGAGAACATCCGCATGGCCAATCCCGACCTGCCCGACGCGGCCCTGGACCAGATCGTCAGGTCCGTGGGGCTCACCCGTTTCCTGGCGTCCACCCCCAAGGGCCTGGACACCCTGGTCAACGACGGCGGCCGCACCCTGTCCCTGGGCGTGCGCCGCCGCCTGGCCCTGGCCCGGGCCCTGGCCACCGGCGGCAACCTGGTGATCCTGGACGAGCCCACCGAGGGCCTGGACGCGGACGGGGTGGCGGCGGTCCATGCGCTCCTGCACGAGATGGCCGGCCTGGGCCGCACCGTGATCGTGGTCACCCTGGACCCGGCCATCCTGCGCGGCGTGCACGCGATGCTCAACCTGGGGGTCAAGCCCCGGCCGGAACTGACCCTGCGGCGGCCCGGCCAGAGCCAGGCCCCCATGGAGGCGACCAATGTCCAACGGCACTGATTCCCCGGCCGCCCGGCCGTCCCGGATCGCGGCGCTCCGCGCCCGGTTCGGGGCCTGGCTGGCCGCGGGCCAGGCCGAGGAGGGCGGGGAGGGATTCTCCCCGGTCTCCCGGCTCTTTCTCTGGCTCTGCGCGCTCCTGGTGGCGGCCTTCCTGCTCTGGTCCGCCCTGTTCAAGCTGGACATCGTGAGCGCGGCCGCCGGCATGGTGGCCCCCTCCACCCAGGTCAAGAGCGTGCAGCACCTGGAGGGCGGCATCGTGCGCGAGATCAACGTGCGCGACGGCGACCGGGTCACCGAGGGCCAGCCCCTGGTGGTGCTGGAGCAGACCGCCCAGGGCTCCACCGTGGAGGAGCTGGAGGTGCGCATCAACGGCCTCACCGCCGAGGTGGCCCGGCTGGAGGCCGAGGCCGAGGGCCGGGACAAGCCCGCCTACCCCGCGGACCTGGTGGCCCGCTTCCCGGACCTGGTGCAGCAGACCCTGGACCTGTTTACGGCCCGCAGGCAGCGGCTGGAGACCGAGAAGTCAGCCCAGCGCGAGAACATCATCCAGGCCGAGCAGACCATCCGCGAGACCCAGGCCCAGATGGCCGCCACCCGCAACGCCCTGGGCCACACCCGGGAGCAGATCAAGATCAGCGAGCAGCTCCTGGCCGAGGGCCTGACCCCGCGCACCAAGCACCTGGCCCTGTTGCGCGAGGAGTCCATCCTGGCCGGCCGGCTGGCCTCGGACCAGGCCACCCTGCCCAAGGCCCAGTCCGCCCTGGCCGAGTCCCAGGAAAAGCTCAAGAAGATCGACCAGCAGTTCCAGGAGGAGGCCCGCGAGGACCTGAACAAGAAGCGCCGAGACCTGGAGGAGTTCGCCCAGCGGCTGAAGAAGTACGCCGACACCCTGACCCGCACCGTGATCCGCTCCCCGGTGGACGGGGTGGTGAAGAAGGTGCACGTGGCCACCGTGGGCGGGGTGGTGAAGCCCGGGGACAGCGTGGCCGAGATCGTGCCCTCCGAGGACCGGCTCATCATCGAGGCCCACCTGCCCATCTCGGACATCGGCTACGTGCAGGCCGGGCAGAAGGCCCTCATCACCATGGCCTCGCGCGACGCCGGCCGCTACGGCCGCATCCACGGCACCGTGACCAACGTCTCGCCCGACGCCTTTGCCGACGAGCGGGGCCGCACCTTCTACCTGGTGCGCATCGAGACCCCGGAGGACTCCTTCAGGCGGGGCGGCTTCCGCTACCGGCTCACCCCGGGCATGCAGGTCATCGCCTACATCCACACCGGGGAGCGCACGGTGCTGGAATACCTGCTGGACCCCTTCCTGGCCACCATGGACGTGGCGCTCACGGAGCGCTGATGAAGGTCCTCCTGCTGCACCCCAACTTCCCGGCCCAGTTCCGGCACGTGGCCGCGGCCCTGGGCCGCGACCCGGCGCACCGGGTGGTCTTCGCCACCAAGAACGAGCGGCCCGAGTGGAACATCCCCGGGGTGAAGAAGGCCCTGTACCGGCCCGAGGGCGAGACCCCCCAGGACGCCTACCGCCTGGCCGCGCCCTTCGAGACCGCCCTGCGCGAGGGCGAGGGGGTGTGGAGGCTCTGCCGCGAGTTGCGCGACCAGGGGTTCGTGCCCGACCTGGTGTACCTGCACGCGGGCTGGGGCACGGGCATGTACGTGCGGGACGCCTTTCCCGAGGCCAGGCTCATGGGCTATTTCGAGTGGTTCTACGACCCGCTGGGCGCGGACGCCAACTTCGACCCGCCGCCGCCCGGCCAGGCCCCCAAGCCCCACTGGGACAAGCCGCCCACGGTGCTGCGCACCCGCAACATGCCCATCTTCAACGACCTGTGGGTCTGCGGCCAGGGCCTGTCCCCCACCTACTGGCAGCGCGCCCAGCTTCCCCGGGAGTTCTGGCCCAAGATCGCGGTGCTGCACGACGGGGTGGACTGCGCCTATTTCAGGCCCGACCCGGGCGCCAAGCTGGTGCTGCCCGACCTGGATCTGTCCGGGGTGGAGGAACTGGTCACCTACGCCACCCGGGGCATGGAGCCCTACCGCGGCTTCCCCCAGTTCATGGAGGCCGCGGCCCGGGTGCTCCGGGAGCGGCCCCAGGCGCACGTGGCCGTGGCCGGGTCCGAGCGGGTGTGCTACGGCACGCCCCTGCCCGAGGGCAAGACCTACAAGCAGATCATGCTGGAGCGCCTGGACCTGCCCCCGGAGCAGTCGGCCAGGCTGCACTTCGTGGGGTCCCTTCCCTACGGCCAGTATCGCCAGCTCCTGCAGGCCTCCACGGTGCACGTATACCTGACCCGGCCCTTCGTGCTCTCCTGGAGCGCGGTGGAGGCCATGGCCTGCGGCTGCTGCCTGGTGGCCTCGGACACCCCGCCGGTGCGGGAGGCCATGGTGGAGGGGGAGAGCGCCCTGTTCTGCGATTTCTTCGACCCCGCGGACATCGCCCGGCGCATCGGCGAGGCCCTGGACGACCGGGAGATGGCCCGCCGTTGCCGGGCCGGGGCGCGGGCCGTGGCCCAGGCGCGCTACGACCTGGCGCGGCTGCTGCCCGCGCACCTGGGTCTCATGGCCCATGCCGCCACGGGCAAGGGCCCGGTGCGCCTGGCCGGCGATCCCACCCTGCCGCCCGGGGCCGCGCCGGTGAACACGCCTAGAGCGTAAGCTCTTCCCGAAGGCTGTTCAAAAATCGCGAGTGCAAGGCGCGAGAAACCGCCAAGCCCGATGCGTATCTGGACATACGCGAGGGTTTGGCGGTTTCGAGCAACGCAGCAATCGCGAGATGTTCAACGGCCG
The DNA here is from genome assembly GCA_002452635.1 of Desulfovibrionaceae bacterium UBA6814. Taxonomy (GTDB): domain Bacteria; phylum Desulfobacterota; class Desulfovibrionia; order Desulfovibrionales; family Desulfovibrionaceae; genus UBA6814. Next base: position 14,197 of record DKEU01000042.1, on the reverse strand, counting down.
GCTAGGCTCCCTCTACCCGGTTGCGGCCGAGGGCCTTGGCCTCGTACAGGGCCTTGTCCGCGCGTTGCAGGGTCTGGTCGATGTTCTCGCCCGGCCGGTGGGCGGTGTAGCCGATGCTCACGGTGGGGGCGGGGACGTCCTTGCGCACCGGCGGCCAGCCGGCCGTCGCCGCGCGCAGGCGCTCGGCCATGGCCGCGGCGCCCTCCGTATCGGTGGAGGGGAGCAGGAGCAGGAATTCCTCGCCGCCCCAGCGGGCGCACAGGTCGTATTCCCGCAGCGGGGACAGCAGGGCCCGGGCCACGGCCTGCAGCACCTCGTCGCCCACGGCGTGGCCGAAGGTGTCGTTGATGGCCTTGAAATGGTCGATGTCCGCGATGAGCAGGGCGAAGCTGGCCTCGGGATGGCGCGCGGCCAGGGCCGCGGCCTCCTCCTGGCGGCGGGTCATGTAGCGCCGGTTGGGCAGGCCGGTGAGGGCGTCGTGGTTGGAGGCGTGCTCCAGCTTCTGCTTCAGGTCGTGCAGCATGAGCTGGTACTGGTCGCTGATGCGCACGATCTTCTCCAGCCGCCGGAGCTTGTGTTCGTAGTCCTTGAGGGTGCTGCGGCTGCTCTCCCGGGCCGCGGCCTGGTAGCGGTCCGCGATGCGGGTGAGCTTGTCCAGGATGCGCTGCTGGTCCGAGTAGGCCGAAAGCAGCTCCCGCACCGGCCCGGCCCAGTCCGCGTCGGGCCCGGCCGCGTCCAACGCGGCGCCGACGCGCTCGGCCAGGGGGTCGGCCCCCGGGGCGGGCGCGGGCGCGGCCGGCCGCCGGCTCATGGCCGGGGCTCGATGACGAAGGGGAAGGAGCAGTCCTCCTTGAACTCCTCGGCCAGCTCTCCCACCCGTTCGTTTTCCGGTTCGTAGGTCCAGCGGACCTTGACCGCGCGGCCCGCCGCGTGGGCCTCCTCCATGCGGTCGAAGATGTCCATCATGGCCCGGATGCTGCTGGTGTTGAGGTAGATGAGCTCCAGCTCCAGGGTCAGGGGGCGGGTCTCGGTGTCCAGGTAGTCCCCCACCCAGTCGATGAGGGGCTGGAAGAATTCGAAGGGGTTCTCGGGGTAGGACTCGCCGGCCATGGACACGAGCCCCTGCGCCCGGTCGGTGTGCACCGACGGGGTGCTGGGGGTCTGGGAGGTGTGTATGTCGGACATGCTGGTCTCGCTTGTGGTGCTGCTCAGAGGACAACGCGCAGGCTGAAGAAGCTGCGTTCGGCGTCGATGGCGCGCAGGGCGGAGCCCAGGGGCTGGGCCGCCTTGCGGGCGATGTCGATGAGCCCCAGCCCGGCGCTGCTGCCCAGGTTCTCCCGGGGCTGGCGCAGCTGGGCCTTGAACGTGGCCTTGAGCGCGGCCGCGTCCATGGCCGCCAGTTCGGCCACGCGCCGGGACAGGACCTCGCCGTCGGCCGGGGCCACCACGTTGCCCGCGCCCACCACGTAGCGGCCCGCGTCCCGGGACACCACGATCACCGCGTTGGCCGCCCCGGCCAGCCCGGGGTGGGCGTCGGCGTAGCGCCGGATGTTCTGGGTCATCTCGATGTACACCGAGAAGATGTCGGACACCGCGGTGGGTTTTTCCTGCTGCAGGTTCAGGTAGTCGCGCAGGGCGCGGCCGATCTCCTCGATCAGCGCGGCGTTGATGGGGCCGTTGAAGCAGACCATGATCTGCTGCGCGTCAAAGGTCTCGCGCAGATCGTAGAGGTCGGTGGTGGGAATGCCCATGGATGTGTGCTCCTGGTCGGGTCGCGGCGGCCGGGTCATGGCTCGCCTTGGCCGCCACCATGTACATGAACCACAACGGATTCCGGTTCAAGGGAAAAGATCGTCACAGGGCCAGGCCCAGTACGCAGATGTCGTCGCGCTGGGGCGCCGCGGCCAGGCGGCGGCCGATATCCGCCTCCAGGGCCGCCCGCTGCCCGGCCATGTCCCGGTCCGCCAGGCCTTCCAGGAAGTGGCGGAACCCCTGCCGGCCCATGCCGCTCTTGCCCGGGGCGTGGTTCTGGTCCAGCAGGCCGTCGGTGGTGACGTACAGGCGCAGGCCCTCGCTCCAGGGGATGTCCTGGTCCGCGAAGGCCGGCTCCCGGCCGCGGGAGTAGCCGATGCTGTGGACGCTGCCGGTGAACTCCGTCACCCGGCCCCCGGAGGCCGCGAACAGGGAGAGCCGCGCCCCGCAGAACACCAGCCGCCGCGCGGCGTGGTCCAGGAGCAGCACGGCCAGGTCCGCGCCGTCGTCCACCCCGGTGCAGGTCCCGGCCGCGCCCTCCTGGCGGGTGGCCTGGCGCAGCCGGGTGTGAGCCAGCTCCAGGATGCGGGCCGGGGAGGCGAAGCCCGCCTCCCGCACCGCCGTGTCCAGGATGGAGTTGAGGGTCATGGTCATGAGCGCGCCGGGCACCCCGTGCCCGGTGCAGTCGGCCACGGCCAGCAGCGTGCGGCCCCCCTCGCTGCGGCTCCAGTACATGTCCCCGCCCACGATGTCCCGGGGCCGCCAGATGGCGAACCAGCGGTCCGAAGCCAGGTCCGGCCCGGCAGGCGAGGCGGGCAGGATGGCCCGCTGCACCCGGGAGGCGTAGGCGATGCTGTCCATGATCAGGTCGTTCTTCTCCTGGAGTTGTTGGGTGCGCTCGGCCACCTTGTGCTCCAGGCCGCGGCTGTATTCGGCGATGGTGTCGGCCATGGCGTTGAAGGAATTGCCCAGCCGGCCGATCTCGTCGTCGGTCTCCACCTGCGCCCGCACCTCCAGGTTCTCGCTGGAGAAGCTGGACACGGTGCGGGTCAGCGCGCGCACCGGCCGGAGCATGCCCTCCACCAGGCGGTGCATGACCACCAGGCCGATGATGACCGAGAGCACGAAGGCCGCGCCGAACCCGGCCAGGAGCAGGTTCAGGGGCCGCGCGTACTGGGCCCGGCCCATGGCGATGCCGAAGAACCAGTTGGTCTTATGCATCCGGCTGAAGGTGTAGTATTCGGTCTCGCCGCCCGGGCCGGTCAGTTCGATCTTGCCCTGGGAGCCCTGGTGCATGAGCTGGTTCAGGAGGGAGCCATACTGGGGCCAGGGAATCTCGTCCACGGGCCGCAGCTTCTCCTGGGTGGGCGCGAAGCGGGGGTCGGGGTGGGCCAGGATGTGGCCCTGGTCGTCGATGAGCAGGGCGTAGCTGTCCTTCCCGGCCTCCAGGGAGTTGGCCTTCTGGATGATCTCCGCGATGGAGAAGTCCGTGGCCAGCACGCCCACCAGCTTTCCGTCGTGCTTGAGGGCACGGGCCACGGTGATGACCTGGGTGCCGCTCATGGCGTCCAGGTAGGGTTGGGTGAAGATCACGCGGTCGGTCTTCTCCGCGGCCAGGTACCAGGGCCGAGTCCGGGAGTCGTAGCTCATGGGCGGGGTCCAGCCCGCGCCGGACAGGGGCCAGCGGCCGCTGGCAAAGCCCATGTACACGTCCGCCAACTGGTCGGAGTAGAGCTCCAGCTTGTTCTTGAGCAGGACGTTGATGTGTTCGTTGGAGAAATCGCCCATGGCCTCGATGTCCTGGGCCAGGCCGTCGACGATGAAGGCCTTGGTGGCGAGCCAGGAGTCGAACTCCTGGGCCTTGGCCCGGGCCATCTCCGCCACCCTGGCGTCCAGCAGGGAGGAGGTGATCTTGTAGGACACGGCGTAGGAGAAGGCCGAGACCAGGACCAGGGAGAGCAGGCAGATGGTCATGCCTGCCCAGAGGTAGCGGGTCCGCAGGGATCGGGATGTGCTCATGGCGTACTCGGTCGGTGGCCCGGCATCAGGCAAGGGTTTTCCGCCCCGGCGCTCTCGGACCGCGGCGCGCGGTGCTGCGGCCGGCGGACCCGGCCGGACGAAGATGTACCAATTCGGACAGGGCGCGTCCACCGGGGGGCGATGGGCTGCGGGCCGGCGTCGATATCCGGCAGGGGATACTCCCCGGGATGCCGCGCACAAATGGGTTGACAGGTTGTGGGAAAGATTCTAGAGGCCAAGAACTTGTCCGCAGGGGCCGCCATGTGCGGGGTTTCTGCGGCGGGTTTTTAGGCCCGGGCCATGGGAGGCCTGGGCGGCAACACACTTTCATTTTTTGAGGTTTTGCATGAGCACCAACATTTACGTCGGCAACCTGCCCTGGGGCGCTTCTGAAGATGAAGTGCGCTCCGCCTTCGCCGCCTACGGCGATGTGCACTCCGTCAAACTCATTTCCGACCGCGAGACCGGCCGCTTCCGGGGCTTCGGCTTCGTGGAGATGGAAGGCTCCGGCGCTGCCGAGGCCATCCGCGCCCTGGACGGCTCCAGCTTCGGCGGCCGCCAGCTCAAGGTCAACGAGGCCCGCCCCCGCGAGGAGCGCCGGCCCCGCTACTAGACCCCACAGGAAGTGCGACGAAAAGGCCCCGTCCCGCGCAAGCGGGACGGGGCCTTGCTTTTGGAAAATGAGTGTCTTGGACTGTGCAGCGGCGGTACACGCCTGTCGGCCGTTCCGGCCGCCATGCATAAGCGCGCCTAAGCCCCGCAGGGGCGAGGCGCGCTAATGCCACGCCCCGGTCTTCTCGCTCACGAAGGTCCGGTACAGGTCGCGCCACTCGGAGTTGGGCTGCACCGCCAGGCCCACGTAGTAGCCCTCGCGGCTGGGCTGGGTGTGCACGGCCCGCACCTGCAGGGGCAGGGCCAGGCCGGCCTTGGGGTCGGTGAGCACGGTCTCCAGGGCGCTGCCCGGGGCGATGTCCTGGGGGCCGCGGTAGAGCATGCCCTCCAGGGAGAGGTTCAGGGTCAGGCCGGGATGGATCTCCCGACCGTCCAGCCGGCACTGGGTGGGGATCATGAGCGGGTAGCGCTGGTGCCGGCGCGGGTCGTCGCTGGCCTCGCACACCCGGTTGCGGCCCGTGCCCTTGGCCCGGTACAGGGCCTGGTCCGCCCTTTCCACCAGCCCGGCGAAGGTCTCGGCGTCGTCCGGATAGGTGGCCGCGCCGATGCTCACGGTGAGGGGCGGCATCTCCGCGCCGTCCCGGTCCCAGCGCAGGGCCTCCAGGGCGCCCCGGGCCCGTTCCGCCACCATGGCCGCCTCGGTGCGTCCGGTCTGGGGCAGGATGACGGCGAACTCCTCGCCGCCGTAGCGGGCCACCTGGTCCACCAGCCGCACCGAGCAGGTGAGGACCTTGGCCACCTGGCGCAGGGCGTCGTCGCCGGCCGGGTGCCCGAAGGCGTCGTTGAAGTCCTTGAAGTGGTCCACGTCCACCATGAGCAGGGAGCAGTGCCGGTGGTGCCGGTTGGCCCGCTCGATCTCCTTCTTCAGCTCGCGGTTGAAGTGGCGGCGGTTGTAGAGCCCGGTGAGCTCGTCCACCAGGGCGCAGCGCTCGCTCACCATCAGGAGCTTGGGGTCCAGCAGCACCGGGTCCCGGAGCACCGGGGTCAGGGCGGTGAAATAGTCGCAGGCCGCGGTGCGCAGGCCCACGGACCGGCCCAGGCGGGCGGACAGCTCGGCGTGCAGGGACAGGATGCAGAAGACGTGCTTGCGGGCTTCGTCCGGCGCGAATTCACGGCGGGTCAGGTGGAACAGGGCGTCCGCGTAGATCTTTCGGCCCCGGCGGGCTTCCAGGTCCTGCCAGAATCCGGCGTCGCTCCATGGGTGGTCGCCGTTGTCCGTGAGACGGGTGTGCAGTTCCTGGGGGTATTCCGAGCTGGCCATCCCTTTCCTCCGGATCGGGCCGACGTGCGGTGCTGGTGGGGCCGCGCAGCGCTCCGGCGCGGCGAATGATAGCCCCGACGCATACACCGGCAAAGGAAAATCTGTCAATAATATAGAAAAATAGGGGTGTTCGGGGTGTTATGGCGTTCAGTTTCGCGGGGGCAGGGCCACCACGCTGCCCACCAGGCTCAGGAAGGAGGCGCCGTGGTGCTCCACCTCCAGGAACCCGGCGCAGGCCGGGGCGGGCTTGTACACCCGGAAGGCTTGCATGACGCCCAGGGTGGCGGCGCTCTCCAGGGGGCCGATGAAGCGGGTGTCGTCCCGGCGCAGGAAGGCGGGGTGCCGGGCGAAGCGCTCCATCTGGCGGGCGTTCAGGAACCAGCAGCCCGCGTGGGGGTTCCGGGCGCGGGTGAGGCGCAGGGTGCGGTCCAGGAACAGGCCGGTGAGTTCGGGCCGGTCGGCCACGTCCTGGAAGGGCGCGCAGACCCGCTCGGCCAGGTCGCCATCGATGTAGGCCTTGTGGAAGTGGCCGGAGGCGGCGCGCTCGAAGCGGTTGGGCTGGAGCAGGGCCTCGTCGCCGGCGTAGGCGGTGAACCAGGCCAGCTTGGCGAAGAAGAGCGGGTCGTGGAGGATGAGGTCGTCCTCCAGAAAGCAGTACCAGTCGTAGATGCCCAGGCGCTCGGCCAGGGCGGCCTGGCACTCGAAGCCCAGGAGCAGGGGCTCGGCGTCGGTGGCGTGGTGCTGCCAGAGGTTCTTGGGCAGGCGCAGGCTGTCCAGCAGGTGCCGGCCCCGGGTGGTGCACACCAGCACGTCCACCTCGGCGGCCAGGTCCTGGGATGCGGGCAGGGCGGTCTTGGTGGCGATGTCCAGCACGCACTGGCGCTGGCCGAAGTGCTGGTGCAGGGCGCTGATGCAGGAGGTGAGCGCCGCCAGCCGCGGCGCGGGATCGCGGCGCAGGGACCCGTGCCTGCCCGCCCGGCTGCCCGGGGCGGGCTCGGGATTGAAGTGGTGGGCGATGGCGAAGAGCAGGCGCATGGCGTCTACCTCAGAAAAACAGGCCGCTCAAAAGCTGCGAGGGCAAGGCGCGAGATGTCGTCAAGGCCGAAGCGTATTGCGACATACGTGAGGGTTTGACGGTGTCGAGCAACGCAGCCATCGCGGAGTTTTCAGCGGCCTGCTAGAGAATCTGCTCCATGAATTTTTTCGCGCGGGGATGCTCGGGGGCCTCGAAGAAGTGCTCGGGCGTGCCCACTTCAAGAATCTGGCCTTGGTCCATGAACACCACCCGGTCCGCCACCTCGCGGGCGAAGCCCATCTCGTGGGTCACGCAGATCATGGTCATGCCCTCCCGGGCCAGGGTGACCATGACGTCCAGCACCTCGCCGATCATCTCCGGGTCCAGGGCGCTGGTGGGCTCGTCGAAGAGCATGACCCGGGGGTTCATGGCCAGGGCGCGGGCGATGGCCACGCGCTGCTGCTGGCCGCCCGAGAGCATGGTGGGGTAGACCCCGGCCTTCTCCAGGATGCCCACCTTCTTGAGGAGTCTGCGGGCGTTGTCCTCGGCCTGGGGCCGGGGGATCTTCTTGAGCCGGATGGGGGCCATGGTCAGGTTCTGCATGACCGTCTTGTGCGGGAACAGGTTGAAGGACTGGAACACCATCCCCAACTCCATGCGGATGGCGTTGATGTCGTTCTCCTTGGCGTAGAGGTCCATGCCGTCCACCACGATCTGGCCCCGGTCCACCTCCTCCAGGCGGTTGATGGAGCGCAGGAGCGTGCTCTTGCCCGAGCCCGAGGGGCCGATGATGACCACCTTCTCGCCCGGATAGATGTCCAGGGAGACGTTGTTCAGGGCGGCCAACTGGCCGAAGTACTTGAACACGTTCGAGACGTGGACGATGGGCTTAGTCGCGGACATAGTAGTTCAACCTCGTCTCCATGGCGGACACGCCCTTGGACAGGATCAGGGTGATGACCAGGTAGATGAGGGCCACCATGGTGTAGGCCTCGAAATAGGAGAAGGTCACCGAGGCGAACTCGCGGCCGCGGCGCAAGAGGTCCGCCACCGCCAGGATGGACACCAGGGAGGAGTCCTTGAGCAGGGCGATGAACTCGTTGCCCACCGGCGGCAGGATGGTGCGCCAGGCCTGGGGCAGGATGACCAGGAACATGGTCTGGCGGCGGTTGAAGCCCAGGGAGCGGGCGGCCTCGGTCTGGCCCTTGTCGATGGACTCGATGCCCGCCCGGAAGACCTCGCCCATGTACGCGCCGTAGCACACGCCCATGGCCGTGACCGCGGCCACCAGGGGCGGCATGTCCTTGAGGAACCCGACGACTCCCACCACGACGTACACGATGATGCCGGGCCAGGCGGCCATGGACTCGGCCACGTCCGCGGGGTTGGGCAGGTTGGAGAAGACCTGGCCCAGGGCGAAATAGATGTAGAAGAGCTGCACCAGGAGCGGGATGCCGCGGACCACCTCCACGTAGGTGGAGGCGATGAGGTTGATGGTCCGGTTCTTGGAGATGCGGCCCAGTCCGGTGATGAGGCCCAGGAACAGGGCCAGCAGGATGGACAGGATGGTGACCTCGAAGGTGACCAGGATGCCGTCCGGGAGGAATTTCAGGATGTCGAGGTAGGGCTCGGGCTTGGCAAGGCACAGGTAGGCGATGCAGCCCAGAGCGCCGATGAGGGATATCCACCAGGCGCTGAACAGGCCGATGTCCCGCTTGCGGGGGATGGCGGCGCCGTCGCTGACGTCGATGCGGACTTCCTGTTTATCGGGCATGGCGGTCTCCCTGGGGCGGAGTGGGGCCGGGGCCGCCAGCGGTGGCCCCGGCCGGGGAAACGGAGGGCGGATGGACTAGTTGGAGCCGAACCACTTCTTGAAGATCTTGTCGTACTCGCCGCTGGCCTTGACGGCCTTGAGGCCCTTGTTGATGAGCTCCAGGGCGTCCTTGTTGCCCTTCTTCACGGCGAAGCCCAGGTACTCGGGCTTCTCGGGCACGATCAGGAAGGCCAGGGCCAGGGTCTTGGAGTACTCGGGGTTGGTCAGGGCGTAGTCCGCGGCCACGGCGTCGTCGCAGATCACGGCGTCCAGGCGGCCGTTGGCCAGGTCGGCGATGGCCAGGCCCACTTCGTCGTAGCTCTTGGCCGCGTCGCCCACGATGCGCTTGGCCGCGAAGAAGCCGGTGGTGCCGATCTGGGCGCCCACGGCCTTGCCCTTCAGGTCGGCCTCGGCCTTGATGGCCGCGCCTTCCTTCACCACCACGCCCTGCTTCACCTCAAAGTAGGGGTCGGAGAAGTCCATGGACTTCTTGCGCTCGTCGGTGATGGACACCGAGGAGGAGATGGCGTCGTACTTGCCCATGGGGAGCCCGGCGAAGATGCCGTCCCAGGCGGTGTTCTTGATCTCGGCCTTGAAGCCGCCGGCCTTGGCGATGGCCATGACCAGGTCCGGACCGAAGCCCACGCACTGCTTGTTGGCGTCGGTCATCTCCATGGGCGGCCAGGTGCAGTCCGAGGCGAACACGAGGGTCTTGGCCTGGGCCACGCTGGCCAGCATGAGCACGCAGACGAGGGACAAGAGAAGCTTTTTCATCTGACCTTCCTCCTGATGTGGTGCGCCCCGGCGCATGTCGGGGCTGAAATACCTACGGTCATGCGGGAGGCGGCCCGGCCGGCCCCGCGTTGATCGCGAAAGACAAAGAATCCAAGTACAAAGAACCGGGGCTCCTGACAAGCCCCAAAAATGTCGGAAGCGTTACGCCCCGGACTCCCCGGGGCGCACCCCGGCCATGAGCGGGCCGATGCCCGCCACCTTTTCCCGATCCGCTGCCGGGAAGGTGTCCATGATCCTGCCCCGGAACATCACCGCCACCCGGTCGGCCAGTTGCAGGGCCTCGTTCAGGTCGCCGGTGACCAGGAGCACCCCGGCGGTGCGCCGGGCCAGGAGCAGGCGCTCCCAGACCTCCTCGGTGGCGGCCACGTCCAGGCCCTGGGTGGGCTGTTCCGCCAAAATGATGCGCGGGTCGCGGTAGAACTCCCGGGCCAGCACCAGCTTCTGCAGGTTGCCGCCGGAGAGCTGCCAGGCCAGGGCGTTGGGGTCGCGGGGGTGGACGTTGAACTCCTCCACCAGGTCCCGGACCACGGTCTTGGCGCGGCCCAGGTCCAGGAGCGGGCCGCGGGAGAAGCCGCGGCGGGTGGTGAGCAGCACGTTGTCCACCACGTCCATGCCGGGCATGGTGGCCAGGCCCAGCCGGTCCTCGGGGATGTAGCACAGGCTGCCCCGCCAGGAGGGCCGGGTGTAGAACTCGCTCCAGGGGTGGCCCAACAGCAGCACCTCGCCCTCCCGGGGCGGGGCGAGCCCGGCCAGCACCTCCACCAGGGGCTTCTGGCCGTTGCCCGCCACCCCCACCACGGCCAGGATCTCGCCCTGGCGCAGGTCCAGGCTTACGTCGTCCAGCCCCTCGCCGGAGAGGTTTTCCACCCGCAGGACCTCCTCCCCGGGCGCCAGGGGAGCCTTGTCCACGGTGAGCAGCACCTCGCGGCCCACCATGCGGCAGGCCAGGTCCCGGCCGGTGCTGACCCGGGAGCGGGGCAGGGTCTCCACCACCCGGCCGCGGCGCAGGATGGCCACCTCGTCGGCCACCTCCAGCACCTCCTCCAGCTTGTGGGTGATGAAGACCACGGCCCGGTCCCGGGACGTGAGGTTCCGGAACGCGGCGAAGAGCTGGGCGGTCTCGCCCGGGGTGAGCACCGCGGTGGGCTCGTCGAAGATGAGCACGCGGCTCTTGCGGTGCAGGAGCTTCAGGATCTCCACCCGCTGCCGCTCGCCCATGGACAGGTCCGCCACCCGGGCCGCGGGGTCCAGGGCCAGGCCGTATTCCTCGGCCAGGGCCGCCACCTGGGCCTGCATCTTCCGGGGGGAGAGCAGGAACGCGCCCTCCTGGCCCAGGAGCACGTTCTCGGCCACGGTGAGCCGGGAGGCGAGCATGAAGTGCTGGTAGACCATGCCGATGCCCGCGGCGATGGCCTGGCGGGACGAGGCGAAGTCCGCGGGCCGGCCGTGCACCAGGATGCGGCCCGCGTCGGGCCGGTAGCGGCCGGACAGGATGGCCATGAGGGTGCTCTTGCCCGCGCCGTTCTCGCCGAGCAGGGCCAGCACCTTGCCGGGATGGATGTCCAGGTGGATGTCCGCGTTGGCCGCCACCGCGCCGAAGTGCTTGCTGATGCCCTCCAGCCTGACCAGGGGCTGGGCCGGCGCATGGGTGGCGGGGGTCGCGGCGGCCACGGTCAGTCCTCGGGCTCGATGTTCACGGACAGGGCCTCGGGCGCGTCCGAGCCGCGGGAGGCCCCGCGCCGCAGGGCCGCGACCACCAGCACCAGCACCGTGGTGGCGTAGGGGAGCATGAGCAGGAGCGAGGAGGGCAGGGTGGTGCCTGCGGCCTGGAGCCGGAGCTGGAAGGCCATGATCCCGCCGAAGAGCCAGGCCCCGGCCACGGCCCGGCCGGGTCGCCAGGCCGCGAAGATGACCAGGGCCACCGCGATCCAGCCCCGGCCCGCGGTGAGGTTGCTGGTCCACAGGTGGGTGTAGGCCAGGGAGAGGTAGGCCCCGCCCAGGCCCACCAGGAAGCCGCCGCCCAGGACGCCCGCCCAGCGCAGGGCTATCGGGTCCAGGCCGGCCGCGGCCGCGGCGGCCGGGTACTCGCCCGCGGCGGTGAGGCGCAGCCCAGGCCGGGTGCGGGCGAAGAAGAACCAGAAGGCAGGGACCAGCAGGTAGGAGAGGTAGACCAGCGCGTCCTGCTGGAAAAAGGCCGGGCCGAGCACGGGCAGGTCGCCCAGGACCGGCAGGCGCAGGGGGCCGAAGCCCGGGGCGGTGCGGCCCACCAGCGGGGTGCCCAGGGCGTCGGCCAGGCCGGTGCCCAGGATGGTCAGGGCCAGGCCGCTCACCACCTGGTTGCCCAGGAAGACCAGGCAGACCATGCCGTGCAGCGCGCCCACCAGGGCCGCGGCCAGGCCGCCGGCCGCCAGGGCCAGCACCGGCGAGCCGGTGTACAGGCTGGTGACGAAGGCGGCCAGGGCGCCGCACAGCATCATGCCCTCCACCCCCAGGTTGAGCACCCCGGCCTTCTCGGTGAACATCTCGCCCAGGGTGGCGAAGAGCACCGGGGTGCCGGACTGGACCGCCGCGGCCAGCAGGGGGACGATGAGGTCGGGGTTCACGCCGCCTCCCTCGCCGTTCCCGGGGCCTTGGCGCGCCGGAGGGAGAAGGTGGCGAAGAACTGGCCGGCCAGCACGCAGAGCAGGATGAGGCCCTCCAGGATGCGGCCGAAGGCGGCCGGGACCGAGAAGTCCAGCATGAGGTTCTCCACCCCCACCCGCAGGGCGGCCAGCAGGAAGGCGGCCAGGGCGATGGCCAGGGGCCGCAGCCGCGCCAGCCAGGCCACCACGATGGCGGTGAACCCGTAGCCGGCCATGACCGTGGGCTGGAGCCGGCCCAGGCCCGCCGAGGTCTCGATGAGCCCGGCCCAGCCGGCCAGGGCCCCGCACAGGCCCATGACCAGGAGCACCAGGGCGTCGTAGGGCATGCGGGCGTAGGTGGCGGTGCGCCGGCCCTCGCCGCTGGCCTTGAGCTCGAAGCCCAGCCGGGTGCGGGACAGGAAGAACCACAGGCCCAGGGCCAGGGCCGCGCACAGGGGCAGGCCCCAGTGCAGCCGGGTGCCCGGGATGCGGGGGATGACCGCGCCCGGGGCGAACAGGGCGGTCATGGGAAAGCCGTGGCTGGCCGGGTCCTTCCAGGGGCCGTAGACCAGCCAGTCCAGGAACAGGATGCCCAGGTAGTTGAGCATGAGGGTGGTGATGATCTCGTTCACCGCCAGGCGCAGGCGCAACAGCGCCGGGATGGCGGCCCAGAGCGCGCCGGCCAGGGCCGCGCCCGCGAACATGAGGGGCAACAGCACCGGCGCGGGCAGGCCGGGGAAGGCCAGGGCCGCGGCGGCGCCGCCCACCGCGCCCAGGGCGTACTGGCCCTCGGCCCCGATGTTCCAGACCTTGATGCGGAAGGTGGCGGCCACGCCCAGGGAGCAGAGGAAGATGGGCGCGGTCTTGAGCAGGGTCTCCTCCAGGGCGCGCCAGCTCCCGAAGGCCCCGGAGAGGATGGACCCGAGCACGGCCGCGGGCGGCCGGCCGGTTGCGGCCATGAGCCCCAGGCCCAGGCCGAGGGCCAGGGTCAGGGCTGCGGGAAAAATGCAGACGGAGCCCCACCCCGGGGGCTCCGTCCGCTTGTGCGCCGTGAGGCCGAACATGGCGCGGCTGGTTATTCCGTCGCGCCGACCACGCCCTTGACGAACCAGGTCATGCCCAGCAGGTCGGCGTCCGGAATGGTCTGGCCCTCGGGGACCCGGACCGCGCCCTTCTGGTCCGCGATGGGACCGGCGAACACGGTGTCCTTGCCGGCCAGCAGGTCGGCCTTGGCGGCCAGGACCTTGTCCTGGACATCCTTGGGCACCATGGGGCCGAAGGGCGCGATGTCCACGATGCCCTTGTCCATGCCCCACCAGTCCGAGGAGCTCTTCCAGGTCCCGGCCTTCACCTTCTCCACCACGTCCTTGTAGTACACGCCCCAGTTCCACATGGCGGAGGTGAGGTGCGACTTGGGCGCGAAGGCGCTCATGTCCGAGTTGTAGCCCACCGAGTACACGCCCTTCTCCTGGGCGGCCTCCTGGGGGCCGGGGGAGTCCTGGTGCTGGGCGATCACGTCCGCGCCCACGTCCAGCAGGCTCTTGGCGGCCTCCTTCTCGGTGGCCGGGTCGTACCAGGTCTTGGTCCACACCACCCGGACCTCGGCCTTGGGGTTGGTCTTCTGGGCGCCCAGGGCGAAGGCGTTGATGCCGCGGATGACCTCGGGGATGGGGAAGGCGGCCACGTAGCCCAGGATGCCCGACTTGGTCATGGCCCCGGCCACCATGCCGGTGAGGTAGCGGGCCTGGTAGATGCGGCCGAAGTACGCGCCCATGTTGGGGGCGGTCTTGTAGCCGGAGCAGTGCATGAACACCGTGTCCGGGAACTCGCCGGCCACCTTGAGGGTGGGGTCCATGTACCCGTAGCTGGTGGTGAAGACGACCTTGAAGCCCTTGGCGGCCATGTTGCGGATGATGCGCTCGGCGTCCGCGCCCTCGGGCACGGACTCCACGTAGGAGGTGGTCACCCCGGGCACGTCGGCCAGGGCCTTGCGGCCCAGGTCGTGGGCAAAGGAGTAGCCCGCGTCGCCGATGGGCGAGACGTAGATGAAGCCCACCTGCATGGCCGACCCGGCAGCGGGGGCCGGAGCCTCCTGCTTGGCCGCGGCCGGGGCCTCCTTCTTCTCCTCAGCCTTCTTCTCGCCGCTGCCGCAGGCGGCCAGGGCCAGGGCCAGGCAGGCCGCGGCCAGAACCAGGGCCAGTCGTTTCCTCAGCATGGGTTCTCCTCCGGGGTTGGGTTCGAATGCAAAT
>DKEU01000015.1 GCA_002452635.1 Desulfovibrionaceae bacterium UBA6814 | reverse complement strand
TCCGGCGGGACGGGACGGGCCGGGGTCGGCTCCTGCAGGGTCTCCTCACGCACCGGGGCCGGGGCCTTGAGCCGGGGCCTTTCCAGGGGCTCGGGCTTGGCCGTTGCCGGAGCCGGGGACTGCGGGGGCGAGGCCTTGGCCTTGCCGAACGCCTTGCTCCAGTCCACCGGCCCGCTGGGCGGGGCCGTGGTCCGGTTGGCCACCTTGGCCCAGTCGAAATCGTCCGTGCGGTGCTCGAAGGCCTTGGACCAATCCACCGGCTCCCCGGCCAGGACCAGCCCGGCCAGCAGCACCATCCCCATTGCCAAAAAACCGGCAGCCAGTGTGCGCATACCCCCTCCCGGACGTTTGAAACATCCGCTGCCCTTGTAGCGGAATTCCCGGGGCGGGGAAAGCCGGAGCCGTGCCGGCGGCCCTGCCTTGACCGGATGGCGATACAACGATACGCGTTGGAGATGAAGACCTTCACCCGGGCCATGCAGGCCCTGTCCGACCCCGGGCGGGTCAAGGTGCTCAAGATGCTCGGCGCGGCCGGCACCCTGTGCAACTGCCAGATCCACCCGGCCCTGGGCCTGGCCCAGCCCACCGTGTCCAAGCACCTCAAGGTGCTGGAGGATGCGGGCTTCATTATGGGCGAAAAGCGGGGCCTGTGGGTGCACTACCGCCTGAATCCCGCGCCCTCGCCCCTGGTGCGCACCCTGCTGGACATGCTGGCCGGGATGCTGGACCAGGACCCTGCGGTGCAGGACGCCATGGCGGCCATCGGCCCGACCCTGTCCACTCCGCCCGACCAGAACTGCGGTTGCGGGATCATGGACCCGCGGGACTGAGCGCCCCCCGGAAAAGACCAAGGCCCCGCCATGGCGGGGCCTCTTCGTTGCCGGACGCGGGCGCGGGCTAGACGTCCTTGATCGTCTCGGCGGCCTTGCGGGGCGCGGCCTTGGAGCGCAATTCCTGCGGGAACTCGCGGCCGGTCACGTCCCGGTAGAACTTGAGCGCCTCGGGGAAGTCGCTGTTCATGCTGAGGGCGGTGGTGAGCTTATCTATGGCCGTCTTCTTGTCGCCCATGTAGTACACGGCCTTGGCCAGGTTGAAGAACACGTTCTCGTCCGTGGGGGAAATCTCGATGGCCCGCCGGTAGGCGTGGATGGCCCCGGGATAGTCCCCGGCCCGGCGCAGCTTGACCCCCAGGGTGTTGTAGGGGTTGGGGGCCTCGGAGTCGTACTTGAGCACCTCGATGAACAGGCTCTTGGCCTCCTCCATGCGGTCGAACTGGGCGTGGATCTCCGCGGCCCGCTGCAGGCAGTTCTTGACCTTGTCCGGGTTGCCCTTGCCCTTGTACGCCTCGGCCAGGCCCTGGTAGGCCTCGGCGAACAGGTCGTTGAGCTTGATGGCCTTGTTGAAGGCGATGATGGCCTTGCCGTACTTCTGCTGGAACAGGTAGTCGCAGCCCATGTCGTAGTACTTCTGGGCCTCGTCCTGCAGGGTGAGGATCTCCTCGAACTCCTCGATGGCCTCGTCGAAGCTCCCCTGCGCCACCAACTCCCGGGCGCTGGCCAGCTGCTCCTCCTCGATCTCCGAGAAGCGGGACACCTGCTTGGCCATGACCATGTGCCGGTTGAAGGTCTCGGGCGAATAGGGGCGCAGCACGTAGCCGGTGCAGCCCGCGGCGATGGCGTCCAGGACCGCGTTCTTCTTGGCCTCCACCGTGACCATGACCACCGGGGTGCTGCGGTGCAGGTGCTTCTGGCGCAGGATGCGGATGAACTTGCACCCGTCCATGTCCGCCAGATCCGAGTCGCACAGGACCAGGTCCACGCTCTCGGTGTCCAGGGCCTGCAGGGCCTCGGCCCCGGAGGTGAAGGCCAGGACGGTCTTGGGCTTGAAATCCTTGAGGGACACCCTATCCCGGCGGAGGTTGTCCTCGCTCCTGGACAGCAGCGCCACCCGGTCGAACCGGACGGGATCCTGGGCTGGGGAAGTGTTCAAGATTGTGATTCTCCTGCTTTTGCATAGGAAACAAACGGATTTTTGGCAAGATGGGTGACGCATCTTGACCCCTGGCCCGGGATGCTTATGTATGCGTTCAGGGAACACGGAAGACTCGCTTCTGCTGTCCTCATTGCCACCTCCATTGCGGGCCGCGCCGGGCGCGGCCCGCGCTTTTTTCTCCGGCATGCGATTTGCTTGAGGTTTTTCCGGACCCCCCGGCCCGGCAGATGTTGCCATCCCCGGCCCCGGACTATAGGGTGGGTCCAGCCAGCAACAGGAATGAGCCTCCATGAGCAAGATTCTCGACCAAGACGAAGTTGATGCGTTGCTCCGCGGCCTCTCCGGAGGCGAAATCGAAGCGGAGTCGGACATCCCGGAGGACGACTCCGGGGTCGTGTCCTTCGACCTGGCCAACCAGGACCGCATCATCCGCGGCCGCATGCCGGTGCTGGAGATCGTCAACGACCGCTTCGCGCGCCTGTGCACCAACGCCCTGGCCAACGCCATGCGCAAGCGGGTGGACCTGAACCCCATCTCCATCGACATGTCAAAGTTCGGCGACTTCATGCGGTCGCTGCCGGTGCCCACCTCCATCAACATCTTCAAGATGGACCCCCTGCGCGGCAACGCGTTGCTGGTGGTGGACTCGCGCCTGGTGTTCGCCCTGGTGGAGAACTTCTTCGGCGGCGCGGGCTCCCAGCCCAAGGTGGAGGGCCGCGACTTCACCCCCATCGAGCAGGCCATCGTAGACCGGGTGGTCAAGATCGCCCTGCAGAACATGGAGGACGCCTGGCGGCCGGTGCACGAGGTGCACATCGAGCTCATCCGCTCGGAGATCAACCCCCAGTTCGCGGCCATCGTGCCGCCCTCGGACGTGGTCATCGTGGTGACCTTCGAAGTGGAGTTGGAGAACGCCATCGGCTCGCTCATCTGCTGCCTGCCCTACGCCACCCTGGAGCCCATCCGCTCCAAGCTGCACGCCTCCTTCCAGTCCGAGCGCCTGGAGGTGGACCACGCCTGGATCGCCCGCTTCAAGGAGCGGCTCCTGGAGACCCCGGTGGAGATGGTCATCGAGCTGGGCCGCACCCAGATCACAGGCCGGCAGCTCCTGAACATGGAGATCGGCGACATCCTGCTCCTGGACACGGACACCGAGGAGCTGCTGGAGGCCGAGGTGGAAGGCGTGAAAAAGTTCCACGGCATCCCCGGCATGGTCAAGGGCAACCGCGCCTTCCAGGTTGTCCGCGAGGAAGAACCCAAATACGCCTAAGCAGGCCGTTGAAAAATCCGCGATGGCTGCGTTGCTGCGAAGCCGCCAAACCCTCACGTATTTCTAATACGCTTCGGGCTTGGCGGCTTCTTGCGCCTTGCCCTCGCGGTTTTTGAACGGCCTGCTGCAAATCAAGTAAAGAAAAAAGCCCCCGTTCCGCCAGGAACGGGGGCTTTTCTTTTGCCCGATCGCGCGCCTGCGAAGAGGGGCGGTTCGCGAACTGATGGGATGGCCCCGCCCC
>DKEU01000085.1 GCA_002452635.1 Desulfovibrionaceae bacterium UBA6814 | reverse complement strand
CCGCCCTTCCTGTTTACCCGCCTTGGCCCCCCAGCCACTCCCCCACGCCACAGCGCGTACACGGGCCGCAGGGCGTGTCCGCGCCGCTCTTGCCGGCCGGGCAGATGGGCGAGGCCGCGCCCTGGCGGTACTTCTCCCACTCCTCCCACAGGTGCGCCCGGCTCACGCCGATGTCCACGCACTCCCAGGGAAAGGGCTCGTCTTGGCCGCGCTCCCGGTCCAGGATGGCGGCCGGGTCGCCGTCCCACTCCTGCAACGCCCTGCGCCAGGTGACCCCGGGCCGGGCTGCGGCGCAGGCCAGGTCCCAGACGTCCTCCCCGCCCCGGGCCAGCAGCCCTTGCAGCCGGGCGGCAAAGGGGGACTCGGTCTTGGCGGAAAACCCCTTGAGCGGCTTCACCGCGGCGCGGAACCGGGCCTGGGAGGCGTTCAGGGCCTCTTCCGAGGCCATGGGAGCCCACTGGAACGGGGTCCAGGGCTTGGGCACCAGGCAGGAGGCGGACAGGGTGACCCGCTCCACCCCTGCTTTCCGTTTGCCCCGGCCCCGGTCCAGGGCGGCCTTGAGGTCGGCCAGGAAGGGGGCCAGCTCGTCCAGGTCCGCCTTGGTCTCGCCGGGCCAGCCCGCGATGAAGTAGAGCTTCACGTGGTTGTACTGGAGCCGGGCGGCCTCTTCCAAAGCCCCCAACATGGCGGCCTCGTCCAGGCGCTTGCCCGCGGCCTGGCGCAGGCGGCGGCTGGGGCCCTCCAGGGCCAAGGTCAGGGAGCGGGCCCCGGTGCGGCGCAGGAAGGCCAGGAGCTCGGGCGTCAGCCGGTCCGCGCGCAGGGAGGACAGGGAGAACTTCACCTGGCGGTCGTGCAGCCAGTGCAGGAACGGCAACAGGTCCGGCCAGTCGGTGAGCGCGGTGCCCACCAGCCCAACCTTGGCCGGCTGCGCCTCCTCCACCTGGGCCTGGAGCGTGGCCAGCTCGGCCTGGCGGGGCGGCCGGTAGAGGTAGCCTGCGGCGCAGAAGCGGCACCCGTGCGGGCAGCCGCGGTTGACCTCCAGGAGGAACATGTCCCGGAACTCGGTCTCCGGGGACACGAAGGACGAGGCCGCGGGCGCGGGCAGGGCCGGCGAAGGGCCCAGGTCCACGGCCCGGCGCGCGGGCATCGGGGTCGCGCCCGGGACCAGCACCCCCGGCCGGCGGGCCAGGGCGGCCAGCACGTCCTGCTTGGCCGCGCCCGTGAGGGCCAGGCCGGCCATCTCCTCCAGCAGCCCGGGCAGCCCGGCCTCGGCCTCGCCCACGAAGACGAGGTCCGCGGCCGGCAGGAGCGGGGCCGGGTTCAGGAAGGCCAGGGGTCCGCCCACCAGGACCAGGGGCCAGTCGGGACGGTCCGCACGGCGCTGCGGGATGCCGGCCAGGCGCAGGAGCACGGCCAGGGAGCGCAGCTCCTCCTCCACGTTGAGGCTCACGGCCAGCACCGGGAACTGGGAGAGCGGCCGGCCCGAGTCGCAGGCCCGGGGCGGCTCCTCCTCGCTGTCCAGGAAGGCGCGCTCCACGGCCAGGATTGGCGCCCGGGAGAGCAGGCGGAACACGGCCTGCCAGCCCAGGGTGGACAGGGCCAGGCGGCGCGGGGCCGGGAAGGTCAGGGCCACGGGCAGCCGCCCCCCGTGCTCGGGCACGGGCGGCTGCTGGCGTCCGAAGAACACGCCGGGGGCCAGGGAGGAGCGCGGGGAAGGGCTCACGCCGCACCCCGGGACGAGTCAAGCCATGCGGCTTTGCACTGTACGGTCGCTGCCACTAATTCCTGAGCGCCTGGGTGATGCCCTGCTCGTCGCCCGCCTGGGCCAGGAGATCGCCGGTGTGGGCCAGCTCGGCCTTGAGGGGCTTGATGTGCTCCTGGAACCCGGCCAGGAGCTTGGCCGGGATGGGGTCGCCGGGCAGGACCTTGATGCTGCGCGGGTTCACGTAGCTGCCGTTGAGCTTGATGCGGTAGTCCAGGTGCGGGCCGGTGGCCAGGCCGGTCTTGCCCACGTAGCCCACCAGTTGGCCCTGGCGCACCCGCTGCCCCTTGCGCAGGCCGCGGGCGAAGCCCTTGAGGTGCATGTAGGTGGTCTCGTAGCCGTTGGAGTGGCGCACCTTCACGTAGTTGCCGCCGCCGTTGTCCCAGCCCTTGGCCGCCACGGTGCCGTCGCCCACCACGTGCACCGGGGTGCCCGAGGGCGCGGCGTAGTCGATGGCCGGATGGGCGCGGTAGATGCCCAGCACCGGGTGCAGGCGGCGGGACGTGAACCCCGAGGAAATGCGGGTGAACTTGAGCGGGGCCTTGAGAAAGGCCTTGCGCAGGTTGCGGCCCTTGCTGTCGTAGTAGTTGGCGTCGCCGTCCTTGTTCCGGAACAGGAACGCCTCGTAGGTGTCGCCTTGGTTCTCGAACTCCGCGGCGCGGATCTCGCCGTAGCCCACGAACTGGCCCTCGCGGAACCGCTTGTCCACCACCACCTTGAAGGTGTCGCCGGGCCGGATGTCCCGGATGAAGTCGATGTCCCAGGCGAAGATCTCGGACAGCCGCACGGCCAGGGCCGGGTTCTCGCCGATGCCGGTCACCGCGCCCCACAGGGAGGAGGTGATGCGGCCGGCCACGGCCGCGGGCTTGAGCTCGTACTGGATGGCCTCGCGCCGGGCCGCGTACTCCACGCCCGAGCGCTCCACCACCAGCCGCTCGCTGTCGTCGATCTCGTACTCGAAGCGCACCAGCACGTTGTCCAGGGTCTTGATCAGGTAGGGCTGCCCGGCCTTGAGCCGGGACAGGGGATACACCGGCCGGACCGTGGCCAGCAGGTTGTGCAGGTCCAGGGGGGAAAAGTACTCGCCGAGCAGGGAGGAGGCGGTGTCGCCCGGGCTGATGGAGTCCTCCTCCACCCGCTCGCAGGGCTCGGGCGCCGCGGCCGGGGCCAGGCTGGCCGGGACCACGGCCGGAGGGCAGGCCTCGGCCACGGCCTCCTCGGCCACTTCGGTGTCCACGGGCTCCAGCTCGTGCAGGACTTCGGGCTGGCTCGGCCCGGCCAGCAGGTACCAACCCAGGACCAGCAGGGCCGAAAGCACCAGGGCCAGTTGCCGGCGCGCCCGGAATCTCCTGGCCCGCTGGTCCTCGAACATGTTTCGCCGCACCCGTCGCACTCGCATGGCGCCCTCCGCTATCCGGCTTTGGTCCCGCCGGTCAAGGAATCATTTCGGGCCGGGCCGGGAGAGGCGGCCTCCTCCGCTGGGTAGGAGGTTGCGCCCTCGGGCCGCCTCCCCGGCAACCGACCACTGTGGGGAGGGAGGAAACTGCTGTTTCCGTCCGCGCGGCTCTTTGGGGAGGAGCCGGGCGGGTTCTCATCCTGCCTTTTGCGCCCTGAATCGCCGCGCCCCGGAAAACGGGGAGGGGCGCGCAGCGGGCGCGGGGTTGGAGGTTCTCTACGCCGTTGGGCCTAGTCCGCGTGCATGCGCAGGAACGCCGGGACCTCGGACTCCTCCTCGTCGAACACGAAGTCCTCCGCGCCCGGGGCCGGAGCGCGGTAGGCGCTCACCGGCTGCGGCGCGGCCATCATGCCGCCCCCGCTCTCCCCGCGCTTGGCCTTGTCGCGCAGGAAGGTGGGGATGTTGCGGTCCTCCTCCTCGTTCACCGCCACGGTGCGCACCCGGCGGACCGGGGGCGCGGCCGGCGGAGCCTGCGGCGCGGGCTGGGCCGCGGGCCGCACCTGTTGCGCCGGCTGGGCGGCCGAGGGGGCCTGGGCCGGGCGCTGCGCCGCCGGCCGGCGGAACTGGGTGAGCACCCCGCGGCCGTTGTCGCCGGCGGCCAGGCGGTTGTCCTTGGCCTCGATGCCGGTGGCGATGACCGTGATGCGCAGCTCGTCGCCGCACTCGGGGTCGAACACCGCGCCGAAGAAGATCTCGGCGTTCTCGTCCGCCGCGTCGGCGATGGCGGTGGCCGCCTCGCTCACCTCGTCGATGGTCAGGTCCAGGCCGCAGGTGATGTTCAGGAGCACGCCCGACGCGCCGTCGATGGACACGTCCTCCAGGAGCGGGCTGGTGATGGCCTTCATGGCCGCCTCGCGGGCCCGCGACTCGCCCCGGGCGATGCCCGTGCCCATCATGGCCAGGCCCTTGCCCTGCATCACCGCGGTCACGTCCGCGAAGTCCAGGTTGATGAGGCCCGGCACCATGATCAGGTCGGAGATGCCCTTGACCGCGTGGAACAGCACCTCGTCGGCCTTTTTCAGCATGTCCAGGAAGGTGGCCTTTTTGGAGGCCAGGGTGAGCAGCCGGTCGTTGGGAATGGTGATGAGGCTGTCCACCACGTCGGACAGGGCGGCGATGCCCCGGTCGGCCTGGAGCAGCCGCTTCTTGCCCTCGAAGTAGAAGGGTTTCGTCACCACGCCCACGGTGAGCGCGCCCATCTCCTTGGCGATCTGGGCCACCACCGGGGCCGCGCCGGTGCCCGTGCCGCCGCCCATGCCCGCGGTGACGAACACCATGTCCGCCTCCTGCAGGTACTCCTTGATCACGGCCTGGCTCTCCAGGGCCGCGTCCCGGCCGATGTCGGGGTTGGCCCCGGCGCCCAGGCCCTTGGTGAGCTTCTCACCCAATTGGATTTTGTACTCGGCCTTGGAGCGGTTGAGCGCCTGCACGTCGGTGTTGGCCACCATGAACTCCACCCCGCGCAGGGAGGAGCAGATCATGTTGTTCACCGCGTTGCCGCCGCCGCCTCCGCAGCCCACCACCTTGATCTTCGCCGTGGAGTTGGTCTCCAGTTCCAGGAAATCCATACCCGTTTTCCTCCTTCCCTCGTGAGGGCCCTCGTTGGAGCCGGTCCCCTTCCGGCCCGCGTGTTACCCAGCTACTTGATGTCCGAGAACCACTTGCGCATCCGGCCAAGGATGCGGTTGAACATCTTGTCGTCGCGGATGCGGAAGCGCTGCTCCGCACCCTCCTTTTCCGCGCCGTAGAGCAGGAGCCCCACCGCGGTGGCGTACATGGGACTGGCCACCACGTCCTTGAGGCCGCCCACCCCGCGCGGGTAGCCCAGGCGGGTGGGCAGGTTGAAGACCTGCTCGGCCAGCTCCTGCATGCCCGCGATGAGCGAGGTGCCGCCGGTGAGCACCACCCCGGCGGCGATGCGGTTCTTGAAGCCCGAGCGCACCAGGTCCTGGTCCACCAGGGCCAGGATCTCCTCCACCCGCGGCTCGCAGATCTCGGCCAGCACCTGGCGGGAGAGCCGGCGCGGCTCGCGGTCGCCCACGCTGGGCACCTCGATGAAGTCGTCGGGCGGCACGGTCTCGGCCAGGCAGCAGCCGTACTTGATCTTGATCTTCTCGGCCGCGGCCATGGGCGTGCGCAGGCCGAAGGCGATGTCGTTGGTCAGGTTGGTGCCGCCCAGGGCGATGACCGCGGTGTGCTTGATGGAGTCGGACCCGAAGATGGCCACGTCCGTGGTGCCGCCGCCCAGGTCCACCAGGGCCACCCCGATCTCGCGCTCCTCGGGGGTGAGCACCGCCTTGGACGAGGCCAGGGACTCCAGCACGATGTCCGCCACGTCCAGGCCCGAGCG
Organism: Desulfovibrionaceae bacterium UBA6814; assembly: GCA_002452635.1. Lineage (GTDB taxonomy): Bacteria > Desulfobacterota > Desulfovibrionia > Desulfovibrionales > Desulfovibrionaceae > UBA6814. The sequence goes on along the minus strand of DKEU01000085.1, from coordinate 25,994 downwards.
GTGGCAGGAGCGCACGATGTTCTGGGCGCTGGTCACCGCGCCGGTGACGATGTGCACCTTCACCTCCAGGCGCACGCCGGCCATGCCCAGGGGGTCGTGGATCCCGCGCTGGTCGTCCACGATGTACTCCTGGGGCAGGATGTGGATGACCTCGCGGTCCAGCGGGATGGCCACGGCCTTGGCCGCGTCGATGACCCGCTCCACGTCCTTGACCCCCACCTCGCCGCCCTTCACCGCGATGACCCCGTGGGAGTTGAACCCCTTGATGTGGCTGCCCGCGATGCCCGCGTACACCGAGCGGATGTCGCAGCCCGCCATGAGTTCCGCCTCCTCCAGGGCGCGCTTGATGGACTGCACCGTCTGCTCGATGTTCACCACCACGCCCTTGCGCAGGCCGGTGGAGGGGCTGGTGCCGATGCCCACCACGTCGACGCCGTCGGGGCTCAGCTCGCCCACCACCGCGCAGATCTTGGTGGTGCCGATGTCCAGTCCGACGATGAGTTCCGAACGTGCCATTCCCTTCTCCTTCCGAAATGTTCCGGCTCTAGCCCGCGGGGGTGAACCCCACCCAGGCCTTGCCACCCTTGACCGTCATGGAGTGCGCTTCCCCGCTCTCCCCGCGCCGGGCCAGGTCCGCCCACACCGCGCCGAGCCGCGCGATGGAGAGGGCCCAGGGATCGCCCGCGCCCCGCTCCAGGGTCAGGAGCAGGTCCGGGCCGTCGAAATACAGCCGCACATCGGTGGGCGAGACCTGCACCCAGGCCGCCCGCTCCACCGTGAAAGACTCGTCCAGCCGGGCCAGGCCGGCCAGGTCCCGGCACAGGGTGGGGACCAGGTCCTCGGTCCCGGGCTCCGCCTCCAGCACCGGCAGGGACGCAAAGCGGTCGGTGGCCACCGGGGCGATGGGGTCGCCGGCCGCATCGGCGTAGAAGAGCCCGTCCTCCCCGGCCACCCACCAGGCCGGGACCTTTTCCTGCACCGTCACCACCAGTTGGTCCGGCAGCTCCCGGCGCACCGTGGCCCCGGCGATCCAGGGATAGGCCTCCAGCCGGTCCAGGGCCGACGCGATGGACACGTCCAGCAGGCTGCCGCCCTGCTCCACCCCGGCCAGCACCACCACCTCCTCGGCGGTGAGCCGCTCTGCCCCGCGAACCTCCACCTGGCGCAGGATGAACGTCTCGTTGCCCTGCAGCCAGCGGTAGGAGGCCAGCAGCCCCAGGCTGGCCAGCACGAAGAACCCCAGGCCCAGGGCCAGGGCCAGGGCCAGGCCCACGCCGCGGAACAGCCCCCGGCCCATGCCGCGGAAGAGTTCCCGGCCGCCGCCTTCGCCCTTGGCGCGGTTTTTCCCCGCGCCGCCCCGGGGCAGGCGGCAGGCCGGGCCGGCCGGATGGGCCGGCCGCGCGGCGCGCAGGGCCAGGGCCTGGGCGGCGGTCACGGCCACAGCTTCACCTCCAGCTCCAGGTCCAGGCCGTGGCGCTCGCGCACCGCAGCCGTGGCCTGGGCAATGAGCTCCAGGGCCTGGGCGGCGGTCCCGTCGCCCAGGTTCTCCATGAAATTCGCGTGCAGGGGCGAGAAGCCCATGCCCCCGACCCGTTTGCCCTTGAACCCGCAGCCGTCCAGCAGCCGGCCCGCGCTCTGGCCCGCGGGATTCTTGAACACGCAGCCCGCGGTGTGCGCGGTCAGCGGCTGGGTGGCGGCCTTCTTGGCAAAGGTCTCCCGCATGCGCCGGCCCACCGCTCGGGGCTCGTCGCGCCGCAGCAGGAATTCCGCGGCCAGCACCAGCCACAGCCCGGGATCATGACCGGGATAGGGCGCGAAGTGGCGGTAGCCGGCCTCCACCTGGTCGCGGGTGCGCCAGTCCATGCCGAACCGCTCGGAGTGGACCAGCACCCGGGACAGGACCGAGCCGGTCTCGCACCCGTATGACCCCGCGTTCATGGCCACGGCCCCGCCCACGCTGCCCGGAATGCCGGCGAGGCCCTCCAGCCCGGAGAACCCGCCCGCCCGGGCGAAGCCCAGCAGCCTGGGCAGGCCGGCGCCGGCCTCGGCCCGCACCACCACCTCGGCCGGGAGCCAGCGCACCACCCGGGGCGCGGGCTCGGCCGCGGGCCGCACCAGGACCAGGGGCAGGGGGCCGTCCGCGGCCAGCACGTTGCTGCCCCGGCCCAGGACCACGGGCGCGCCGCCCAGGCCGGCCAGCACGCCGGCCAGGTCCGGGGCCTCGTCCACCCGGGACAGGGCCACCTCGGCCAGGGCGGGTCCGCCCAGGCGCAGGGTGGTGCGCTCGGCAAGCGCGGGCCCGGGATGCACGGCCACAGCCATCAATCGGTCCTCCCCTCCAACTTGGCTCCGCCCTCCAGCCAGGCCACGCCCACCTGCCAGATGTTGCCCGCGCCCATGGTGAGGAACACGTCCCCCTCCTGGAGCACGCCGGGCAGGGCCGCGGTGAGCGCGGCGAAATCCGGGAAATAGTCCACGTCGGTCTGGGACACCTGGCGGATGCCCTGGGCCAGGCTCTGGCCGGACACGCCCGGGATGGGGGCCTCGCTGGCCGGGTAGATCTCGGTGAGCAGGAGCTTGTCCGCCAGCTCGAACACCTTGCAGAACTCCCCGAACAGGGCCCGGGTGCGGGTGAAGCGGTGCGGCTGGAAGGCCACCACCAGCCGCCGGCCGGGGTAGACCTGGCGCGCGGTGCGCATGGTCTCCTCCAGCTCCCGGGGATGGTGGCCGTAGTCGTCCACCACCAGCACCCCGGCCCGCTCCCCCTTGCGCTCGAAGCGGCGCCCCACGCCGCCGAACTCCTTCAGGCCCCTGAGCACCGCATCCTTGGGCAGGCCCGCCTCGATGCACACCCCGATGGCGCCCAGGGCGTTCAGCACGTTGTGGCGGCCGGGCTGGGTCAGCTCCACGAACCCCCAGGGCTCGCCGCGCAGGGTCACGTCGAAGCAGCTCTCGGCCTCGCAGGCCACGATCTCGCCGCGCAGGTCCGCGTCCTTGCCCAGGCCGTAGGTGAGCATGGGCCGGTTCACCCGGGGCAGGATCTCCCGCAGCACCGGGTCGTCCAGGCAGACCACGTTGAGGCCGTAGAAGGGCACCGCGTTCATGAAGGACACGAAGCTGTCCTTGATGGCCTCCAGGTCCGGGTAGAAATCCAGGTGGTCGGCGTCCACGTTGGTGACCACGGTGACGATGGGGGCCAGGCAGAGGAAGGAGCCGTCGGACTCGTCGGCCTCGGCGATGAGGTACTCGCCCTGGCCCAGCACCGCGTTGGTGCCGTAGGCGTTGAGCCGGCCGCCGATGATGACCGTGGGGTCGAAGCCCGCGGTCATGAACATGGTGGCCAGCAGCGAGGTGGTGGTGGTCTTGCCGNNAGTTCGGCCAGCATCTCGGCCCGGGGGATCACCGGGATGCCCCGCTCCCGGGCGGCCAGCACCTCGGGGTTGTCCTTGGAGACCGCGGTGGACTTGACCAGCACGTCGGCCTCGCCCAGGTTCTCGGCCCGGTGGCCCACGCTGATGCGCGCGCCCAAGCCGGTCAGGCGGCGGGTCACCGCGCCGTCGGCCAGGTCCGAGCCCGAGACCTCGTAGCCCAGGTTGAGCAGCACCTCGGCGATGCCGTTCATGCCCGAGCCGCCGATGCCCACCATGTGTATCTTCTTGATCTTGTTCTTCATGTTACGCCTTGCTCCCCGCGGCCAGGGCCTCGACCCCGTCGGCGATGCGGGCCGCGGCCTCGGGCCGGGCTGCGGCGCGGGCGGCCAGGGCCATGTCCCGCAGCCGGCCGGGCACGGAAAAGATGCCGTCCAGGAACGCGGCCAGGTCGGTGCGCTCCAGTTGTTCCTGGATGAGCAGCACCGCGCCCCCGGGGTCGGCCAGGGTGCGGGCGTTCTCCAGTTGGTGGTTGTGGGTGGCGTAGGGGAAGGGCACCAGCACCGCGGGCTTGCCCAGGGCGGCCAGCTCGGCCACGGTGGAGGCCCCGGCCCGGCACAGGACCAGGTCGGCCCAGGCGTACGCCTCGGCCATGTCCTCGATGAAGGGCGTGACCTTCACCCCGTGCTCCAGGAGCCCGGCCGCGGCGTACTCCTCGCGGATGCGGGCGAAATCCAGCTCGCCGGTGCCGTGCCACAGCTCGATGCCCACGTCGGCCATGCCCCTGGCCGCGGCGGCCACCGCGTTGTTCACGGCCCGCGCCCCCTGGCTGCCGCCCACCACCAGCACCCGGCGGGTGGCCGGGTCGCGGGCGGGCTCCACGAAGGAGCCGGCCAGGGCCAGGATGTCGCGGCGCACCGGATTGCCGGTGAGGGTCGATTTCTCCGGGGCGAAGCAGCGGTGCCGGTCGGGATGGGTGAGGAAGACCCGCTGGGCCAGCATGCCCAGGACCCGGTTGGCCAGCCCGGGCAGGGCGTTCTGCTCGTGCACCGCCCGGGGCAGGCCCAGGAGCGCGGCCGCGGCCACGGACGGGAAGGAGGCGTAGCCGCCGAAGCCCACCACCGCCTGGGGCCGGAACCGGCGCAGCACCGAGACCGCCCGGACCGCGGCCACGGCCAGGCCGGCCAGCGCGCCCAGGGCGGCCAGGCCGCGGCCCATGACCCCGCGCGCCGGCAGGCCCACGAAGTCGAAGCCGGCCTTGGCCGCGTACTCCGCCTCCTTGCCCCGGGCCCCGCCCACGAAGAGCACCTGGAGCCGGGGATGGCGCGCGGCGAGCTCCTGGGCCACGGAAAGGGCCGGGAACACGTGGCCGCCGGTGCCGCCGGTGGTGATGACCAGGCGCTGCATCAGGCATCCTCCGCCTTGGACAGGTTGAGCAGGATGCCGACGCAGAAACAGGCCACCACCACGTGGCTGCCGCCGTAGCTCACGAAGGGCATGGGCACGCCCTTGGGCGGGGCCGCGCCCAGGACCACGGCCATGTTGAGCACCGCGCCCAGGCAGAGGATGATGGCCATGCCCGTGCCCAGGAAGCGGTCCTGCTCCTCCTTCTGGCGCAGGGCCACGGCGAAGGCCCGCCACAGGAGCACGCCCATGCACACGAAGAACAGGGTCACGCCCAAAAAGCCCAGCTCCTCGCCGGCCACGGCCATGATGAAGTCGTTGTGCGCCTCGGGCAGGAACAGGAGCTTCTGCCGGCCCGCGCCCAGCCCGGCCCCGGCCACCCCGCCCGAGCCGAAGGCGTACAGGGACTGCACGATCTGGTAGCCCACGGTGCGGGCGTTCTCGAAGGGGTCCAGGAAGGCGGCCAGGCGCTTGAACCGGTACGGGGAGGACACCACCAGGGCCCAGGCCCCGGCCAGGCCCAGGAGCAGCGACGAGCCCAGGTACAGGAACCGCGCCCCGCCCACCAGGCTCATGAGGAAGAGGATGCCGGCCATGAGCACGGCCCCGCCGAAGTCGGGCTGGGCCAGGAGCAGCAGGCACATGGCCCCGGTCATGGCCACCGGGGGCAGGAAGCCCACGCTGAAGGTCTTCACCTTGTCCTGCTTGGAGCTGAAGAAATAGGCCAGGTAGAAGACCAGGGCCACCTTGGCCGGCTCCAGGGGCTGGATGGACATGGCGCCCAGGCGCAGCCAGCGCCGCGCCCCGCCCGCCGCGGTCCCGATGCCGGGAATCAGGGTGGCGGCCAGGAGCGCGAAGGCCAGGAGCAGCCAGACATAGGCGTGGTTGCACCAGAACTTGCGGGGGGTGAAGTAGGCCAGGGCCAGGGCCCCCACCCCGGCCAGGGCGAACAGGGTCTGGCGCTTGAAGAAGAAGTATTTGTCGCCCCAGAACTTCTCGGCCATGATCCCGGAGGCGGACAGGACCATCACCACGCCGAAGGCGAGCAGGAAGAGGACCATGGCCAGGAGCACCATGTCCAGCTTGCGGTCCAGTTCCGCGACTCGTGCCCGGCCTTCGATCACAGGGCCTCCGCGATGCGCTTGAAGTGGTCCCCGCGCTCCTTGTAGTTGGCGTACAGGTCGAAGCTGGAGGTGGCCGGCGACAGGAGCATCACGTCGCCCTTCTTGGCCATGGCGAAGAGCCGGCGCACGGCGCTCTCCAGGTCGGGCTCCCACTTCACGGGCAGGTGCCTGCTCCAGGCGGCCTCGAACACCTCCCGGCTGGCCCCGAACAGGCACACGTAGCGCACCTTGCGCTTCATGAGCGGCACCAGGGCCGCCAGGTCGCCGCCCTTGTAGATCCCCCCGGCCAGGAGCAGGATGGGCCGGTCGTAGCTCTTGAGCGCGGCCTCCATGGCGTCCACGGTGGTGGCCTTGGAGTCGTCCACGAAGAGCACCCCGCGCTTCTCGGCCACGGCCTGCAGCCGGTGCGGCAGGGGCGCGAAGCCGGCCAGGGCCTCGCGGAAGTCCCGCTCCTCCACCCCGAAGCGGCGGCAGGCCTGGTAGGCGGCCTCCATGTTGGCCTGGTTGTGCTCCCCGGGCAGAAGCTCGCACTCGAAGCGGTCGATGGGCCGGAAGTATTCCCGCCGCGCCCGGGTGAAGTCGCGGTGCTCCAGGGCCTCGCGCATGGACTCGGGCAGCAGGGCCAGGTCCTCGGGCTGCATGCGGGCGAAGAGGTTCAATTTGGCGTCCAGGTACTCGTCCATGTCCTGGTGCCAGTCCATGTGGTCGGGCGCGAAATTGAGCAGCACCGCCACCGCGGGCCGGAAGGTGGACAGGCCCTGGGCCTGGAAGCTGGACACCTCCACCACCGCCGCGTCCACCTTGTCCCCGGACAGGGCCAGATCGGAGAGGGGCGTGCCCAGGTTGCCGCCGGCAAAGACCTTGAGCCCGAACTGGGCCAGCACGTGGCCGGCCAGGGCGGTGGTGGTGCTCTTGCCGTTGGTGCCGGTGACGGCCAGCACGGGCGCGTTCACGTAGCGGCCGGCCAGCTCCAGCTCGGCCATGAGCTCGGGCGGGTTGGCTGCGGGCAGGAGCGGCCGGATGTCGCGGGCCTTGACCCCGGGGGACAGAACCACCAGGTCCAGGCCCGCGAAGTGCTCGGGAATGTGCTCCCCGTACTCCACCGCGATCTTCTTCTCCCGGCACAGGGCCGCGAAGTCGCGGTCCACCTTGGCCGGGTCCTTCTCCAGGAGCCGCACCCTGGCCCCCAGGGCGCAGAGAAGCTTGGCCGCGGCCCGGCCCGAAGCCCCGGCCCCGACCACCGCGGCCTTGCGGCCGTCCAGCCGCCTCTGGGCGGGCAGATCCTCGATGCGCACCGGTCGTACCATGACGTCCCCCGTCACCGAATCTTCAGGGTGCTGAGCGCCATGAGCGCCAGCACGATGGAAAGAATCCAGAACCGGATGATGATCTTGGACTCGGGGATGCCCTTCAGCTCGAAGTGGTGGTGCAGCGGGGCCATGCGGAAGATGCGCTTGCCGCCGCTCATCTTGAAGTAGCCCACCTGAAGGATCACCGAGAGGGTCTCCACCACGAACAGCCCGCCCACGATGAGCAGGACCAGCTCCTGCTTGCAGAGCACCGCGATGAACCCCAGCGCCCCGCCGATGGACAGGGAGCCCACGTCGCCCATGAACACCTGGGCCGGGTAGGCGTTGAACCAGAGGAAGCCCATGCCCGCGCCCACCAGGGCCCCGCAGAACACCGTGACCTCGCCCACCCCGGCGATGGGGGCGATCTGGAGGTAGCGGGAGATGTCCGCGTGGCCCGCCACGTAGACGAAGATGGCGAAGCAGGCCCCGGCCACGATGGAGGGGCCGATGGCCAGGCCGTCCAGGCCGTCGGTCAGGTTGACCCCGTTGGACGAGCCCACCATGACCAGGACCGCGAAGGGCACGTACAGCCAGCCCAGGTCCGGCCGGATGCCCTTGAGGAAGGGCAGGGAGAGCACCGTGCTGTAGGCCGGCTGCTGCACCAGGAGCACCATGGCCACCGCGGCCACCAGCATCTGGAGCAGGAACTTGGTGCGCGCGGACAGGCCCTTGTTCTGCTTCTTGACCACCTTGGTGTAGTCGTCGGCGAAGCCCACCAGGCCGAACCCGGTGAACACCAGCAAGGCCAGCCACACGTACACGTTGGTCAGGTCGCCCCAGAGGAACACCGAGACCAGGATGGCGAAGCCCATGAGCAGGCCGCCCATGGTGGGGGTGCCGGCCTTCTGCAGGTGCGCGGCCACGTCCTCGGAGATGTACTGGCCGAACTTGAGCCGGCGCAGGAACCGGATGAAGGCCGGGCCGCAAAAGATGGTCAGGGCCAGGGCCGTGAGCAGGGCGTACACCGAGCGGAAGGTGATGTAGCGGAACAGGTTCAGGAACCCGAACTCGGTGTGCAGGGGATAGAGCAGATGGTACAGCATCTAGGCGTTCCCTCCCCTGCGCGCGGTGAGCGCCGCAACGAAACGGTCCAGACCGATGGCGCGCGAGGCCTTGACCAGCACCACCGCCCCCGCGAGGCCCAGGCCGTCCAGGCGCGAGAGCAGCTCGGATTCGCTGTCCACGCTGGCGAAGACCCCGGCGAATCCCCCCTTGGCCAACCCCTCCTGCACCTGGTCACCGAAGCCCCCCCGCCAGAACAGGGCCCGGGCCGGGGTGGCGGCCACGGCCTTGCCCAGGGCGCGGTGCTCGTCCGGGGCGGCCGGCCCCAGCTCCCGCATCTCGCCCAGGACCAGCACCAGGGGCCGCTCGCCGGCCAGCTCCCGGGCCGCCTCCAGGGAGGCGCGCATGGACAGGGGATTGGCGTTGTAGGAGTCGTCGATCACGCAGCGGCCGTCCGCCTCGATGCAGTGGAAGCGGCCCGTGGGCAGCTCGGCCCGGGCCAGGCCCCGGCCGATCTGCTCGGCCGTGGCGCCCAGCCGGTGCGCGGCCGCGGCCGCGGCCAGCACGTTCTCGCAGAAATGCGCGCCCACCAGGGGCAGGGCGGTCTCCAGGGCCTCGCCGTCCAGGTCCAGGGCGAAGCGGGTGAGGTGGCCCTCCCGGCCCAGGACCTTGCCGGTGTAGGGCGCGTCCTTGCCCTTGCAGGAGAAGCCCACGGGCTTTTCCAGGATGGTGCGGGCCTCCTGCCAGAGCAGGGGGTGGTCCATGCTCACCACGCCCTCCCCGCCCGGGGCCAGGAAGCGCAGCAGCGTCGCCTTTTCCCGGGCCACGCCCGCCAGGTCGCCCAGGCCCTCCAGGTGGGCCGGGCCGATGTTGTGGATCACCGCCAGATCGGGCCGGACCACCGGGGCCAGCTCGGCCATCTCGCCCTTGTAGTTGATGCCCAGCTCCAGCACCCAGAACCGCTCCCGGCCGTTGCAGGAGAGCATGGTCATGGGCGCGCCGATGCGGTTGTTCAGGTTGCCCCGGGTCTTGGCCGTGGCCCCGCTCTCGGCCAGGGCCGCGGCCAGGAGCTCCTTGACCGTGGTCTTGCCCGCGCTGCCGGTGAGGGCCGCCACCCGCGCCCGGGAGCGGGAGCGCCAGTACCCGGCCAGCCGCCCCAGGGCGGCCAGGGAGTCGGGCGCCACCATGACCGGGACCATGCCCATGGCCTCGGGCAGGGGCCGCTCGGCCAGGATCGCGGACGCGCCCTTGGCCACCGCGTCCGCGGCAAAGGCGTGGCCGTCGAAGCGGTCGCCCCGCAGGCACACGAAGAGCTGGCCGGGCTCCACCGTGCGGCTGTCCGTGCTCACGCCCGCGAGCATGAGTTCGGACGAGGACTCGGTGTCCCCGTACGCGCCGGTGGCGGCGGCGATGTCGGCCAAGGAGAGCTGCATCATCGAGCGTTCCATCAGTCCTTGCCCGCGATGAGTTCGCGGACCACCTTGGCGTCGCTGAAGGGATAGCGGACGCCCTTGATTTCCTGGTAATCCTCGTGCCCCTTGCCCGCGATCAGGAGCACGTCGCCCCGCTCCATCTCGGCCAGGGCCAGGGCGATGGCGCGGCGCCGGTCCGGCTCCTCCATGACCCCGGCGCAGGCGGCCAGGCCGGGCTTCACGTCGCGCATGATGGCCAGGGGGTCCTCGGAGCGGGGATTGTCCGAGGTGAGCACCACCACGTCGGCGTAGCGGCACACGGCCTCGCCCATGAGGGGCCGCTTGGCCCGGTCCCGGTCCCCGCCGCAGCCGAAGACCGTGAGGATGCGCCGGAACTCCAGCTCGTCCAGGGTGCGCAGCACGTTCTCCAGGGCGTCCGGGGTGTGGGCGAAGTCCACGAACACGTCCAGGCCGCGGTCGTTGACCACCCGCTCCAGCCGGCCGGGCACGCCCAGGAAGGTGGACAGGGCCTTGAGCTGCCGGGGCTTGAGCCCCAGGGCCAGGCCCGCGGCCTGGGCGGCCAGCAGGTTCTGGGCGTTGTGCCTGCCGATGAGGGGCGAGGTGAGGTCCCAGCGTTTGTCGCCGAAGCTCATGCCCAGCCGCAGTCCGTTGGAGGTGCACTCCAGGATCTCGCCCACCAGGCCCGGCCCCTCGCAGGTGCCGGGATAGACCAGGCCGTAGCCCACGGCCCGGGGGTGCCGGGACAGGAGCATGCGGCCGTAGGGATCGTCGAAGTTGATGACGCCCACCTTGTCCGCGGCCGGGACCTCGGCGAAGAGCTTGGCCTTGGCCTTGAAGTAGGCGTCCATGGTGCCGTGGTAGTCCAGGTGGTCCTGGGTCACGTTGGTGAGCAGGGCCAGGTTGAAGCAGAGCCCGGCCACCCGCTGCTGGTCCAGGGAGTGGGAACTGACCTCCATGATCACCGTGTCCACCCCGGCCGCGGCCATGTTGGAGAGCAGCTCGTGCAGCTGCCAGCAGGAAGGGGTGGTGAGCGGGGCCTTGAGGCTGAACCCGGGCCAGCGGTAGTTCACCGTGCCGATGACCCCCACCTTGCGGCCGGCGGTGGCCAGCAGGTGCTCCAACAGGTAGGCCACCGTGGTCTTGCCGTTGGTGCCGGTGATGCCGATGAGGGTGAGCTTGTGCTGGTCCGTGCGGAAATAGGCCGCGGCCAGTTCGCCCAGGGCGGCGCGCGGGTCGGGATGGCGGACCAGGGTGGCGGTCGCGCCCTCGGGCAGGGCCACGCCGGGCCGCGCCACCACGTAGGCCGCGCCCCGGGACAGGGCGTCGGGGATGTAGCGGGCCGCGTCCTCGCGGCCGGGCAGGGCCACGAACACGTCGCCCGGGGCCACCAGGCGGGAGTCGGTCTTCACCGCCAGGCCGCCGGCCGCCAGGCCCTTGACCTCGGCGAAGTCTTGGCCCGCGGTGAGCTCAGGACCGGTCACGCCCCCCCCCGAGCCAGAGGACCACGGGTTTTCCCCCCGCGGGCCAGGCGCCTCCGCCTCCCGGCGATTGGCGGGCCACCACCAGTCCGCTTCCCTTGACGACGGGAACGGTCCCGTTGCCGGCGAGAATTTCCACGGCCCGGCGAAGGGGCATGCCAACGAGGTCGGGGACTGCTCCCTGCGGAAAACGCGCGGCAGCCTCGACTGCAGCGATTTCCCGGGCCACAAGCTCTCCGCCAGGCGCTTCGTCCAGCTTCCCATACCGTACCTCCGCAAGCCCGCGGCCCGTGGGGCCGTCGGGCAGTTCGCCGAGAAAAGACAGGGCCCCGACCATCACTTCCCGCGCCGCGGGGGCGGCCACCACGCCGCCGTAGTGGTGGGGGTGGGGTTCGTCCACGCTGACCATCACCATGTAGCGGGGCGACAGGGCCGGGATCAGGGCCACGAAGGAGCCCACGTACTTGTCGGTGTAGCCGCCCACGCCGGCCTTCTGGGCCGTGCCGGTCTTGCCTCCCACCTCCAGGCCCTCGATGCGGGCCTGGGTGCCGGTGCCGTCCTCCTGGACCACCTCGCGCATCATGGACAGGACCTGCGCGGCCACCTGGGGCGAGAACACCGGGGTGGGGGCTTCCCGCTCCGCAGCGGGGTCCAGGGTCAGGGACAGTTCGGCCAGGCTGCCGCCCCGGGCCAGGGCTAGGTAGGCCCGGGCCATCTGGAGCATGTTGGCGGACACGCCCTGGCCGAAGGCCGCGGTGACCAGGTCCACCTGGGTCCATTTCCCGGCCGGCCGCAGCATGCCGCGGTTCTCGCCGGCCAGGGGCAGGTCCAGGCGCCGGCCCAGGCCCAGGCGCTCCAGGTAGTCGTGCAGGCGCTGCGCGCCCAGCTCCAGGCCGATCTTGCCCGCGCCGATGTTGGAGGAGTAGCGCAGGATCTTGTGCACCGGCAGGTCGGCGAACTTGTGGGCGCCCGCCTCGCCGATGGTGGCCCCGCGCATCCTCCAGGACCCGTTCTCGCAGAAGAACACGCTGTCCGGGGTGACCACCTTCTCCTGCAGGGCCGCGGCCACCACCAGGGTCTTCAGGGTGGAGCCCGGCTCGAAGGCGTCCCCGGCCAGGCGGTTCTTCCACACCGCCGGGGCCTGCTCGGCGTAGACGTTGGGATTGAAGAAGGGGTACTGGGCCATGGCCAGGATCTCGCCGTCGTCCACCTTGACCACCAGGCAGCCGCCCCAGCGGCCGCTGGCGTCGGTGACCGCCTTGGCCAGGGCCATCTCGGCCAGGCTCTGGATGTGGGCGTCGATGGTCAGGCGCAGGTCTGCGCCGCGCAGCCGGGCGGCGACCTCCTCGGGGCTCTCGGCGTCCAGGTCCAGGCGCTTGCCGCTGGCGTCGCGGGACACGGCCTGGCGCACGGTCTTGCCCGCCAGGTGGGCGTCGAAGGACTTCTCCAGGCCCTCCAGGCCCTCGCCGTCCACGCCCACGAAGCCCATGAGCTGGCCGGCCAGGTGCCCGCCCGGATACATGCGGCGGTACTCGTCCACCAGGTAGATGCCGGGCAGCTTGAGCTCGGCCACCTGGGCCGCGACCCGGTCCCCGATCTGGCGCTCGATCCAGGCGAAGTTGGAGCGGCCGGTGAGCTTGACCAGGACCTGCGGGGTGCGCTCGCCCAGGACCCGGGCCAGGGCGCGGGCCGTGCCGGCCGGGTCCTCGATCTCCAGGGGCCGGGCATAGACCGAGGCGGCGCGCACGCTCACCGCCAGCTCCCGGCCGTTGCGGTCCACGATGCGGCCCCGCTCCCCGCGCACGGACTCGGCCACCTCGTGCTGGCGGCTGGCCATCTGGCTCAGCTGCGGCCCCATGAGCACCTGGACCTGGAAGGCCCGGCCCCACAGGGCCACCCACAACAGGCCGAAGGAGATGGCCACCGCGGCCAGTCGGACCCGGCCCCAGTCGCGGCCGGGCTTGCCCTGGGCCCCGGGCCTCACGGCCTGGCCTCCGCCTGGGCCAGCCGGCGCACGCGGCCGGCGGTGGCGGGCGACATGCCCAGCTCCCGGGCCTTTTCCTGCAGCCGGTAGGGAGACATGAGATTGGCCCGCTCCAACTCGAGCTTGGCCACCAGGGCCAGCCTGGCGTCGAGCTCGCCCTGGACCTGGCGGGCGCGATAGGCCAGGTCCAGGCGCTCGATGTTGCACCAGGCCAGGGTCAGGCCCATGGCCAGGGCGGTGCAGGAGAGCACGGCCACGGCCCAGCCCGACAGGCCCGGGCCGCCGGATGCGGTGCGGGCGCTCTTCACTGCCGCACCTCCGGGGCCAGACGCTCGGCCGCCCGCAGCTTGGCGCTGCGGGCGCGGGGGTTGGCCTGGCACTCGTCCTCGCCCGGGAGCACGGGTTTTTTGGTGAGCACCTTGAGCCGGGCCACCCGGCCGCAGGTGCAGGCGGGCTGGCGGGGCGGGCACAGGCAGCCCTTCTCCTCGTCCCGGAAGGCCCGCTTCACCAGGCGGTCCTCCAGGGAGTGGAAGGAGATGACGGCGATGCGGCCGCCGGGCCGGATGTGCGCCACGATGTCGGTCAAGAACGACTCCAACTCCTCGAGCTCCTGGTTCACGGCCATGCGCAGGGCCTGGAAGGTGCGGGTGGCGGGATGGCGGCGGGCGGTGGCCCGCATCTTGGCCGGGTAGGCCCGCTCCACGCACTCGGCCAGCTGCCGGGTGGTCTCGAAGGGCTGCTTCTCCCGCTCGTTCACGATGAAGCGGGCGATGCGGCCGCACAGGGGCTCCTCGCCCAGGCGGCCGATGAGCTCGCGCAGCCGCTCGAAGGAGGCCCGGTTCACCAGGGAGGAGGCGGGGGCGACGCCGTCGGCCGCGCCCATGCGCATGTCCAGCGGGCCGTCGGCCAGGAAGCTGAAGCCCCGCTCGGCGTCGTCGAGCTGGAGCGAGGACACGCCCAGGTCCAGGAGCGCGCCGTCCAGGCCGTCCCAGCCGGCCTCGGCCAGGGCCTCGGCAAAGCGGCTGTAGCGCAGGTTCGCAAGCCGGGCCCCGGGAAAAACGGACAGCCGCTCCCGCGCCCGGGCCAGGGCCTCGGAATCGCGGTCCAGGCCGATGAGTTCCGCCTGGCCTCCGGCAGCTTCGAGCAGCGCCATGCTGTGCCCGCCGAGTCCCACGGTCCCGTCCAGGTAGCGGCCCCCAGGACGGGGCGCCAAGAAGTGCAGAACTTCGCGCAGCAAGACCGGCACGTGCAACGCACCGGCCATGCCGCCCTCCCCTATCCTCTCGCGGCCCATGTCGCCCACCGCCGTTCCTAGAGACGGAGCTCGAGGCCCAACTCGGCCATGGCCGACAGGTCCGCGTCGAAAGACTCCTCCATCTGGGCCCGCTGGGCCTCGAACCGGCCCTGGTCCCAGATCTCGAACTTGCGCCCCACCCCGGCCACCACCACCTCGCGGTCCAGGCCCGCGTATTTGCGCAGGTGGGGCGGGAGGAGCACCCGGCCTGCCTTGTCCAGGGACACTTCCACCGCGCCGGAGATGAAGAAGCGCTGGAAATTGCGCAACCGCTTGTCGAGCACGTTCACCCTGCTGAAGCTCTCCTCGATGGCCTCCCACTCGGTGAGCGGATAGCCCACCACGCAGCCGTCGAAGTTGGTCAGCATGAGCCGCCCGCCGGACGCCTGGGACTCCGCGGCCGCCCGGATGTCCGGGGGCAGCACGAGTCGGCCTTTCTCGTCCAGGCTGCGGTAGGAATGTCCCCTGAAGGTGGCCATGCTCGAATTGTGTCTCCCACTTTTTCCCACCTTCTACCACCGGAACCCAGAGTCCGCAAGACCTCCCGGGAAGAAATTCGGCAGCGGTGTTAAACTTTTTATAGATTTTTTCTAGAAAAGCAACGATTCTTCGATGAACCTGACGGTGCCGCGGAAATGCTTGAACTTTTCCGCGTTGGCCCGGGGCGCACCGCCTGCGGAGCCCGCTGGGCGAGGCCGGGCTCCCAAGGGCCGCCATCCGGGGCTTGAGGGGGAAAAGGCGAAGCAGTCCGCCGGACTGCGCGCCCCGGCCGGTGGTGATTGACAAAGCGCGGAAAATATCGAAACGGGAGGGCGTCCGGCCTTCGGGCCGTCAGAGGTCAACCCGGCAGGAGAGGGGCATGAGCGCGATCAAAAGCAGCATCGCCGACAACCTGGACGAGGAATTCTACCAGATCAGCCCGGATATCCTGGCCAGCTTCCCGCGTTTTCGGCCGCCGCTCAACCTGTTCATCTTCAAGGAGTCGGTGGCCCAGATCCAGCTCTACAAGAAGGCCCAGGAGCGGCTGGACCAGGCCGCCCAGGACGAGCTGGCCGCCCTGGTGGCCGAGGGCAACATCTTCGTGGCCCGCAGCGACCACCCCATCTACGCCAAGCACATCGCCAAGCAGCTCGACCTGGTGCTGGTGGACAAGAACCTCAAGGAGCGGGAGATCGCCGAGGTCTTCACCGTGGCCCTCACCGAGCGGCTGGGCGAGTTCTTCGAGCAGCCGGTGCAGGTGGTGTTCGACCTGCTCTACCGCGACCTCATGGTGCTCACCGAGTACCTGGACTCGGACCGGGCGCGCATCAAGGCCCTGGTGCGCCGGCTGCACCGGGAGCACTCCCTGCCCAACCACTCCTTCGACTCGGCCATCATCGGCCTGTGGCTCCTGTTGCGCCTGGGGCCCAAGGACCTGCCCCGCAAGACCCTGGACAAGGCGGCCCTGGCCCTGTTCCTGCACGACATGGGCATGTGCAAGATTCCGGCCTTCATCCGGGACAAGCCCAAGCCCCTGACCGGGGACGAGCGCCAGAAGGTGAACCAGCACCCCTTGCTGGGCGCGGCCCTGGCCCAGAAGCTCAACCTGCGCTTCGACGAGATCACCGCCGCCGTCATGCAGCACCACGAGCGCCTGGACGGCTCGGGCTATCCCCAACGGTCGCGGGAGGCGGACATCACGCCCCTGGGCCGCATCTGCGCGGTGGCCGACTCCTTCTGCGCCATGATCGCCAAGCGGCCGTTCGCCGAGGCCAAGAGCCTGGCCGACGCGGCCAGCGAACTGGCCGGCCTCACCTCGCGCTACGACGCCAAGATCACCACCCAGCTCAAGAACGCCATCCTGTCCGAGGAGTGGCAGTTTGCGGCCGAGGAAGGCCCGATAGCCTAGCCCGAGCCCGCAAAAAAGCCCCGCCGGTTCGCGCCGGCGGGGCTTTTTGTGCGCTGTTGGCCAGGCTATGCGAACGTGGACAACACGTCGCCGGCTATCTCCCGGAACACGTCGGCCTTGAGGATGACCCCCAGGACCTTGCCGCTCTCCCGCACCACGGCCCAGCCCCGGCGGTGGCCCAGGAACTCGCCCAGGACCATGACCAGGGGGTCGTTGGGCCGCACCTCGGGGAAATTGTTCTCCACCAGCTCCAGGATGCCCTTTTCGGCGCAGGCCCGGCAGGCCGCGCCAAAGGCGTGGTCCCAGTTGTTGTCCGCGAAGTCGCGGATGATCTCGTCGGTGAACACGCAGGACTCCAGGTGCTTGAGCACCCCCCACATGGTGATGACGCCCTTGAACTGGCCGGCCTTGTCGAAGACCAGGCAGATGTGATTGTCGGACTGCTTGGCCACCGCCTCGCGGATGAGCCGGATGACCTCGGTGAGGCTGGTGGACTCGTCCACCCGGGTGAAATCCTCACGCATGAGGTCCCAGGCGCGCTTGCGCATGAGCATGAAATCGCCCTCCGGTGATCGTTTTTCCGGGTTGTACAAGAGCGCCGCCTTTTTATCCAGCCCGGCGGGGTCGGATTCCCGGCCGCAGGGAGACCAGCACGATGCCCGCCACCACCGCGGCGCAGCCCGCGGCCTGGGCCGGGTCCAGGGTCTCGCCCAGCACCAGGGCCGACAGCCCCACCGCGGACAGGGGCAGGACCCCGGTGAACACCCCGGCCGCGTGCGCCGGCGTGGCCACCACCCCCCGGAACCAGAAGAGGTAGGCCGCCACCGAGATGCCCGCCCCGTACCAGCCGATGAGCACCCAGGCCCCGGGGGTCAGGGAGCCGAGGCCCTGCGTGAGCGCGTCGTAGGCCGCGAAAGGCGCGAACAGGACCAGGCCCAGGCAACTCATGAGGGTGGCCCCGGCCAGGGCGGACAGGGGTTCGCGCAGGGTCTTGCGCAGGAGCAGGAAGGCGGTCTCGCAGCACACCGCGGCCAGCACCAGGCCCAGGCCGGCCCAGGATGCGCCGGCCGGCCCCTCCCCCGCGCCCTCCCCGGCTCCCGAGACGTTCAGGGCCATGACCCCGGCCGCGGCCAGGGCGATGCCCAGCCAGCCGACCCAGCCCGGCCGCTCCCTGAACAGCAGGGCCGAGGCCAGCCCCATGGTGAGCGGGGTGGTGCCGGCCACCACCCCGGCGCTCACCGCGCTGGTGCGCGCCAGGCCCCACAGGAGCAGCCAGTTGAAGGCGAACACCCCGCACAGGGCCTGCACCAGGAGCAGGGCCCAGCTCCGGGCCGAAAGCCGGGGCAGGCCGCCCTCGCGACGGTACAAGAGGGGCAGGGACAGGGCCGCGGCCAGCACGAAGCGCAGGCCCATGGCCAGGCCCACGGGCAGGGTGGCCACCACCAGCTTGCCCGCGGCCACGGAACTGCCCACGATGGCCATGGCCAGGCACAGGTCCAGACAGGGTCGAAAACGCAGGGACTGGGACATGAGGCTCCTCCTGCGGGGAGCCCTACTCCGGCGCGAGCCTAGCGGTCTTGAAGAATCTTGCGGAACGCGCCGGGGGACACGCCCACGATGCGCTTGAAGGCGCGGGTGAAGTGGCTCTGGTCCGCGAAGCCCAGGTCCGCGGCCAGTTCGGCCAGGCCCTGCGGCCCGGCCAGGCGCTCCCGGGCGCGGCGCACCCGCTGCTGCACCAGGTAGGCGTGGGGCGGCAGGCCCACGGCCGTGGTGAAGGCCCGGGCCAGGTGCCAGGCGGACAGCCCGGTCTCGGCGGCCAGGTCGGCCAGGGACAGGTCCTCGCCGAACCGCGCGTCCAGGATGGCCCGGGCCCGGGCCACGGCCCCGGGCTCGCGGCCCGCGTCCCGGGCTGCGGGCAGGCGCTCGGCATGGCGCGCTATCCAGTGGGCGAGCAGGTCCTGGAGCTTCTCCTCCAGGGCCAGGCGGGGCGCGGCGTCCTGCTCCAGCAGGCGGTGCAGGCCGCGCACCCGGGCGGCCAGGCCCGGGTCGTGCAGCACCCCGGCGGCGAAGTGCGGGGGGCCGGCCCGGCGGCCGGCCAGTTCCGAGGCGGCCCGGGCCAGCAGGTCCGGGTCCAGGTAGAACATGCGGTAGGACCAGCCCGCCGCGTCCAGGCCATGCCCGTCGTGGGCCTCGCCCGGCACCACCAGGTTCACGCTGCCCGCCGGGGCCACCAGCCCCTGCCCGCGGTAGCGGAAGGCCATGGCCCCCCGCTCGATGACCCCCAGGGCGTAGTCCTCGTGGATGTGCGGCGCGAAGTCCTGACGGCGGTAGTCCGCAGCCAGCAGGAACACCCCGGCCAGCCGGCCGGGCTTCCACATGCGGGCGGATTCCCGGCTGCGGCCGCCCAGGGGCGACGCCTGCTGCTGTGTTTCGTACCGGCTGGCCATGTTTTCTTTTTTGAAAAAACTAACGTTTTTTCAAGGTTGACCGGCCGCCCAGGGGGGAATCGGCTGTTACGCGCTGCGCTTCCCGTCCAGACATTGGCGCATGCACTCCCCGAGCCGCTGCATGCCCTCGCGGATGCGGTCCGGGTTGGAGTTGGAGAAGTTCAGGCGCAGGGTGTTGCCGCCGGTGCCGTCCACGTAGAAGGCCTCGCCGGGCACGAAGGCCACCTTGCAGGCCACGGCCTTCTGCAACAGCTCCACCGAGTTGGCCCCGGCCGGCATCTCGGCCCAGAGGAACATGCCGCCCTCGGGCCGGGTGACCCGCACCTCGGGAGGCAGGAACTCGGCGCAGGCCGCCTGCATGGCCTCGCACTGCACCCGGTAGGCCTCCCGGCTGCGGGCGATGTGGGCCTCGAAGTCGTTGTCCACCAGGAAGCGCCACACCACCATCTGGTCCAGGGACCCGGTGTGCAGGTCCGCGGCCTGCTTGGCGATGACCAGCCGCTCCTTGATCTCGCCCTTGGCCACCATCCAGCCCAGGCGGAAGCCCGGGGCCGCGATCTTGGAGAAGGTGCCCAGCAGCACCGAGTTCTCGGGCCGCCAGGAGTACACCGGGGGCAGGTCCTCGCCCGCGAAGCGCAGCTCGCCGTAGGGGTCGTCCTCCAGGAAGAAGGTGCCGAAGCGGTCCAGGAGCCCGGCCACGGCCTCGCGCTTGGCCTTGGAGTAGGACAGGCCCGAGGGGTTCTGGAAGCTGGTCACCGCGTAGAAGAGCTTGGCCCCGTCCAGGTGGCGCTCCAGGGCCGCCAGGTCCGGGCCGTCCTCCTCCAGGGGGGTGGGCCGCCAGCCCGGCCGGAACAGGGCGAAGGCCTGGATGGCCCCCAGGTAGCCGGGCTTCTCCAGCACCAGCGGGTCGCCCTGGTCCAGGAACACCTTGGCCGCCAGGTCCAGGGCCTGCTGCGAGCCGGTGGTGATGAGGATGTCGTCCGGGTCCACGGTGATGCCCTTGCGCGTCTTGTAGCGGGCCGCAATCCACTCCCGCAGGGGCGGATACCCCTCGGTGGTGGAGTATTGCAGGGCCGCGGCCCCGTTCTCGGCCAGCACCTTGGTGGCCGCGGCGGCCACCTCCTGCACCGGGAAGGTGGCGGGGTTGGGCAGGCCGCCGGCAAAGGAGATCACCTCCGGGTCGGCGGTGACCTTCAGTATCTCACGGATGAACGAACGCTTGGCGCCTTGCATGCGCGCCGCAAAGGGCAGGGTCATGGGAGCCTCCTCACTGGGGTCGCCAAACGTATGCGCCCCGCGGTCCGATTGCAAGACCCCCGCACGCAACCGGTCCCTCCAGGCCGGAAAAGATATTGTTAAATTCTTGTCAAGCAGTGAAGTTTGATGCTAGGTCAGGCCGGGGAATTATCCGTCAACAGGTCGCTGGACGCGCCTGCGCCCGGCCCGGCGGCCTGCACAATCCATCAGGGGGTGTTTACATGCACAGGCTTCTGGTTACCGCCCTGGCTGCGGCCGTCCTGGCCCTGCTCCCGGTGCTGGCCCTGGCCGAGGGCCCGCACGACATGGACTGCATGGAGTGCCACAGCACCCATTATGCCAAGGGCGACTACGCCATCGGCGTGCAGCCCCTGGCTCCGGACAACCCGGCCCGCACCCGGGTCCGGCCCTCCGCCGCCAACATCGACTCCCTGTGCCTGGGATGCCACAACGAGGAACAGGGCATCCTCCCGGTCAAGCTGCACACCACCCACCCCACGGGCATCAAGCCGCTCTACACCACCGTGCCCAGCCAGCTCATGTGGGACAACACCTTCACCTGCGTGAGCTGCCACAACCCGCACCCGTCCAACGCCAACTACAAGTACCTGGTGGTGGACACCGCGGGCGGCAAGAACATGGGCGTGTTCTGCGCCCAGTGCCACCCGGCCCAGTCCGACCCGGGCGTGAAGGGCGCCGCGGCCTCGGCCACGGTGACCACCGACCCCAACGTGGGCCCCATCGTGAAGGTTACGCCGTAGCCCTCCCCTCTCCTCGCGCTGACGGCCGCGCCCTCCGGGGCGCGGCCTTTTTTTGCGCTCAGGAAAGGGCCTCGGGGTCACGGCCGTAGTAGGCGCGGTAGTAGCGGCGGCCCGTGGGATCGGACAGGCCCAGCCGGCGCTCCGCCAAGTACCGGCCGAAGAGCAACACCACCGAGGCGAAGGCCCGGGCGAACCCGCGCCCTTGCCAGCGCCGGTCCGAGGCCTCCACGCCCGGCGGCAGCAGGAGCATCCGGCCCTGCGCCCTGAGCCGCAGGCACAGCTCCACGTCCTCCATGAGGGCCATGGCCGGGAAGCCGCCGGCCCGGTCCAGGGCCTCGCGCCGGAAGAACTGGGCCTGGTCCCCGAAGGAGATGCCGGTGAGCCGGGCGCGCAGGCTGTTGAGCCCGGACACCAGGCCCGGGCCGGCCCCCAAGAAGCGCCCGGGAAAGCGCATGGCCAACGCCCCGCCCGCGGCGTCCGGGGCCGCGGCCAGGGCGGACAGCACGCGGTCCGCCGCGCCCGCGGCCAGGCGGCAGTCCGCGTGCAGCACCAGCACCGCATCCGCCCGGCAGGCCGCCACCCCGGCCGCGATCTGCACCCCCCGGCCGGGCGGGGACTGCACCACCGTCGCGCCGTGCTCCGCAGCCAGCTCCCGGGTGGCGTCCCGGCTGCCGCCGTCCGCCACCACGATCTCCGCCACCGCGCCGGCCTCCCGCACGGACGAGATGCACCCGGCCAGGTTGGCGGCCTCGTCCCGCACCGGGATGACCACGGCCAGGGAGCGCGGGGGAGCAAAACGCGCGGGCAGCAGGCTGCCGCCCCGCCACAGGGACCAGGCCAGGAGCGCAAAGAACGGGACGTACTCGGCCAGGCGCGGCAGGTGGGAAAGCGGCCCGCCCCGGGCCAGGAACAGGGCGTCCGGGAACAGGTACACCGCGGCCGCGGCCGCGTGCAGCCACAGCCAGGCCCGGGAGGGGAAGAGCACCAGGAAGGGCGCGGCCAGGAGCAGGTACCAGGGGTGCAGCACAGGCAGGCAGACCAGGGTGCAGGCCGCGGCCAGGAAGGCCCCGCGCAGGCGGTCCGGCTCCAGCAGGAAGGCCAGGACCAGCATGCCGGCCAGGAGCGCGGCCAGGGCCGGGGACGCGGCCGCGCCCAGGACCTCCCGCAGCAGCGCGGCCAGGGAGTCGTTGTGGTGGGTGCCCGCGCCGAAGCGGACCAGGCTGGCGAACATGCCTGGCCCGGTTTGCAGGAACGGCAGGAAGGCCAGGGCCGGGACCAGGACCAGGCCGGCCTTGCGCCAGTTTCCCCGGTGCAGGAAGAAGGGCGCGAGGGGCAGGGCGGTCCACTTGAGCAGGGACGCACAGCCCAGGGCCAGGAACCCCCAGCCCTCCCGGCCCTTCCCTTCGGATGCGAAGCACCACAGGCCCAGGCACAGGGCACAGGCCAGGACCGCGTCCAGGTGACCCTCCCCGGCCCCGTAGACCAGGACCAGGGGGTTCAGGAGCCACAGGGCCAGGCGGCCGGGATGCAGCCCCCGCCGGGCCAGGACCCCGGCCAGAAATCCCGCCCCGGCCAGGTCCAGCACCCCGGCCAGGGCCTTGAAGGCCAGAGGGGACGGCCAGGCCCAGGCCACGGCGCGGAACAGGAGTTCGGCAAGAGGCGGGTAGATGGCGGTCCAGCCCAGGTGGTTCATCTCCTCCCGCACCCCGGCCAGCGCGCCCCGGGCCAGGTGGTCCAGATCCGGCGCGGCCGGGGGCAGGAGATAGGGGTCGAACCCGTGCAGTTGCACCCCGCCCTCCCACACGTAGCGCCACACGTCGCTGTCCGCAGGGAAGAGGCCGAAGAACGCCAGGCGCAGGAGCGCGCCCAGGCCGAAGAGCAGGAGCAGGCAGCGGCCCGGGGTCCAGGCCGCCGCGGCGGCGCGCACGAACGGGGGCAGGCAGAGAAAGGCCGCGGCCCAGGCCGCGTAGAACAGGGGGCGGTGGTCCCAGACGGGCCCGGCCAGGGACAGGGCCAGCCCGGCGGCCCCCAGCCCGGCCAGGCACAGGGCTGCGGCGCGGGAGGCGCGGTCTGGGGCCGGGTCCGTCAGGGCTTGGCCTCTATCTGGCGCAGGACGTACGCGCCCTTTTCCGAGAGCACGTAGCCCTTCTTGTGGCGCACGCCCGCGCCCTTGAGCTTGATGTAGAAGATGTAGCCGCCGTCGTAGAGCAGGCCCACCACCTTCTTGTCGTACTCCTCCATGATCTCCTTGGGCACGATGCCGCCGTAGAGGCTGATGCGGGAGAAGTGCTGCATGTCGGTGAGCAGGTCGATGTGCTCCTGGCCCAGGCCGTCCTGGCTCACGAAGTCGATGGTGCTGATCTTGTCCCAGTCCTCGTGGTCGAACTCCAGGCCCAGGTCCTTGAGCTGCTCCCGGGCCTTGGCCGAGAGGCGGTAGCCCTTGCTGGACGCGCCGCACTGGCTGAAGATGGCCCCCTCCTCCACCAGCTCCTGCTCCAGCAGGGAGGCGAGAATCTCCTCGTCGTAGAGGATGGCGTGCTTCTCCGGCAGCATGCCGTGGTAGCGTTTGACCGTGGCGAAGCCGCCGATCTCGCGCAGAATCTGGATGTGCTCCTGGGTGAGGATCATGCCAGCGCCCCCGGGCTAGTCGAAATCCGCCAGCAGCGCGCCCACGTGCAGGTCCTCGCCCAGGGACACGTTCTGGTAGCCCTTGCGGATGCGCCACATGGCCTGCTGGAACTGGTCCGAGGCGATGCCGTTGCGCACCGCGGTGTAGGCCTCCAGGAAGGCGGCCAGGCTGTCGCAGATCTTGAGCATCTCCCCGTCCTTGGGGTCGTAGCGGTCGTGGTTGTAGCGCTCCTGGATCTCCCGGAACTCGGCCTTGCGCACTGCGCCGTTCTCGGTGAGCGTGGTCACGAACTCGGAGCCCACCGCGCGGCCCAGGAAGAAGTCCAGGCGGCCGGCGATGTCGGAATGGCCGCCGGCGATGAGCGGGCCGAGCACCCGGCGCTCCATCTCCCGGTCCTCGTATTCCTTGATGAGGTCGCCGATGGGGGCCACGGACTTCTTGACCGGGGAGATGATGTCCCGGGTGAGCAGTTCGGGCAGGTCGTGGAACAGGCCGGCGAAGAAGTTGTTCTGGGCCCGGGCCGGGCAGGCGTTCACGGCCAGGCTGAAGAAGTAGCCGTAGGCGGCCACGATGAAGAGGTGGCCGAGCACCGAGGTCTCGGGAATGCGCGGGGTCTGGGACCAGCGGGTCTGGAAGCGCAAGTGCCCGCAGAGGGAGGCGAAGCGGCCCAGGGCGGTGCGGGTGCCCTCCAGGAGCTCGATCAGGCCGGGCAGGTCGGCGTGGGCCTCCAGCCCGTCGCCGAAGCTCTGCTCCACCTCGGCGATCTCGTCGCTCCAGGGGTTCACGCCCTTGATGAGGTTGAACTCCCAGGAGGAGGCGTAGAGGTGGGAGGCGTCCAGGATGTGGTCGGCCAGGTCGTGCTCCCGCTCACCCGAGAGGCGGGCGCACAGCCGGCCCCAGAACTCGGGGCCCAGGGGCCGCACCCGGTGTTCGAGCTGT
This sequence comes from Desulfovibrionaceae bacterium UBA6814, assembly GCA_002452635.1. Classification (GTDB taxonomy): domain Bacteria; phylum Desulfobacterota; class Desulfovibrionia; order Desulfovibrionales; family Desulfovibrionaceae; genus UBA6814. The sequence goes on along the minus strand of DKEU01000085.1, from coordinate 1,634 downwards.
TCCAGGACCCAGCCGGTGAGCTTTTTGTAGTGGTCGGGATTGTTTTTTATCTGGTAGAAGATGGGGGGCTTGATGTCGGTGATGACCAGGCGGTAGAAGTAGTCGAAGAGGCCGCCCTCCACGATGCGCCCGCCCAGGGTCAGGCGCTCCTCGGGGGACATGGTGCGGCTGTTGACCATGAAGAGCAGCCAGGCCACCATCATCTTGTGGGCCTGCTTGTCCACCTCCAGGAGCGGGGTGGGCCGGAGCTTGTCGTTCCAGCGGCGCATGGACGACCCGGAGAACACGAACTGGAGCAGGCTCTTGCGGATGTTGGGCATGGACTCACCAGGGGGCGCAGAAGGTGTTGGGGCCAGGGCGGAAAGGTACCCCGGGAGCGGGTGATGCGCAAGGGAACCGGGGCAGCCCGGGATTTTCCCTCCCGGGTTGTTGACAGCCCCCGGGAAAGGGCATAAAGGACTGCGTTCCGAACCGACCGAGGAGACGAGTCATGAAGACGTACAGCCCGAAAGAAAACGAGATCACGCGCGACTGGTTCGTGGTGGACGCCGAGGGTGAAATCCTGGGCCGCCTGGCCGCGCGCATCGCCCACCGCCTGCGCGGCAAGCACAAGCCCGAGTTCGCTGCCCACATGGACACCGGCGATTTCATCGTGGTGGTCAATGCGGACAAGATCCGGGTCACCGGCCGCAAGCTGGAGAAGAAGGTCTACCAGAGCTACTCCGGCTACCCGGGCGGCATCAAGGAAGTGACCCTGAAGGACATGCTCAAGGAGAAGCCCGAGCGGGTTCTCTACAAGGCTGTCCAGGGCATGCTCCCCAAGAACCGCATCGGCCGCGCCCAGCTGACCAAGCTGAAGATCTACGCCGGTCCCGAGCATCCCCACAAGTCCCAGAACCCCGCCGCTCTGGACCTGTAAGGAGACGACCATGAGCCAGGATTTCTTCTACGGCACCGGCAAGCGCAAGAGCGCCGTGGCCCGCACCCGCCTGTATCCCGGCGCCGGCCGCATCCTCGTGAACGAGCGGCCCTACGAGGAGTACTTCCCCCGGGAGACCCTGCAGATGATCATCCGCCAGCCCCTGAACCTGACCAAGACGCTCGGCAAGTTCGACGTCAAGGTGCGGGTGGTGGGCGGCGGCACCGCGGGCCAGGCCCAGGCCATCCGCCACGGCATCGCCCGCGCCCTGCTGCGCTTCGACGCGGAGCTGCGCCTGCCCCTGAAGCGGGCCGGCCTGCTCACCCGCGACGCCCGGGTCAAGGAGCGTAAGAAGTACGGCCAGCGCAGCGCCCGCGCCCGGTTCCAGTACTCCAAGCGCTAGGCCGACGGCCTCGCCTATCCAGCCTTCCCAAGGCCGGGACGCCCCGCGTCCCGGCCTTTTTGCGTTGGGGCGCGGCCGGCGCGGGAGGCCCCGTACCCTCCCGGGGGGCTCAAGGGCCGACGGCCCTTGAGAATCCCCATCAGGGTAAGAAGCCTGTCCGTGCGGCCGCGGCCCAGTTGCGGAACAACGCGGTACAGCGAAGAAGGGCGGCTCGCGCATCCCCCCGCCTTTTTCATTGACATGATAGTGATTCTCAATATCATACAGCCATGTCTGCTGCGAACCGCGGCGGATCGCGATCCGCCCTCTTCA
>DKEU01000131.1 GCA_002452635.1 Desulfovibrionaceae bacterium UBA6814 | reverse complement strand
AAACGCCGTGGCGGGAAACCTGCGCACGCAGGTTTCATGACACGGCAACTCTTGAGGTTACGCCGACTGGGGGGCCAGGCCGGGGTCGGGCGGAGCGGCGCTGCGGCCGCGGGCCGCGGCCCGGGCCACCAGCCGCCGGCGCAGGGGCTCGCAGGGCAGCTCCACGCCCAGGTGCAGCACCAGCGCCGCAGCCAGCACCAGCCCCACCAGGGCCAGGGGCCCGGCCTCGCCCAGGTAGGCGTCGAACAGGCCGATGACCAGGTAGTGGACCAGGTAGAAGGGATAGGAGAGCCGGCCCAGGAGCCGGTCCGCGGCGCTGTGCCGGAAGGCCAGGAACACGAAGGGCAGGGCCAGGCACACCAGGCACATGAACACCCCGAAGCGCATGGGCCCGACCAGGATGTCGTAGGTCGCGCCGAACAGGGCCACCAGCAGGAACAGGCCCAGGCCCAGGGCGCGGTTGCGCGCGGTGTCGCGCAGCCTGGCGTAGATGGCGTGGCTGAAGTACCCGGCCAGGAACAGGTAGAGCTGGGTGGGCAAAAAGCGCTGCCACACCGGGTCCAGGCCCGGGAAGACCCGGTCCAGGAGCACGTGCAGGGCCAGGCTGGCCACCAAGAGCCCGCCCACGAAGCGCGGCCCGCGGGCGAAGATCCAGGGCGCGGCCAGGTAGAAGCAGAACTCCAGGGACAGGGACCAGGCCTGGGGCGCCAGGAGCAGGGTGTAGGCCTTGGTGGTCGCGGACACCGGACCGGGCGACCAGGCCAGGGCCCCGCCCGGGACCAGGCACAGCCAGTACAGCACCTCCTGGCCCAGCACCGCGGCGTTGGTCCACAACCACGCGGCCAGGGTGCGGACGTCGCCGTGCAGCACGGCCAGCAGGGTGGCGCGCCGCAGGTAGGCGTGGTCGTCCAGGACCAGGACCACGGCCAGGGACAGGAGCAGCACCACCGCGTACACCGGGGCCAGGCGCAGGAGCCGGCTCAGGTAGAAGGCCCGGCGCGGCGCGCCCGCGTAGCGGGTCTCCAGCACCAGGGCCATGGTGAACCCGGAGAGCAGGAAAAAGACCCGCACCGCCACCGGCCCGGGCAGGATCTCGAATCCCAGGACGCCGGTGTGGCCGGCCAGCACCGCAAAGGCGAGCAGCATGCGCACGAGACCCATGGCCCCATCCCCGAGAAAGCCGGCAGGGCCGGCCGAATTCCCGGCATGAGCAAATTCCGGTCCGCGAAACAACACGGCTGAATCATTAAATTTTTCTGGAGCGCCCCGGGAAGCCCGATTTCCGATTTCCGGAATGGGACATATCCCGCGTTCTGCCTGGAGTCAGGGTGGCGCCCGCAAGTCCTTGTGCAGGGCGGCGCGCGGGGCATATCGGAAGCAATGCTTCCGGTACTGATCCAGGCGGCAATCCGGTTTCCTCTGCCGGGTTGCGGGGTGAAACAGGGTCTCCACGGGGTAAAACAGCGCATGGCGGAGGTAGGGGGCGAAATCTCGCGCATCCCTCCAAAAAATTTTCCTGCCCCCCCTTGCCACCCGACTCATCGGGCTTATTGTCCTCCCTGCCCGCAAGACCGGGATTGTGGAATTCCCGTTCCGGCCCGTATACGCTAGTCGCCGATGCTGTTAGCGCTCACCACCCGAGAGTGCTAACACAACCGTAGCAAACATCACCTTCAATGGAGGAACACCATGAAGCTCAAACCGTTGAACGATCGCGTGCTGGTGAAGCGCCTGGAGTCCGAGGAGAAGACCGCGGGCGGCATCATCATCCCCGACACCGCCAAGGAAAAGCCCATGCGCGGCGAAGTGGTGGCCGCGGGCCCCGGCAAGGTCGGGGATGACGGCAAGAAGGTCAAGATGTCCGTGGGCAAGGGCGATATCGTGCTCTTCAACAAGTACGCCGGCACCGAAGTGAAGATCGACGGCGTGGAACACCTCATGATGCGCGAGGACGACATTCTCGCCATCATCGAAGACTAACCCGACGACCCCAAGCACAAGGAGAACATCCATGTCTGCCAAAGAGATTCTCTTCGACGCCAAAGCCCGCGAGAAACTGAAGCGGGGCGTGGACACCCTGGCCAACGCCGTGAAGGTCACCCTGGGCCCCAAGGGCCGCAACGTGGTCATCGAGAAGAGCTTCGGCTCCCCGATCATCACCAAGGACGGCGTGACCGTGGCCAAGGAAGTGGAGGTCGCGGACAAGTTCGAGAACATGGGCGCCCAGATGGTCAAGGAAGTGGCGTCCAAGACCTCCGACGTGGCCGGCGACGGCACCACCACCGCCACCATCCTGGCCCAGGCCATCTTCCACGAGGGCATCAAGCTGGTCGCCGCCGGCCGCAACCCCATGTCCATCAAGCGCGGCATCGACAAGGCCGTCGAGGCCGTCATCGCGAGCCTGGACAAGCTGGCCAAGCCCACCCGCGACCAGAAGGAAATCGCCCAGGTCGGCACCATTTCCGCCAACAACGACTCCACCATCGGCAACATCATTGCCGAGGCCATGAGCAAGGTCGGCAAGGAAGGCGTCATCAC
>DKEU01000239.1:9864-17470 GCA_002452635.1 Desulfovibrionaceae bacterium UBA6814 | reverse complement strand
GTCATCTTCTCTTCGATCTGCTTGGCGATGTCCTTGCTCAGCATGAATATCTGGTCGTCGTTGACCGCGTCGCAGTCAACCATGACGCGCACCTCGCGGCCGGCCTGGATGGCGAAGGCGCGGCTCACGCCGTTGAAGCCGGTGGCGATGCCTTCCAGCTCCTCCAGGCGCTTGACGTAGCTCTCCAGCAGTTCCTTGCGCGCGCCGGGGCGGGCGCCGGACAGGCTGTCGGCGGCCTGCACCAGGACCGCGTACACTGACTTGGGCGGCACGTCCTCGTGGTGGGCCGCGATGGCGTGCACGATTTCGCTCGACTCGTTGTACTTCTTGGCCAGGTCGGCGCCGATGATGGCGTGGGGACCTTCCACCTCGTGGTCCACGGCCTTGCCCAGATCATGGAGCAGGCCGGCGCGCTTGGCCTTCTTGATGTCCAACCCCAGCTCCGCGGCCATGATGCCGCATAGGAACGCGACTTCGAGGGAATGTTGCAGCACGTTCTGGGTGAAGCTGGTGCGGAAGCGCAGCTGCCCCAGCAGGCGCACGATCTCGGGGTGGATGCCGTGCACGCCGAGGTCGAAGGTGGCCTGCTCGCCGATCTCGCGGAGCTTCACGTCCATCTCCGCCTCGACCTTCTTGACCACGTCCTCGATGCGCGCGGGATGGATGCGGCCGTCGGAGATGAGCCGCTCCAGGGACATCTTGGCCACCTCCCGCCGCAGGGGCGAGAAGGCGGAAAGCACCACGGTCTCCGGGGTGTCGTCGATGATGAGGTCCACCCCGGTGGCCGCCTCCAGGGCGCGGATGTTGCGGCCCTCGCGGCCGATGATCCGGCCCTTCATGTCCTCGGAGGGCAGGGTCACGGCGGACACGGTCTGCTCGGCCACGTAGTCGCCGGCATAGCGCTGGATGGCGGTGGCCAGGATCTCCCGGGCCTTGCGGTCCGCGTTCTCCTTGGCCTCCATCTCGATCTGGCGGATCATGCGCGCGGCCTCGTGCCGCGACTGGCTCTCGATCTCGGCCAAGAGCCGCCTCTTGGCCTCCTCGGCGGTGAGGCCCGAAATCTCCTGGAGCTTGCGCTCCTCCTCGGCCATGAGCTCCTTGAGCCGCTCCTCCTCGTCGGCGAGCTGCCGCTCCTGCTTGGTCAGGCGCTTCTCCAGGGTCACCAGCTCGGAATCCTTCTGGGTGATCTTCTCAAGCTTGCCCTCCAGGCGCTCCTCCTTCTCCTGGGCCTTGGCCTCGCGTTTCTTCAGCTCCCGTTCCCGGTCCTTGAGCTCGGACTCGATCTCCTTCTTCTGGCTGAACACCTCGTCCTTGGCCTGGAGCATGAACTCCTTCTTGGCCGCGGACGCCTCCTTGCGCGCCTCGTCGAGGATGCGCTCGGCCAGTTCCCTGGCCCCGGCGAGTTTCTTGGCGGAAAAATGTCGATGCAGGACGAATCCCAGTGCAGCGCCGAACACGGCGCCCACCAGGGCGATGATGAGTTCCCCACCCATGACGTTCTCCTTTATGCTCTCGGGCTGCCGCGGACCCGATATGCTTCGGACCTTCCGGCGTACGGGCCGGAGGTCCCGCGGCGAGGGCGGGAAGGGGCCGGGAGAGTCTGCGGTCCCTGGCGCAGGGGGCGGGGCGGCCGTGGTCCGATCGCCCGGGAAGGGCGGGCCGTGGCCGGGAAACGGATGGCAGGAAACGTCGGGGCGGCGCTTGTCGTGGTCTTCCGGCGCAGGACGCCGGGCCCGGTGCGCGGGCGTTTCAAACAACCCCGGGGGGCCGTGTCGCAAGCTCTTTTGAACCTAGCATGGCTAGGTGGGCGCAGCTGTGCGGGCCGTCAGGCTCCCCGCTCGGAGCGGGCATGCACACGGGCCCGTCGAAAGCCGTACCCTTTTTGTACGTATCGGCTCAAAAATCGCCGGCAATCACCTGCACCCCAGGGATATATATCTCGACGCCGTCCCTCACTCTCCTGCCTGGGTGTCTATCTTAGCCAGGAGGCCGGCCAGCCGTTCTTCCAGCTCGCCCACCCTCCGGTTGCTCTGCAATAGATCGTCCGCCAGGCCCAACGCCAGGAATGTCAGCAGCTTCTCCTTGCTCAGCCGTCTTCCGTGTTGAATGAGTTCCTTGTATCGTTTCTCCAGCAGTTCCTTAGCCAACTGAACTCTTTCGTGGTCCGCGGCCGCCTTGAAGGACACTTCCAGGTCCAAAACCGTCAACGTATGGCTCGGCATGGCGGACCTTGTTCGTCTGTTGCTCCCAGTCTCCGTCGCGCCGCAGCGCGGCCCGAAACTAGGCCTGATCGTCCTGGAGCTTGGCCAACAGCCCGTCTATGCGGGACAATACGGCCTCCTTGCCCGAACGCTCACGCTCCAGCTCCTCCTTGAGCCGGCGGTTCTCGGCCTCAATTTCGGTCAGAGCCTGATCTATTTCGCGCTTGAGGCGCTTGTTCTCTTCCTCCAGGCCTCGCATCCTGGCCAGCAGGGTGTCGATGCGCTGTTCCAATCGGGCAAGTGTTTCCATACCTTCCCCTACCTGTTTCGTGGTGCAAAATCAAGACGAGGTCCCCGACAAGCCTCGATCTCACTTGCGCCGCGGCAACTGCTTCTGGGGCGCCCGGGTCAGGGCCAGGTGCCCCGGCTCCACGTCCTTGGTGATGACCGAGCCCGCGCCCACCAGGGCCTTCTCGCCCACGGTCACCGGGGCCACCAGGGCGGTGTTGGACCCGATGAAGGCCCCCGGACCGATGACCGTGCGGTGCTTGTGCGTGCCGTCGTAGTTGCAGGTGATGGTCCCGGCCCCGATGTTGGCCCCCTCCCCCACCTCGGCGTCGCCCAGGTAGGTCAGGTGGTTGGCCTTGGCCCCCCGGCGCAGCACGGCCTTCTTCATCTCCACGAAATTGCCCACCCGGGCCCCCTCCTCCAACTCCGCGCCGGGGCGCAGCCGGGCATAGGGGCCCACGATGCACTGCGGCCCCACGTGGCAGGCCTCCAGGTGGCTGAAGTTGCGCACGGTGGCGCCCGGGTCCAGCACCGCGTCGCGGAGCACACAGTGGGACTGGACCACCGCCGCGGCCGCCACCCGGCTCTCGCCCAGCACCTCGCAGGGCCCGAAGAGCTCGGCCCCGGGCTCCACTTCGGCGCGGGGGCCCACGCTCACCAGCCCGGGCAGGTGCACCGTGACCCCGGCGTCCAACAGCTCGCCCACCCTGCGCTCGCGCAGCAGGCCCTCGGCCCGGGCCAGCTCGGCCGGGCTGTTGATGCCCAAGAGGTGCGGATCGCTGCCCGCGTTCACCGCCTCGACTTGCAGGCCGGCCGCCCGGGCCAGCCCCACCAGGTCGGTGATGTAGAACTCGCCCCCGGCGTTGTCCGCGGAGAGCTTGGCCAGGAGCGGCTCCACCGCGTCCAGCCGCAGCCAGTAGATGCCGGCGTTGATCTCCCCGGGTCCGGCGGGATTGCCCGCAGCCAGCCAGTCCTTGGCCTCCACGATGGCCTCCACGCCGCCGGCGGAGTCGCGCACCACCCGGCCGAAGGAGCCGGTGTCCTCCAGGGTCAGGGAGAGGAAGGCCAGGTCAGCGCCGCAGTCCGCGGCCTGCTTGGCGAAGTCGCCCAGACGGCGGGCGTCGGCCAGGGGGGTGTCGCCGTTGGCCACCAGGCACCAGGCGAGCCCGGCGGCGCGCAGGGCCGGCCAGGCGGTCTGCAGGGCGTGCCCGGTGCCCAACTGGGGCTCCTGGGTCAGGAAACGCGCCGCGTCGCCCGGGAAGGCCCGGCTCACCTCGTCCGCACCGTGCCCCACCACGGTCCAAACCTTGTCCCCGCACAGGCTGCCCACGGCCTGGAGCACGTACCACAGCATGGGCTCGCCCAGCAGGGTGGACAGGACCTTGGGCCGTTCGGACCTCATCCGGGTACCCTTGCCCGCAGCCAGGACCAGGGCCCCGGAGGCCGCGGGAAGGCTGATTTCGTTCGTCTCGTGCATGTTGACTCCGTGGCGCCGCTCCGCGTGTCCGGCGCGGCGCATGGCCCGCAGCCGGGCTGCCGGACCACCCGCCCTTGGGTTTCGTGGCCCGGTCATAGCCGCCCGGCCTGCTCCTTGTCCAGGACCAGCCGCGCCGGCTGCCAACCCCGCAGGGCGTTGACCAGCCAGAACCGGCGCGCCCGGCGCAAATCTTCCGGCAGGAGCCGGGCCTCGGCCACCACCCCGCGGTCCAGGAGGCCCTGCCGCGCTACCCCGGGCAGCAGCCCGCAGTCCAGGGCCGGGGTCAGCAGCCTGCCCTCCAGGTCCAGCACCAGGTTGGCGGTGCAGGCCTCGGTCAATTCGCCGCGTTCGTTGCACAGGAGCACCTCGTCGCAGTCCGGCCGGGAGGCCAGCGCGGCGTCGTACCGCTCCCTTTGGTCCGTCTTGTGGAACAGCCCGGCAGCGCGGGAGTCCACCCGCGTCTTTGCCAGGCCCACCCGCAGGGGCCGCGGCCGCGGCGCCAGATCCAGGACCTGCACCTCCAGCGCCCCATCCCGGGCCAGGAGCAGACGGATCCGCCGGCAGCCTGCCGCGTTCCCTGCCGCGGCCTTCTCCAGGGCGCGCACCGCCGCGGCCCGGTCCCAGGCGAACCCATGGTATTGGGCCGAAGCGGCCAGGCGGCGCAGGTGGCCTTCCTGGCGGGGCAGCCTGCCCCGTTGCAGGAGCATGGTCTCCAGGAGCCGGAATTCCGGGTGCGGGGCAGCCAGGAAGCGCATCTTGTCCAGGCACTCGGCATACTCCCCGGCCGGGGTGGAGTCGTGGGTCACGCCCCCGCCCACCCAGAACCGGGCGCGGCCCGCCTCCCGGTCCAGAAACAGGGTGCGGATGGGCACCGAGAAGGCGCAGTCCCCGCCCGGGGCCACGAACCCCACGGCCCCGCAGTACGCCTGGCGGGGGCCGCTCTCCAGGTCCCGGATGATCTCCATGGTGCGCACCTTGGGCGCGCCGGTGACCGAACCGCAGGGAAAGACCGCGGCCAGGACGTCGGCCAGGCCCTTCCCGGGCCGCAACGTCGCCGAGACCCCCGAGGTCATCTGCCAGACCGTGGGATAGGGCTCCACCCGGTAGAGATCGTGCGCCGCCACGCTTCCCGCCTCGGCCACCCGGCCCAGGTCGTTGCGCACGAGGTCCACGATCATGACGTTCTCGGCCCGGTCCTTGGCCGACGCCGCCAGCCCGGCCCGCCTGGCCTCGTCCTCGGCAGGGTGCCGGCCCCGGGCCGCGGTGCCCTTCATGGGCCGGGCCTCGATCCGGCGGCCGTGCACCGAGAAGAACAGCTCCGGGGACAGGGAGAGCACGGCCCAGCGGCCCAGGTCCAGGTAGGCCGAGTACCCGGCCCGCTGGGACCGGGCCAGGTCCGCGAACCAGGCCAGGTCGTCGCCGGCAAAGGCGCAGGCAAAGGGCATGGTGTAGTTGACTTGGTAGGTCTCGCCCTGGCGGATGAGCTCCCGGATGGCGGCCACGGCCTGGGCGTGCCGGCCGGGGGTGACCCCGGGCTCCCAGGTTCCGGCCCGGTAGCCGCCGGCGGGAAGGGACTGGGGCAGGGACGCCGGGGACCGGTACAGGCCTGCCCAGAGCAGGGGAAAGCCGAGGGATGCGTGCGCCCGCAGGGCCGGGTCAAAGGCCGGGGCCGCCTCGTAGGCCACCAGCAACGCAGCCCAGAGTCCGCTCGCCGCGGCCTGGTCCACCCGCGCCAAAGCCGGCAGGACGTCCGGGAGGCTCCACACGGCCAGGGTCTCCAGCGGCTCGGCCAGGCACCGGGACCACCCGGCCCCCAGGTCCGGAGGCCAGCCGAACAGCGCGTACCCTTCGCTCTTCCCTCGTCCTTCCATGGTTCCCTTGCAGCTTCCCCGTCCTGACGTGCGAGGCCTCATGGGTACACCATCGGCCCCGGGCAGGCACCACAAAAAAGGGCCGCCCTTGCGGGCGGCCCTTGGTCGGTCTGGAGCCGGTCGCGGCTAGATCTGGCAGGTGCCGGCCGAGGTGGCCGACTCCCGGCAGGAGATGCGAGCCATGGCGCGAGCCAGGGCCGCCCGGATGCGGGCGTGGTCCACTTCTTCCTGCTGCTGGCGCATGCGCGCCTCGGCGCGCTCCTTGGCCTTGCGCGCACGCTCCACGTCGATTTCCGCGGCTCTCTCCGCCACCTCGGCCAGGATGGTGACCTTGTTGGCGGAAACCTCGGCAAACCCACCCGCCACGAAGACGTAATGGTTCTTGCCGCTGTACTTGTAATAGAGGTTGCCAACCTGGAGGGCGGTCAGGAACGGGATGTGGCCGGGCAGCACGCCGAACTCGCCTTCGTAGCCGGGCGCGCCGACGTAGTCCACATCCTGGCTCAGGACCAGCCGGTCAGGTGTGACAATTTCCAGATGCAACGCTTTGGACATGGCGACCTCCGAGGGTTCGCGGCGTTGTTAGGCGCCCTGCTTGGAACGCTCGATGACCTGCTCGATGCCGCCGGCCATGTAGAAGGCCTGCTCCGCCACGTCGTCCATCTCGCCGTCCAGGATCATGCGGAAGCCCTTGATGGTGTCCTCCAGCTTCACGTACACGCCGGGACGGCCGGTGAAGGCCTCGGCCACCGAGAAGGGCTGGGACAGGAAACGCTGGATCTTGCGGGCCCGGGACACGGTGAGCTTGTCCTCGTCGGAGAGCTCGTCCATGCCCAGAATGGCGATGATGTCCTGCAGGTCCTTGTACTTCTGCAGCACGCCCTGCACCTCGCGGGCGGTGCTGTAGTGGGACGCGCCCAGGACGTTGGGGTCCAGGATGCGGCTGGTGGAGTCCAGCGGGTCCACCGCGGGGTAGATGCCCAGCTCGGCGATCTGGCGCGAGAGCACCAGGGTGCCGTCCAGGTGCGAGAAGGTGGTGGCCGGCGCGGGGTCGGTCAGGTCGTCCGCGGGCACGTACACCGCCTGCACCGAGGTGATGGACCCCTTGTTGGTGGAGGTGATGCGCTCCTGCAGCTCGCCGAGGTCGGTGCCCAGGGTCGGCTGGTAGCCCACCGCGGAGGGCATGCGGCCGAGCAGCGCCGACACTTCGGAGCCGGCCTGGGTGAACCGGAAGATGTTGTCGATGAAGAGCAGCACGTCCTGGCCTTCGGCATCGCGGAAGTACTCGGCCGCGGCCAGGCCGGTGAGGGCCACGCGGGCGCGGGCTCCCGGAGGCTCGTTCATCTGGCCGTACACCAGGGCGGCCTTCTCCAGGATGCCGGCTTCCTTGAACTCGTGGTAGAGGTCGTTGCCCTCACGGGTGCGCTCGCCCACGCCGGCGAACACGGAGATGCCGCCGTGCTGCTTGGCGATGTTGTTGATCATCTCCATCAGAATAACCGTCTTGCCCACGCCGGCGCCGCCGAACAGGCCCATCTTGCCGCCCTTGGGGAAGGGGATGAGCAGGTCCACGACCTTGATGCCGGTTTCGAGCAGCTCCACCGACGTGCTCTGCTCGGTGAAGTGCGGGGCTTCGCGGTGGATGGGGAGCATGATGTCCGAGGTGATGGGGCCCAGCTCGTCCACGGGGCGGCCCACCACGTTCATGATCCGGCCCAGGGAGGCCTTGCCCGCGGGCACCAGGATGGGCTTGCCGGTGTCGTTCACGG
>DKEU01000239.1:0-9810 GCA_002452635.1 Desulfovibrionaceae bacterium UBA6814 | reverse complement strand
GAGGTCGGGGGCGTCGGTGTTGTTCGGGTTGGTGATCTGCAACGCGTTTAAGATGTTCGGCAGTTTGCCTGCCTCGAATTCGACGTCCACGACGGCGCCGATGACCTGGACGATCTTGCCGATGTTCTGACTCATTGGCTTATGCCCCCTTGCTATCCTTTCAGCGCTTCAGCGCCGCCGACGATGTCCATGAGTTCCTTGGTGATGACCGTCTGCCGGGTCTTGTTGTACAACAGGGTCAGCGATGCGATCATGTCGTCGCAGGAGCTGGTCGCGTTGTCCATGGCGGTCATCCGGGCCGCATGCTCGCTTGCCGAGGTGTCCAGCATGCCGCGGTAGACCTGCACCTTGATGAAGCGGGGCAGGAGTTCCGCGAGCAGGCCTTCCTTGTCCGGCTCGTAGATGTATTCGGTCGAGGCAGGCTTGGCCTCCCCGCCCTCGGCCGAGGCGGCCATGGGCAGGATGGTCTGGGTGGTCGGGATCTGCCGGGCCAAGCTCACGAACTTGCCGTAGATCACGTGGACCTCGTCCAGGTCCCCGGCCAGGAAGTCGCCGATGATCTTCATCCCCACCTCGTTGGCCAGGGTGAAGTCGAAGTTGTTCATGGCGTCCCGGTACTCGAGGATCATCTGGTGGCCGGTCTTGCGCATGGCGTCCCGGCCCTTCTTGCCCACGGAGTAGATCTTGACCGTCTTGCCCTCGTCGGCCTTGGCCTGGGCAAGCCTGGTCGCCATCTTGATGAGGTTGGCGTTGAAGCTGCCGCACAGGCCGCGGTCAGAGGTCACCAGGAGAATGCCGACGTTCTTGACCTCTTCCCGGACCTCGAGCAGCGGATGGACATCCTTGCCCGCGCCGGCGGCCAGCTCGCCGAGCATCTCGTAGAACTTGTCGGCGTAGGGACGGAAGCGCTCAATACGGGACTGAGCGCCGCGCAGCTTCGCCGAGGCCACCATGTTCATGGCCTTGGTGATCTGCTTCGTCTTCTTGACGCCGACGATCTTGTTTTTAACGACTTTCAAGGACGGCATAGGCTACCCCCTAGGCCTGGAAGCCTTTCTTGAACTCTTCAATAGCCGCCTTGAGCCGAGTTTCGATGTCCGCGTCCAGGGCCTTCTTGGTCTTGATGTCGTTCAGGATGTCGGCCTTGGAGTTGCGCAGGAACTCGAGGTACTCGCCCTCGAACTTGCGCACGGCCTCGACCGGCACGTCGTCCATGAAGCCGCGGGTGGCGGCGTACATGGAGGCGACCTGCTCCTGCACCGGCATGGGCTTGTACTGGGCCTGCTTGAGCAACTCCACCAGGCGCGCGCCGCGGTTGAGCTTGGCCTGGGTGGCCTTGTCCAGGTCCGAACCGAACTGGGCGAAGGCCGCCAGCTCGCGGTACTGGGCCATGTCCAGGCGCATGGTGCCGGCCACCTGCTTCATGGCCTTGATCTGGGCCGCGCCGCCCACCCGGGACACCGAGAGGCCCACGTTGATGGCGGGGCGCACGCCGGCGTTGAACAGGTTGGGCTCCAGGTACACCTGGCCGTCGGTGATGGAGATCACGTTGGTCGGGATGTACGCGGACACGTCGCCGGCCTGGGTCTCGATGATGGGCAGGGCGGTCAGGGAGCCGGCGCCCTTGTCGTCGGACATCTTGGCCGCGCGCTCCAGCAGGCGGGAGTGGAGGTAGAACACGTCGCCCGGGAACGCCTCGCGTCCGGGAGGACGGCGGAGCAGCAGGGACATCTGGCGGTAGGCCACAGCCTGCTTGGAAAGGTCATCGTAGATGATCAGGGCGTGCTTGCCGTTGTCGCGGTAGAACTCGCCCATGGTGGCGCCGGTGTAGCCGGCGATGAACTGCAGGGGCGCGGGCTCGGACGCGGTGGCGGAGATGATGATGGTCTTCTCCATGGCGCCGTGCTTGCGCAGCACGTCGGCCACCAGGGCCACGTTGGCCTTCTTCTGGCCGATGGCGACGTAGATGCAGTACACGTCGGTCTCTTTCTGGGCCAGGATGGCGTCCAGGCAGACCGCGGTCTTGCCGGTCTGGCGGTCGCCGATGATCAGCTCGCGCTGGCCGCGGCCGATGGGGGTCATGGCGTCCACGGCCTTGAGGCCGGTGTACATGGGCTCGTGCACCGACTTGCGCTGCACGATGCCGGGGGCCTTCAACTCCACCGGGCGGATGTCCTTGGAGTCGATGGGGCCAAGGCCGTCGATGGGCTGGCCCAGGGGGTTGATAACCCGGCCCATGACCGCGTCGCCGACGGGCACGGAGAAGATCTGCCCGGTACGCTTGACCGGGTCGCCTTCCTTCACGTGGTGGCCTTCGCCCAGGAGCGCCACACCCACGTTGTCCTCTTCGAGGTTGAGCACCAGGCCCATCAGGCCGCCGGGGAACTCCAGCAGCTCCATGGACATGGCGTTCTCCACGCCGTGCACGCGGGCAATACCGTCACCGACGTAGATGACCGTGCCAGTCTCGGCCATCTCCACCTTGGATTCGTAATTTTTGATCGAATCCTCAATGATCTTGCTGATTTCTTCGGCTTTGATCTGCATGGCCCTACTCACCCCTCTTTATTGTTTCCTTGATGTTCTGGAGCTGGGCTTTGAGGCTCGCATCCAGAATCTTGTCCCCAACCTTGAGCACCACGCCGCCCAGGATGGACGGGTCGGTGGCGAACTCCAGGACCAGGTCCTTGCCGAGCTGGGCCTTGAGCTGGTCCTTGACCTGGGCCTGTTTGGCGTCGTCCAGGTCCACGGCGGTGAGGAGCTGGCCGCGGATCACGCCCTTTTGCTGGTCCAGGAGAACGCGGAAGTAGGCCTCGATCTCGGGCAGGGAGGCCAGGCGGTTCTTGTCCGCCAGGAGGCTCACGAAGCTGACGGTGGTGGGGTTGGGCCCGATCTTCTCCAGGATCTTGCCCGCCACGGCCTTCTTCTCCTCGAGGGTGAAGAGGGGGTTGGGGAAGATGCGCAGGAGCTGCGGGGCTGCCGCGATGGCCTCGGCGATGGCCGCCAGGTCCTTGCCGTACGCCTCAAGTTCAGCGTCCCCCTTCTCCAGCCCGATGGCGAAGAGGGCCTTGGCGTATCTGCGGGCTACAATGTTGGCAGTCAATTGAGCACCACCTTTGTTAAGTATTTGTCAACGAGCTTGGCCTGCTCCTCGGCGGTGAGCTTTTCCTTGAGGATCTTCTCCGCGGCCTCGACCACCAGCTCGGCGATCTCGGCGCGCAGCTCACGACGCTTGTACACGCTCTCCTGGGCCGCACCGGTCTCGGCCTGGGCGCGGATCTTGGCCGCGTCCTTCTCGGCCTTGTCCACGATGGAGGCCTTGAGGGCCTCGCCCTGGGCCTTGTACTCGTCCAGGATCCTGGCCTTCTCGGCGGCCAGGTTGGCGATGGACTTCTCCACCTCGGCCAGCCGCTTCTCGGCCTTGTCCTTGCGCTCGTCCAGGTCGTGCAGCTGGGTCTCGATCTGCTTGCGCCGGCCGCCGAAGAACTCCACGGCCTTCTTCCCGCCGAACTTGTAGAGGATGGCGGCAAAGATGATGAAGTTGATCACCCGCAGGGTGAAGTTCCACCAGTCGAGGTGGTGGGCAGCCGCCGCGCCGGCAGCCTCGTGCCCGCCTTCGGTGGAGGCCAGCGCTACCGTGGCGCAGAGCACCAGGGCGGCCGCCAGGATGCATTTCACTCCTTTCAAGTCGAAGCCCTCCTTCCTGAAGACGGTTGATGCTGCATAAGGCAAACCCGCTGCGGACGGGCCGCGGCGGGTTTGCCTGTGTTCGCCGAACTTAAGCGAGAATCTTGTCCGCGACTTTCTGGGCCAGGGATCCCACCTGGGCCCGCAGGGTCTCGCCTGCGGCCTTGGCCTCCGCCACGGCGCGGTCCTTGGCCTCGCCCAGGGTGGACGCGGCGTCGGTTCCGGCGGTCTCCAGGATCTGCTTCTCCTCGGCCAGGCCCGCGTCGCGCAGGGCGTTGCGGGTCTCGGCGCCGGCGGCGCGGGCCTCGTCCAGGGCCTTCTGGTAGCCGGCCAGCTTCTCCTCGGCCTGGGCCGTGAACGCCTCCGCACCCGAGAGCAGGCCGGACATCTTTTCCGCGCGCTTGCGGATGATTTCACGAACCGGCCGGATGAGCAGCAGGTTCAGGACCACCAGGGTGATCACAAAGTTGATGAACTGGATATAGAATGACGTGTCCAGATCAATCATTGTCGGCCTCGCGGAGGTTGTGAATTAAGGTGCAAAGTCAAAGGGCCTTTAGCTGATTTGAAAAGTCCTGTCAAAGCCTTTTTTCCCGGAGAACGCCTTTGGCGAGGGCGGCGCAACCCTGCGGAATCCCTTCTCTCAACTGCCTTCTCCCGGCTTGACCTCGGCTCCGGCCGGGGCGGCCGGGGCGGCCAGGGGATAGGACGGGAAACGGGCCGGCGCGGCCGGGGCTTTTTCCTTGGGCTTCACCTTTTCCGCCCCCTTGGTGCCCATGGTGATCTGCCCCTCGATGACCGCCCCCTCCTCGATGACCAGCACCGGGGTGCGCAGGCTGCCCACCAGGTTGGCGGTCTTGTGCAGGACCACCTTCTCCGAGGCGGTGATCTCCCCCTCCACGTGGCCGCTGATGACCATCTGGCCCACCCGGATCTGGCCTTCCACGTTGGCTTCCTTGCCGATCACCAGGGTGCCCGAGGACTCCACCTCCCCCTTGAAGGTGCCGTCGATGCGCACCGAGCCGGAGAAGTGCAGCTTGCCCTGGTAGGAAGTGCCGGCGCCCAGGAAGGCATTTATCTCGTCCTTGCCCATGGAGAACTCCTTGCTGCTCTGGGTCCGGCCTGCGGCCGGTCCCGTCCGGGAACCACGCGTGGCATACCAGCGAAACCCGAGCATCTCAACCTGCCTCCGACCCGCCCCTACGCCTGCTTGAACACGAAGCGGCGCATGGACACGTTCATGACCAGGCCGATGAGGCAGAAGTTCACCAGGGTGGCGCTGCCCCCGTAACTGATGAACGGCAGGGGGATGCCGACCACGGGCATGAGTCCCAGGACCATGCCCATGTTGATGAGGATCTGCCAGAAGAAATAGAAGAAAACCCCTGCAGCCAGGAACGACCCGAACCGGTCCTTGGCGTCCTGCGCGGCCAGGAAGAGATGGTACAAAAACAGGCAGAAGATGGAAAGCAGAATGATGCAGCCGAAGAAGCCCCATTCCTCGCCGAACACCGCCACCGCGAAATCCGTGTGCTTTTCGGGCAAAAACCGCAGCTGGCTCTGGGTGCCGGAGAGGAAGCCCTTGCCCCAGACCTGGCCCGAGCCGATGGCGATCTGGGACTGGATCACGTGGTAGCCCGCGCCCCGCGGGTCGGCCCCGGGGTCCAGGAAGGTCAGGATGCGCTGCTTCTGGTAGTCGTGCAAAAAGAACCAGCCCAGCGGCGCCAGGATGGGCCCCAGGATGAGCATGAGCCGCAGCACCGGCCAGCGCACCCCGCGGTAGAGGATGATCCCGCCCAGGAGCGCCAGCACCGACAGGGCCGAGCCCAGATCCGGCTGGAGCACGATGAGCCCGGCCGGCACCATGCCCACGCCCACGGCCATGAACAGGTGCCCCCAGTCCAGGGGCCGCTGCCCCCGGGACAGGAGCTTGGCCCCGATGAGCAGGATGGCGATCTTGGCCATCTCGCTGGCCTGGAAGTTCATGACCCCCAGGTCCAGCCAGCGCCGCGCGCCGTAGATGACCTTGCCGAAGAGCAGGGTGCCCACCAGCAGGCAGATGGTGACGCCAAACAGGGGCCAGGCCACCACCTGGAGGTGGCGGTAGTCGAAGACCATGAACACCGCCATGCCCGCCAGGCCCATGAGCCCCCACACCAGCTGCTTCTGGTAGAAGGGATTCACGGACAGCCCGTCCTCCAGCCGGAACGCGCTGGCCGAGTAGAGGTTGAGCACCCCCACCGCGAAGAGCAGGAAGGTCAGGCCCAAGAGGGGCCAGTTGAAGTGGAACAGGACCCGGCGGTCGATGGGGGTCATGAGGCGTTCTCCCCGAAGAGGTAGTCGTACACCGCCTTGACCACCGGGCCGGCGGTGGAGCCGCCGTGGCCGCCGTGCTCCACCATGCAGACCACCACGTAGGCGCGGTCCGCCTTCTGGCCGAAGGTGGCGATCCAGGCGTGGTCGCGCTCCCAGTACTCCATCTCCTCCAGCTTGCGCCGCTTCTCGGCCTCCGAGGCCTTGAGCCGCACCACCTGGGCCGTGCCGGTCTTGCCCCCGATGCGGGCGTCCTTGCGCAGGAGCACCCGGGCGGTGCCCTCCTGCACGGTCTCCACCATGGCCTCCAGGATGAGGTCGCGCTGCTTGTCCGTGAGCTGGAGGTGGTCCTGCACCACCGGGTCGTCGTTCATGGTCAGGGAGGGCTTGATGAGCTCCCCGCCGTTGACCAGGGCGGACACGAACCGGGCCACCTGGATGGGGGTGACCTGGTTGTAGCCCTGGCCGATGGCCATGTTCAGGTTCTCGCCCGGGTACCAGGCCTCGCCCATGCGCTTGCGCTTCCACTCCCGGGAGGGGATGAGCCCGGGCTTCTCGTGGGGCAGGTCGATGCCGGTGAGATCCCCGAACCCGCTGGCCTTGGCGAAGGCGCTCATGCGGTCCACCCCCAGCCGGTCGCCCAGCTGGTAGAAGAACACGTCGCAGGACTGCACCAGGCCGCGCAGCATGTCCACGGTGCCGTGGCCCTCCTTCTTCCAGCAGCGGAACACCCGGGAGCCGAAGGCGTAGCCCCCGGTGCAGAAGGCGGTGTCCTTGGGGCTCACCCCGGCGTGCAGGCCCGCGCCGGCCACCACCAGCTTGAACACCGAGCCCGGCGGGTAGGCGCTCTGGATGGCCCGGTTCTGCATGGGGTGCATGGGATCGTCGCGCAGCTCGGCCCACTGTTTGGAGGACAAGCCCAGCACGAACTGGTTGTTGTCGTAGGCGGGCTGGCTCACGTAGGCCAGGAGCCGGCCCGTGGCCGGGTCCATGACCAGGAGCGAGCCGGCCTGGCCGTCCAGCAGGTGGAAGCAGAGCTCCTGCAGGGCCAGGTCGATGGAGAGGGTGAGGTTCTCTCCGGCCGAGGGCGAGGTCACCACCTCTTCGCCCAGGCGGCGGCCGGTGGCGTCGACCTCCAGGTTCTGCACCCCCTTGGCCCCGCGCAGCCGGTTCTCCAGGATGAGCTCCATGCCGTTCTTGCCCACCAGGTCGCCCATGGCCAGGGTCGGGTCGCGCTCCAGCTCCTCCTCGCTCACCTCGGCCACGTAGCCGAGCACGTGGGCCAGGAGCGGCCCCTGGGGATAGTAGCGCTTGGGCCGGACCACGATCTCCAGCCCGGGCCAGAACAGGGTGTTGGCCTCGATGCGGGCCAGGAGCGCGAAGGGCAGGTCCTGCACCAGGATCAGGGGCTCGAAGGGCTTGATCCGCTTGCGCAGGTGCCCCACCCGCTGGGCCAGGTCCTCCACCGGTATCCCGGTCCAGGCGCTGACCTGGGCCAGAGTGGCCGCCATGTCCTTCACGTCCTCGCGCACCAGGCCCAGGGCGTAGGCCGGCTCGTTCACCGCCACCAGCTTGCCCACCCGGTCCCGGATCAGGCCGCGCGGGGCGTAGATGGCCTCGCGCCGCAGCTGGTTGTCCCGGGCCTTGCGGGAGAACTCCTCGCCGCGGTGGATCTGGAGGTACCACAGGCGCAGGGCGAACACGGCGAAGAGCCCCAGCACCAGGCACTGGAGCAGGATGAGGCCGCTGCGCGGCGGCTGCTGGCCTTCAGGCTCGAGGTTCGTCGTCATGGCGCGCGTAGCGTTTGTAGAGCAGGAACACGAGCCCCCACTCCAGGGTGAAAACCACCGCCTGCAGGACGCACTCCAGGATCAGCCGGCGCGGCTCCGGGGCCAGGTTCTGGAGGTTGGCCATCATCTGGACCAGGACGTAGCGCCACACCCCCAGGAACACGCCGATGATGAAGATGAACAGGAAATTGCGCGACTCGAACAGCCAGCGCCCCGCCTGGTAGACCACGAGCATGCCCGCGTACCAGAGGATGAGGCTGCCGAAGGCCAGGGAGCCCATGCCCTCCTGCAGCACGATGAACGCCGCGGCCAGCCAGACCGTGGCCGAGACCTTGCGCTGCTGCTGGCACACGATGAGGGCCGGGGCCAGGAAGTCCACCCCGGGCACGAAGTGCTGGGCCCAGATCCCGGCCAGGATGAAGCCCAGCCAGAACAGGAAGGGGTGGATGCTGTGGTCCACCCGGCTGGAGGAGGTGTAGGTGTGGGCGGTGTGCACGGCGCTCCGGTCTCCGGTCAGTTCCCGGGCGCGGGCCGGTCCTGGGGCTTGGCCGAGGCCGGCTTGGGAGCGGGCTTGGGAGCCTGGGCCCCGGCGGCGGGCTTGGGCTTGGCCGGGGCCGCGGTGGCGTTGGCCGCGGCCGGGGCCGGCTTGGCCGGGACCGGGGCGGGGATGGTGGCGTTGTCCTGGGGCGGAACCAGGGGCAGGCTCTCCGGGTCCTGGCCCGGCTCGCTGCCCGGGGCCCGGGTGAAGAGCAGGACCTCCTCCAGGGAGTTGTAGTCCACCAGGGGCGTGGCGCGCACCGTGAGGAACAGGGAGATGTCCGAACGCTCGATGCCGCTGACCACGGCCACGGGCAGGCCCTTGGGGAAGATGCCGGCCAGGCCCGAGGTGACCAGGGTCTCGCCCACGTCCAGGGGGGCGTTCAGGGGCACGTAGCGCACCTCCAGCTCCTCGCCCGCGCCCTGGCCGGAGAGGATGCCGGTGGTGCGGTGGTCACGGCTGACCACCGGGATCTTGGAGTTGGGGTCCGTGACCAGGAGCACGGTGGAGGCCTGCATGGCCGCGCGCAGCACCCGGCCCGCCACCCCGCCGGGGGTGGCCACGGGCACGTTCACGTCCACGCCGTCCAGCCCGCCCTTGTCGATGAGCACCGTGTCCAGGGCCCCGGCCGGGCCCAGGCGGTGGGCGATGACCCGCGCCCCCTGCACGGTCCAGGACAGGGGCGGGGCGTAGTCCAGGAGCTTGCGCAGGCGCACCGCCTCGGCCGCCTCCTCGCGCAGGGCGGCCAGGTCCAGGGAGAGCTTGTCCACCGCCTCGGCCAGGCGGCGGTTATCCTGCTGCACGTCCACCAGATGGAAATAGTCGTCCCACAACCGGGTGGCCTTGTCCGCGGCCCACTTGCCCGGACGCAGCACCCAGGAGACGAACTCCAGCCCGGTGTTGGCGGCCAGGGCGTCGAGCACCCCGGTGCGCAGGTTCCAGGTATAGAGGGTGAGGTAAAGCGACGCGGCCACGATGAGGGAGAAGACCGCGCCCTTCTTGGACAGGAGGCTAATCTATCGTTACCTCCTTGAGCACATCCAGGTTGTCCAAAGCCTTGCCCGAGCCGAGCACCACCGTGGACAGGGGATCGTCCACCACGGTGATGGGCAGGCCCGTCTCCTCCCGCAGAAGCTGGTCCAGCCCCTTGAGCAGCGCGCCGCCTCCGGTGAGCACGATGCCCCGGTCCACGATGTCCGCGGCCAGCTCCGGGGGGGTCTGCTCCAGGGCTATGCGCACCGCCTGCACGATGGCGTCCACCTGCTCGGAGATGGCCTTGCGCACCTCCTCGGAGGTGATGGTGATGTTCTGGGGGATGCCCGAGACCAGGTCCCGGCCCTTCACGCTCATCTCCACCTCGCAGGCCCCGGGATACGCGCTGCCCGACTGCATCTTGATGGCCTCGGCCGTGGATTCGCCGATGAGCATGTTGTACTTGCGCTTGACGTACTGCATGATGGCCTCGTCCATCTTGTCGCCGCC
>DKEU01000159.1:1918-3845 GCA_002452635.1 Desulfovibrionaceae bacterium UBA6814 | reverse complement strand
CACCTGCTGCGGGTGTGGCGCAACGGCCGCCTGGCCGAGGAATACGCCTACGACCCGCGCGGCGCGCGCGTGGCGTCCTGGAGCCCGGGGCAGGGCCAGTGGAAATACGGCTACGACGAGCGCGGCCGGCTGGCCTCGGCCGGGCCGTGGACCTTCACTTACGCCGAGGACGGCTCCCTGCGCGAGGCCTGGACCCCGCAGGCGTCCTTCCGCCTGGCCTACGACCAGGCCGGCGGCCTGTGCCGCATGGTGCTGCCCGGGGGCCGGGTGCTGCGCAGCGAGACCGTCGCGCCCGGGCTCCCGACCGAGAAGTACATCAACGCCGCGCCCGTGGAGTCCTTCACCTGGCGCAGCCCCCTGCAACTGGCTTTCTACCGCGACCACCAGCGCGGGGTGAAGATGCAGTTCCACTACACCGGCCAAGGCCGCCTGCCCCAGGCCGTGACCGTGCAGGACCCGCAGGGTGATGCCACCTACCTCCTGGGCTACGACCAGGTGGGCAGCCTCAAGGCCGTGGCCGCCATGGACGGCGAGAGCGAGGGCCGGGTGGTCAAGGTGGTGGACTACGACGCCTTCGGCAACATCCTTTTCGACACCAACCCCGGCCTGTTCCTGCCCCTCGCCTTTGCCGGCGGCCTGCGCGACAAATTCACCGGCCTGGTGCGCTTCTGCCATCGGGACTACGACCCCACCGTGGGCCGCTTCACCGCCCCCGACCCCCTGGGCGACACCGGCGGCGACCACGACCTGTACGACTACTGCGTGGACGAACCGGTGGGGCGGGTGGACCCGGAGGGGTTGGAGGGGGAAGCCGCTGTGGCAGGCGTTTCCTGGCTGGACAGCATGGTCAATGCCACCAAGGAGATGTTCAGCAACGCCAAGGAATGGTTCACGGGCTCTCCGAATCCTTCACCTGCGGATGTCACCCAGGGAGCCGCGAAGGCTGCCACCGATGCGGCACAGGCCGTCACCGAAGGCTACGACACCATGCNNCCGAAGCCATCAACAACCTGCCGGTGTCCCCCAAGGAAGTTGGAACGGCCCTCAAGGCGGGCGAGGTGGCCCAGCAGATCGGGGCTGCAAAGGAGCTGGGAGATATTGCTCAGCAGGCCAAGGCCAATGCAACGACCACTGAAAAGGCATTAAATGAAGGGCTGGTCACAGGAGATATCAGGAAGATTGAAGAAGCCCAACGAGACCATGAAGCGTTCTTCAATGTCTTTGGCAAGGGAGCCCTTCGGAAGGGATCGGATATCGCGCCTACGCCGGTTGGTCCTGGTCCCATGAGGCGTTGACGATCACAAAGATGGCTGCGCCGCGTGCCAACCGCGGCGTAGCCAAAAGGAATTGCGAAAATGAAGAAATCAAAAAAGGCAATATTGATTTTTCTGGTTTGCCTAGGGCTCCTTTCCCCATTCATATGGAATTACGTTGTACGAAACTATCCTTACGAAATTCTCTCATTTTGGTCATATATATCTGACACCCCGCCCATAACATGGCGCGGCATTACCGTTGACCACAAATTCGGTATGCATGCAGTTCACCATAACTCTTCTATTACTATCCACTACTGGGGAAGAGAAGGAGAAGAAGGAGTTGGTATTTATTTTCGAAGCAAGCCTGGCAAAGACTTGTTGCGTGAAAGAACAAAGGAAACTGGCAACTTTACAGAAGTATCTGCAAGTTATACTAAATTTAAGGGCAATGATGTCTATGTTGAAGAAAAGATCAAAAACTCCAATAAAATGTATATGAAATTATACCATCTCCTAGATTTCCCCATTGAATTTGGATACGGCGGATCGTCGGAAAGGATGGCCGCCTATGAAGGCGTAATAGACTCTATCTCATTCTCCAATGCAACTCTGCAGCGGGGTAAGACAAAGCCATAGATTTTGCACGACCCGACCGTGGGAAGATTCAC
>DKEU01000159.1:0-1738 GCA_002452635.1 Desulfovibrionaceae bacterium UBA6814 | reverse complement strand
TCGCCCTCGCCCATCTCGCCCAGCCAGTTGCCCAGGATGTCCGTGATCTGGCGGGCCTGGCGGGCGCTGGAGATGGTGAACTTGGACTGGGGCAGGTAGCGGCCGCCGCTCTTCTTGTAGCGCACGATGCGGATCTGGGGGGCCTTGTAGTCCCCGGTCTTCTTGTCCATGTTCTGGAGCAGGAACATGATGGTGGTCCAGGCCCCGCGGGACAGGACCTCCTTCTTCAGCTCCTTGACCGCCAGGTTGCCGTCCTCGTCTTCCCAATTGATAGTGATTTCGTCAATGGTCTCGGCCATTTGTTTGTCTCCTTAGGGCATCTCTTAGCTATTTCGCCACCAGGCGGATGTACAAATCCCCGGCCCAGGGGCCGATCTTGCGGCCCAGGCCCTTGAGCCGCAGGGGCCGGCCCGGCACGTAGTCCGGGGGCAGGGGCACCTCCACGGTCTTGGGCTCGCCGGACCAGGCCCGGCGGATGGTCAGCCGGATGCGCGCCCCAGGGGTGAGCTGGTGCGCGGGTATCTCGATAGTCTGCTCATCGTCCATGGACTTGGCAAGCCAGTCCTTGACCCCGCCGGTCAGTCCCTTGGACAGGTCCACGTCCAGGCTCTTGCCGCCCCAGCGCAGGGTGAGCTTGCGCTCCTTGGGCGGGGGCGCCGGCGCGCCGGCCCGGCCGCTCCGGCGCACGGTGCGGTAGATGTCCTCGAACACCCGCCGGGCGAACGGGTCGTTCATGATGTCGCGCAGCACCTCTTCCTTGCGGAAGGTGAAGGACGGGCCGTTGTTCTCGGCCTTGGCCCCGGCTCCGGCCCCGGCCCCGGGCGGCGGGGGCGGCGGCGGAGTCCCCGCGCCGGCCGCCTGCCGGGCGTACTCCCGGGCGGCCTCGGCCTTGCTGGCCGTGGGCCGCTCGTCCTTGGGCGGGGCCTTCCTGCGCTTTTTTCCCGCGCCCGCCGCTGCCGGCGGCTCCTCCTCCAGCACCTGCTTGAGCAGCACATAGGCCTCGTTCAGGAGTTGGAAGCGGCGCGAGGCCGAGGGGTCGTCGGGGTTCAGGTCCGGGTGCAGCTCGAAGGCCAGCTTGCGGTACGCGGCCTTGACCTCGTCCGGGCCCGCGCCCTTGGGCAGCCGCAGGAAGCCGTAGGCCTCGGCCACGTTCATGCAGCGCCCTCGGGGTTGTCGTCCGGCCAGGGCGAGACCAGGGCCTCGGGGGTCTGGTCGCCGCGGGGCTTGAACAGGCCGTTCTCGCGCATGTACTGCCGGCCCTGGGCCGCGAACCGGGCGTGGCCCGCGTCCTGGTCCACGCCCGGGCAGTCGTCCTGGATCATGGCCCAGCTCTCCGGGTCCAGCAGGTTCCCCCGGAAAAAGGGCCAGGCCCGGCACACGTCCGGCCGCGCCGGGTGCACCCCGCAGCCGGGCAGGTCGTGGTCGTAGAANNCGCAGTACCCGTCCGGCCCGGTCAGGAGCCGGGGCAGCCGGCCCTTGGCTTCCGTGTGCCCGGCCAGAAAGGCGTCCAGCCCCAGGCCCAGGTGCGCGGCCAGGCGCGCGGCGTCCGAGGGCGCGAGCACGATGCCGCCCTCGCCGGAGCAGCAGTGCCCGCAGCGCCGGCACTCGAAGGCCGGCGCGGTCACCGGGCCAGCCTCGCGTGCTCCACCATGAGGCAGCGGTCCTCCACCACCGCTATCCCGGTGCCGTGCAGGAGGCTCCGCGCCTCGGGGCTCACGATGCCCGACTGCATCCAGAA
>DKEU01000160.1 GCA_002452635.1 Desulfovibrionaceae bacterium UBA6814 | reverse complement strand
CAGGGAGTATTCGGACTCGCAGGGCCGGCCGGTGCGCAGGGATTCCCGCAAGGGGCAGCGCAGGTCGCTGCGGTTTCCGTCGCGGCATTCGGGCAGTTGGGAACAGGTCCGGCCCAGGGCGTCGTCGCCGCTGGCGGCGCGAGCCGCGGCGTTCATGTCGGTCACCACACCGGCGGCGTCCAGCAGGAAGAGCTGGAAATCCAGCGCGTCCAGGGCCTCCCGCATCAGGGCGAAGGCGGCGCGGGCGTCGCCAAGGGGATTAGCCGGCGGGCCTGGGCTGGCCGTGGGGTCCATGGCGTCTCCTTGTGGGTGCCTGGTTGCGGAGAGAAATTCCGCCCATGGTAGCGGAGCCGGGAGTTTTGTTCAACGTCGCCGGCGCGCGCAGCGCGGGCCGGCTTGCGCCCGGGGCCGGGCCGGGATACAGGCGGGCCATGCAAACCATGCGCGTGCATACCGTGAGCCTGGGCTGCCCCAAGAACCGGGTGGACACCGAACGCATGCTGGCCGGCCTGGGGCCGGGGCTTACGCCCTGCGACGACCCGGCTGCGGCGGACCTGGTGCTGGTGAACACCTGCGGGTTCATCGCCCCGGCCGTGGCCGAATCGGTGCGGGTGGTGCTGGACCTGGCCGCGGCCGTTGCCGAGGCCGCGCCCCGGCCGCTCCTGGCCGTGGCCGGCTGCCTGGTGAACCGTTACGGAGCGGAACTGCAAAAGGAACTGCCCGAGGTGGACCTGTGGCTGCGCATCGAGGAGGAGGGCGAGCTGGCGGCCCGGGCCGCGGCCGCCCTCAAGCGCCGCGCGCCCAAGCCCCTGCCCTTTGCCCGCGCCCTGTCCACCGGTCCGGGGTTCGCCTTTCTCAAGATCGGCGAAGGCTGCGGCAACGCCTGCGCCTTCTGCACCATCCCGTCCATCCGCGGGCCGTTGTGCTCGCGCCCAGTTCGGGACCTGGCCGCCGAGGCCCGGGGAATCCTGGACCAGGGGGTCCCGGAACTCGTGCTGGTGGCCCAGGACCTCACGGCCTGGGGCCGGGACCTGGGCGACAGGCACGGCCTGCGCACCCTGCTGGACGCGCTCCTGCCCCTGCCGGGCCTTGCGCGCCTGCGGCTCATGTACCTCTATCCCGCGGGCCTCACCCCGGACCTGCTCGGCTACCTGGCCGCGGCCGGGCCGCCCCTGGTCCCGTACTTCGACATCCCCTTGCAGCACGCCCATCCGGCCATGCTCAAGGCCATGGGCCGGCCGTTCGCCAAGGACCCGCGCCTGGTGCTGGACCGGGTGCGCTCGTTCTTCCCGGATGCGGCCCTGCGCACCAGCCTCATCACCGGATTCCCGGGCGAGACCCTGGCCCAGTACCGCAGCCTGGTGAAGTTCGTGCAGGAGGCCCGGTTCCATCACCTGGGGGTCTTCGCCTACTGCGACGAGGAGGGCACGCGCTCCTTCCGCATGCCGGACAAGGTCCCGGCCCGCGCGGCCCAGGCCCGGCGGCGGCGGATCATGGAGGTGCAGGCCGAGATCAGCGCCGAGATCCTCGCCGGCTACGTGGGCCAGGCCCTGGACATCGTGGTGGACGCCCCGCACCCCGAGTGGCCCGGCCTGCATGTCGGCCGCGCCTGGTTCCAGGCCCCGGAGGTGGACGGCGCGACCTACGTGAGCGGCCCTGGCGTGGCCCCGGGCGCGGTGGTCCGGGCCGAGGTCGAGGAATCCCAGACCTACGACCTGGTGGCCCTGGCCTGAGCCGAGGCGCTGTCTCCCCGACCTCTGCAAATCAATCCTCCCCATCGGGTCGTCCACGCAGGAGGAGTAGGGGTCGTGGTCCCCGCCGGTGTCGCCCAGGGGGTCCTGGGCGGTGAAGCGTCCCACCGAGGGCATGTAGTCGCGGCGTCCGAAGCGCACCTGGCCGGTGTGGCGGTCCGCCAGGCCGCCGGCGAAGCCCAGGGGGATGAAGCAGCCCGGTTGGGAGTCCGCCGCCAGGTTGCCGAAGCTGTCATAGTCCAGGGCCTTCACCACCGCCCCGCGCCGGTCCGCCACCTCCTTGAAGGGTACATTGATCGCGGGGGGTAACTGCTTTACGTCGCAGGTAGTTTTAGATACCATTCGGTATATATTGATGTATACATAAAGAGGCGCGTCGTGACAGAGAAAAAATGGGCCGTCGTTTGGCCGACTACTTGGCAGTTATTGCCGATTCCTCTGGTGTGGCTCGGGAGAAATGTGTTTTGCCTTCTTTCAGATTTACAACTATGCGGCAATTTTTATTATGATGCTTTTCATATTCTCTTATTATTTACGATGGCAATTTTGCCTTTCTTTTTCTTTTCATGCTGTATCGTATCATTACTGAGAAAAAAAATTTCATTCTTTGCGCATATCATTGTAGCACTTCTTGTTTTACTCCTTCCTGCCCCGCGTGCCTATCCTGACTATAGGACACCAATGTTAATCAATAACTTTTATAAAAATCAAAATATATATCAAGAAAAGGTGAATGAAATTATTAAAAGTAATGTATTTACCGAATCGGATTGTTTCACATACTATACTGACAATGCCACAGAGTGCGATGAATTATGCTATAGTGGATTTAACGCTTTTCGCTCTGGTAGTGAAATATTCATATTACTACCTGTTGATATACATAATGATGCTTCGATGTTCTCTTACTTTCAAGGATTCTTATACTCAAAGACAGGCCATTATCCAGAGAGCATCTTTCCTCCCGACAAGATAGAGATGATGAAAAAATTGAATGACCACTGGTATATGGTATACCAGTATCCTTGGATCAAGCCACGCCTCTATTGAATTCAGCCGGCACGCCCAAAGGCGTGCCGGCTGATGTTCATGACCCACCAGGTCACTTGGTCTTGCTGGCCTGTGCCCTCTTCCACTGCCTGGCGTATGCCTGCCCGAGGTGGATGTTTTCCTGGTCGCCCGGGTTGTCGCCGTATGTCGAGTTGGCTATCTGATGTCGTAGGACATCCCATACCATCTCGAGATCCGGACGCTGGTCCTTTTCGCCAGGATGCACCGTGGGTGGATTGTACCATTGCTGTGCAGCCCCGGCCGCCCGGTCGGCAACAACATCCGGGATGCCCATGGCCTCGGCGGCTGCGCCGTAATTGAAGTTGCCGGTGGGCTCAAACTGGCTGCCCTTGGTCTTATAATCCCATTCTCCGCCAGGCTGAACCTTGTCCTTGAACTCCTTCCAGGCCCCGGGCTCAAGGACCCGGCCTTCCATCTCCTGCATGTTGCGTTCGTATGACTCGCCGGGGGGCAGGGGTGGGATGTTGGCTTTCGAGACTGCCAGATTCCCGTCGGACGCGACGTAGACTCCCGGGGTGGTCTTGAGCAGTTCCTCGTCGTCCGAGCTGATGCCTGGTCCGCGTTTGGTCGAGCGGGTGCTCGACGTGGCCGGGGTCTCGTATCCGGCGGTGTTCATCTCGATGATGTCGGCAGCGGCGTCTCTGCTCGGCTCTCTGTCCGCTCCGGCCGCCTTGCCGCTTCCCATGGTCGGCGGAGTGCTTGCGCGGGGCGTGGTGGCGTTGGTCTCGGTTGTTCCCTGAGCCGACCCGGCCCCTTCCCCGTCATCGGTCCCGGTGAGCCAGTTGCCGACGTTTTCGCCCATGCGGGAGAAGAAGTCGCCGATGCCGTGGAGGATGCCTCCTCCGGCGGCGGGGGCGGCGGTGTCCTTGAGGCCCGCGGGGTCGATGCGGCCCACCGGGTCGTCGACGCAATAGTCGTAGGGGTCGTGGTCCCCGCCGGTGTCGCCCAGGGGGTCCTGGGCGGTGAAGCGTCCCACCGAGGGCATGTAGTCGCGTCGTCCGAAGCGCACCTGGCCGGTGTGGCGGTCCGCCAGGCCGCCGGCGAAGCCCAGGGGGATGAAGCAGCCCGGCTGGGAGTCCGCCGCCACGTTGCCGAAGCTGTCGTAGTCCAGGGTCTTCAGCACCTCTCCGCGCTCGTTGGCCACCACCTTGAGGCTGCCCACCTGGTCGCAGCCGAGCAGGAAGCGCTCGCGCAGGTAGGGGATGCCGTACTCCATGGCCCAGGGGGTGCGTTGGCGGGAACGGTAGTGGAAGCGGCACTCCCAGCCGCCCGGCATGCCCCAGGCCGCCAGTTGCAGGGCGTTGCGCCAGACGTAGCGCTCGGCCAGCCGGCCGTCCACGTACTTGGCCAGGAGCCGGCCGTCCGGCGCGCTCCGGTAGCGCAGCTCGCAGCCGTCGGGCAGCACGGCCCGGGCCAGGGCCAGGTTGGGGCCGTACCAGCAGCGGGTCTCCCCGTCCGGGCCGGACACCCGGCGCAGGGTCCCGTCCGAGGCGTACTCGTAGTGCCGGTCCCCGGCCCGGGCCAGCCGGCCCCGGGCGTCGTACTCCAGGCTGCGCGGCCCGTGCCGCGGGCTCCAGTCCGCGATGCGCGCGCCGCGCGGGTCGTAAGCGTATTCTCGGCCAGGCGGCCGTTGCGCCAGGCCCGCAGGAGGTGGCCGGTTGGGGCGTACTCGTAGGCGAAGTCCGTGGTCGTCTCGCCGGCGCGTTCCTGCTTGGCCAGGACTCGGCCGTCGCCTTGCACCCACAGGACCCAGGACAGCAGGCGGTCGCCGCCCTGCACGCGGCGGCAGCTTTGGGGCAGGTCGGGCGCAACCGGGCCGGGGTCAACGCCGCGTTGCCGCGCGGCCTTGGCCGCAGCCAGCTTACCGCAGTACTCCTCCACCGTGAGGCCGCCCGGGATGAGCAGATGCGGTTGCCCCTGGCGCAACGGCCGGAGCTCCTCCGGTCCGGGCTTGGGCGCAAAGAGTTGGCGATAGAACTCCAGGGTGGACATGGCCGCGGTGTTCCCGGATTGGCCGGTCGGTGGACTGGGGGACATGGGGCGCTCCT
>DKEU01000116.1 GCA_002452635.1 Desulfovibrionaceae bacterium UBA6814 | reverse complement strand
CGGTTCGCGAACCGCCCTCTTCCGGCCCAGGCCGGACTCCCGGCGCGTCCGTGAGTGAGCGCCTGCGCCCCTGCCCTGTCCGCGTCTGGCGCGGGGAGTGGCGCTGCGCGGAGGACGGCGGGCCGTGCCACGCCGTGTGGCCGCGAGACGCGGGGGCGTGCCCGCGGTTCTCGGCGGCGCGGGAGCGGTGTCCGGAGTGCGCGGCCGCGGGCCGGCGGGCGCGGCTCGGGCGGGACCGGGAGGCCGGGTGGCGCTGGTGCGCCGGGTGCGGGGCCTGGTTCGGGCCGGACGAACTGCGCGCGCTGCGGCGCGCCGTGCGGCGGGAGCGGCGAAACTGCGCTAGTGTTCCAGGGAGGTGAGCAGGCTCTGGAGCTGGGCGGGGTCCAGGGGCTTGGCCAGGAAGGCGGTGGGTTTGGTGTCCAGGGCGCGGCGGCGGGTCTCGGGATCGGTGTAGGCCGTGATGTAGCAGACCGGGATGCCGAAGCGCTCCCGGATGCGGCGGGCGGTCTCGATGCCGTCCAGCTCTCCGCTGAGCATGATGTCCATGAGCACCAGGGAGGGCCGCGCCCCGGGCAGGGCCTGCAGGGCCTCCTCGCCGCTGGCCGCGGTGGCGCAGACCGCGTGGCCGAGGCGGGAGACCATGACCTGGGTGGCCATGGCGGCGAGGGCTTCGTCTTCCACGATCATGATGTTCGCCACTCGTCCTCCACAGGGAACCGGATTCTAAAGAGTGTACCGCGCTCCCGTTCGATGCGCAACTCGCCCTTGAGCTGGCCGGTGAGGTTGGCGACCAGTTGCAGGCCCAGGGTGGAGGCGTTCTCCGGGGTGATGTGGCCGGGCAGCCCGCGACCGTCGTCGGCCACGGACAGCTCCACCATGGAGCCCTCCCGCCGGGTGGCCACGGTGATGGTCCCGCCCGGGCCGTCAAAGGCATACTTCAGGGCGTTGGTGACCAGCTCGTTCAGGATGAGGCCGCAGGGCACGGCCTTGGTCAGGGGCAGGGGCACGGCCGAGACCTCCACCGCCACCCGCACCCCCTGCTTGCCCAGGGAGGAGATGAGCCGGGCCATGAGCCGGTCCACGTAGTCCTTGAGATCCACCCGGGCCAGGTCGTCGGAGCCGTAGAGGGCCTCGTGGGCCAGGGCCATGGAGGCGATGCGGTTCTGGCTCTCGGACAGGGCGGCGCGGGCCTCCGGGTCCTGCAGGTTGTCGGCCTGGAGGTAGAGCAGGCCGCTCACCACCTGGAGGTTGTTCTTGACCCGGTGGTGCACCTCCTTGAGCAGCACCTCCTTTTCGTGCAGGGAGGCGTGCAGCCGCTCCTCGGCCAGCTTGCGCTCGGTGACGTCCTCCACCGCGCCCTCCAGCAGGACGAGCCGGCCGTCCGGCCCGCGCAGGGCCCGGGCGTTCATGGAGCACCAGCGCCGGGTCCGGTCCCGGCGCAGGAACTGGATCACGAATCCCTTGACCTCCCCGTACTCGGCGAGCAGGCGCAGGAACTCGTCCCGGTCCTCGGGGTTGGCGTAGAGCTGGGTGCGCAGGTCCGTGACCTCGGCCATGAGCTCGGCCGGGGTGCCGTAGCCCAGCATGCGGGCCAGGGCCGGGTTGGCGGAAATGTAGTGGCCGTTGGGAGAGGACTGGAACAGGCCCTCCACCGCGTTCTCGAAGATCTCCCGGTACTTGGCCTCCGAGGCGCGCAGGGCCGCGTCGCGGGTGGCCAGGACGGCGCGGGCCGCATTGAACTCGTCGATGAGCAGGGACAGCTCCCGGAAGGCCCCGCCCGGGGGCAGGACCCCCTGCAGGGAGCCGCGCCCGATCTCCTGCACCGCGGTGGTGAACTGGGACAGGGGCTCCACCACCCGCCGGTTCATGGTGCGCGCGGTGAGGAAGACCAGGAGCAGGAACAGGCCGGCCAGCAGGGTCCACAGGGAGAGGACCACCACCGCGATGGGGCCGTAGACATCCAGGGCCGGCTGGTTCACCAGGAGCAGCCAGCCCGTGGCCGGCACCTGGATGGCGGTGCCGATGCGCCGCTTGCCCCGGTTGACGTAGTCGCCGAACTGGACACCGCCCTGCCGGACGCGGCGCATCAGGTCCAGGTGGCCGATGTTGGCCCGGGTCTTGACCTGGGACAGGTCCGGGTGGGCCAGGACATTGCCGTAGGCGTCGGTGAGGGCCACCTCCTCGGCCGGGGCCAGGGTGACCAGCTCCGCGATGGAGCGCTGCAGGTCGGACATGGAGATCTCGCCCACCAGGATGCGCCCGTCCGCGCTGTGCACCGTGGCGTACACCGCGGGCAGGCCGGTGAAGGGCGAGAGCACCGGCCGCAGGTTCCCCTCCCGGATCTCCTCCAGGTTCTCCAGGGGGAAGCGGCTGTCCTCGGACCCAGGCGGGTCCGAGGACAGCACCCGGCCGTCCGGGGCCAGGACGAAGAGCTGCGAGTAGTGGGCGAAGGAGCTGCGCAGCATGGCCAGGAGCTGCTGCAGCGCATGGCCCGGGTCCTTTTCCAGGTGGAGCATGGAGTGGCGCAGGTCGTTCTGGACCTCGACCATGTAGTTGGCCACCATGAGCGCCGCGGCCTGGGCCACCACCGCCTGGCGGGAGCGCGCGGTGTCGCGCTGGATCCAGCCCGCGCCCAGGCCCAGGGCCAGCACCGCCGCCAGGCTGGGCAGGAGCATCCAGACCAGCAGGCGGCGGCGCACCTCGGCCGCCAGCGGCGGGGCGGTGGGCGGAGCGGCCGACGCCGGGCTAGCCATCGCTGGCTCCCAGGGTGCGCACGCGCCCGTCCCGCACGCCGATCCAGTAGACCGCGCGGGCCACGTCCCCGGAGGGGTCGAAGGCGATGTCCCCCAGCACGCCGGACGCCTTGCCCAGGCCCGAGAGCGCCGCGGCCAGGCCGGTGCGGCTGCCGCCGGTGCGCTCCAGGGCCTGGCCCGCCACGGCCGCGGCCTCGTAGCCCAGCACCGCGGCAAAGGACGGGGGATAGCCGAAACGCTCCAGGTAGCGGGCATTGAACTCGGCCACCCGGGGCGAGAAGTCGCCGGTGGGCACGGCCACGCAGGAGGTGACCCCCTCGGCCGCCGCGCCGGCGGCGGCCAGGAACTCCTGGCTGAAGCCCCACATGGGGGTGTAGAGCCGGATGCCGGGCGCCGCGGGGCGCAGGCCCACGGCCAGGTGGGCCAGGGTCCGCGCCGAGAACACGGCCAGCACGTCCCGCGCGCCCTTGGCCCGTATCTCCCCGGCCACGGCCGCGGCGTCCGGGGCCTGGCCCGGCGGGACCAGGACCCAGCCGGCGATGCGGCCGCCCAGGGCCGCATAGCGCTCGGCAAAGGCCTGGGCATAGGGCTCGGCAAAGGCCGCGTTGCCCTGGTCCAGGACCAGCAGGGCGCGGCCCGCCCCGCCCTCCGCCGCCTGCTCGGCCAGGCCGCGGGCGTAGGCCAGCAGGTCCGGGACCACCCGGAACAGGGCGTCCCGGCGGCCGGTGAGCTCCGGGGTCATGGCCGTGGGCGAGACCACGGTGAGGCCCGCGGCCTCGGCCACGGGCAGGCCGGCCAGAGCCGCGGCGCTGGTCATGAGCCCCACCAGCACCGACGCGCTCTGGGCCTCCAGGGAGCGCACCGCCGCGGCCGCGGCCTCGGGGGTCTCCCCCTCGTCGGCCACCCGGAGCTCCACCTGCCGGCCGGCCACCCCGCCCCGGGCGTTCATGTCCTCCACGGCCAGGGTCGCGCCGTTGCGGCCCTGCACCCCCAGGTCCGCCCAGCGGCCGGTGAGGGGGCCGGAAAAGCCGATGAACACCGGCCGGGAGTCCAGGCATCCGCCCAGCAGGACCAGCGCACCCAGGGCCAGCAGCACCAGCAGGGTCAGGACGGCCCCGGGGCGGCCGGCGCCCGAGGGCGGGACATGGGACAGGAGGGGCGGCATGGCCCCAGCATACTCTGAATAATTGTTCAAGCCAACCCCCCCGAGCCATGTCCGCTTCGCTTTTTCGAGCGGCAGGGGGAGAAGGCTTCAGGCGTTCAGGCGGTCGCCTCGTCCCACGGCCCGGTCCAGGGGAACGAACCCGGGCAGGTGGGCTGCGGCCTCGGCCGCGGAGCGGGCGTAGAAGGCGAAGGTCCCGGGCCGGCCGGCCAGGGGCAGGAGCACGAACTCCCGCTCCGCGCCGCCGGGCCCGGGAAAGCTGTGCCGCCAGCCGGTGGGATGGCGCCCCGCGTCGGCCAGCCGCGCCGGGTCCGGGGTGAAGTCGCAGTACCCCACCAGCTCGTCGGTGTTCTGGATGCGCACCTCTACCACAAGACCTCCTCGCGTAAGGAACGGAGCGGACGCGACACTAGCCCCGCTTTCTTCGCGCCATGACCCGGGCCAGCACCGCCTCCAGGGCGTCGGGCTCCATGGGCTTGGCCAGATAGTCGTCCATGCCCTCGGCCAGGAACCGCTCCCGGTCCCCGGTAAGGGCGTGGGCGGTCATGGCCACGATGGGCAGGGCGGGGTCCACCTTGCCGGCCCGGCCCTGGCGCACGGCCCGGGTCACGGCCACCCCGTCCATGCCCGGCATCTGCACGTCCATGAAGACCAAGTCAAAGGGCTCGCGCTCCAGGGCGGCCAGGGTGGCCAGGCCGTCGTTGGCCCCGGTGGGCTGGTGCCCCAGGCGCTCCAGCAGGCGCATGGCGTAGAGCCGGTTCACCGCGTTGTCCTCGGCCACCAGCACCTTGAGCCCCTGGGCCGGGGCCGCGGGGCGGGCGGGCTCGGCCGGGGGCGCGGGGCAGGCCGGGCGCAGGGGCAGGCTGAAAAAGATGGAGGTGCCCGAGCCGGGCTGCGAGTCCACGGACAGCCGGCCGCCCAGGCGGGAGACCACCCGCTTGACCAGGGCCAGGCCCAGGCCCGTGCCCCCGTGCTTGCGGGTGGCCGAACCGTCGGCCTGGACAAAGGGCTCGAACAGGGTGGGCAGGGTCTCGTCCGGGATGCCCGGACCGCTGTCCTCCACGCCGAAGAGCACCCAGCGCCGGCCCTTGGGGTCCCCGTGCGGCAGGAGGTGGGCAAAGAGCTGCACCGCGCCGCGCTCGGTGAACTTCACCGCGTTGGCCAGCAGGTTGAACATCACCTGGCGCACCGCGGCCTCGGGCCCGGCGAGCCGCTGCGGCCCGCCCTCCGGGGCCTGCACCCGGAGAGCCACGCCCTTGGCCGCGGCCTGGTCCCGGAAGCCCGCGGCCACGTCGGCCAGCAGGCCGGCCAGGTCGAAGTCCCGCTCCTGTTCCGGGGCCACGCGGCCGGCCTCGATGCGGGAGATGTCCAGGATGTCGTTGAGCACCTTGAGCAGGGTGCGGCCGGACTCGCGGATCATGCCCAGGTTCTCGCGCTGCTCCTGGTCCAGGTCCGTGTCCAGGGTGAGCTCGGCCATGCCCAGGATTCCGTTCAGGGGGGTGCGCAGCTCGTGGCTCATGTTGGCCAGGAACTCGCTGCGGGCGCGGCCCGCGGCCTGGGCCCGGTCCCGGGCCGCGGCCAGGTCGCGCTCGGCCAGCTTGCCCCGGGTCACGTCGCGCACCGCTCCCCAGGCGCGCGCGGCCCGGCCGTCCGGGCCGGCCTCGAACTCGGCCCCGCCGGAAAAGTGCCGCACCGCCCCGGACTTGTTGAGCACCCGGTACTCGGCCGTGAAGGGACGGGACTCCAGCACCCCCCGGTCCCACAAATCCTGCACCCGCGCGAGGTCCTCGGGGTGCAGCCGGGTGAAGAAGAACTCCGGCGAGGCCGGCGCCTCGCCCGGCTCGTAGCCCAGCAGGCGGAACATGTTGTCCGAGGCCACGCCCTGGCCGGTGGCCAGGTCCACTTCCCAGCTCCCGCAGCGGGCCAGGCGCTCGCCCTCGGCCAGGAAGCGCCGGCTGCGCGTGAGCTCCTCCTGGGCCTGGTAGCGGGCCGTGAGGTCCAGCATGACCCCCACCACGCCCGAGGGCTCGCCCGGGGAGGGGGAGAACAGGGACTTGCGCAGGAGCATCACCCGCGGCCCGCCCGGGGTGTCCAGCACGGACTCGTACTCCATGACCCCGCCCCGGACCAGGAGTTCGGCCTCCCTGTCCATGCTGCGTCGGCCCTGGTCGGCCGGGAGTATCTCCGCGGCGGTCCGGCCCACGATCCGCTTGCGGGGCCGGCCCAGCATGTCGGCGAAGGCCTGGTTGCAGCCCAGGTAGCGGCCGGACGGGTCCTTGTAGAAGATCGGGGTGGGCGCGGCCTCCAGGATGGCGTCCAGCAGCGCGGTGCGCTCGCACAGCCGGGCCTGGTCCTCCACCCGGTCGCTCACGTCCTGCACCGTGCCCGCGAACCGGGCCGGCCGGCCCTCGGGGTCCCGCTCCAGGCGGGTGTGGCACACCCCGTGCCCCAGGCTGCCGTCCTTGCGCCGGAAGCGGAAGGCGTACTCGGCCTCGGGCTCGCCCCGGCGCATGCGCTCCAGGGGCCCGGTGACCTGGTCGCGGTCCTCGGGGTGGCAGATGTGCTGCAGGAAGAAATCGAAATCCGGCGTGATTTCGCCGGGTTCGTAGCCGTAGATGCGGTAGAGCTCGTCGGACCAGTGCAGGAAGCCCAGGCCTATGTCGCGCTCCCAGTCGCCGATGCGGCCCAGGCGCTGGGCGCGCACCAGGCGGGCCTGGTTCTCGGTGAGCCGCTCGGCCATCTCCACCTGCCCGGTCACGTCCCGGGCCACGCTGATGGTGCCGCGCTCCTTGCCGTCCTCGTCCAGGAGCAGCCGGCCGCGGCAGTCGGCCCAGAACCGGGCGCCGTCCTTGCGCCGGGGCCGGGACCGGGCGGTCCAGCCCCCGGTGGCCCGGGCCTGCGCCAGGCGGGCGTCGAGCCCGGCGCGGTCCCCGCCCAGGGCCTGCTCGGCCCAGTTGCGGCCCAGCACCTCGTCGGCGGTCCAGCCGTAGAGCTCCTCGGCCCCGCGGCTCCAGTAGATGATGCGGTGGTCGAGGTCCCGGGCCACCACCGCCTCGCCCACGCTGTCCAGGATCTGGGCCTGGAAGCGCAGGCGCTCCATGGCCGCGCGGCGCTCGGTCACGTCCCGGGCCGTGCCCTGGGTGCCCAGGAAGGCCGCCCCGCTCCCGCTGTCGCCCCACACGCCCTCGGCGTCCACCAGGAAGGTCTTGGCCGGTCCCCCGCCCTTGGCCTGGAGCCGGGCCTCGAAGAAGCGGGTGCGGCGCAGGCCGGTGCGGCGCTCGTCCAGGCGGTGGCGGGCGCGGTCCCGGTCGTCGGGGTGCACCAGGTCGAAGATGCTCGCGCCCAGGAGCTCCTCCGGGGACCAGCCGTACTCGGCCACGGCCGCGCTCACGTACTGGATGCGGCCCTCGGGGTCCAGGCGGTAGATGATGTCCGGGCTCACCCGCAGGATGGAGGCCAGGCGCTCCTCCGAGGCCTTGAGCGCGGCCTCGGCCTCCTTGTACTGGGTGACCTCGTGGGACACCACGCTCGCGAACTCCACCTCCCCGTCGCGGTTGCGCAGGGGGGTGTAGGTCACGTCGAAGCAGGCCCGGCCCCGGGCGTGGAAGGGGAACCACTGCTCGTAGCGCACCACCTCGCCGGCCAGGACGCGGTCCAGGTGGGGCTTGATGTCGCGCTCGAAGGTCGCCTGGCCCCAGACCTCGGCCACGGTCTTGCCCAGGACCTCGCACTCGGGCCGGTTCAAGGTCTGGCAGTAGGCCCGGTTGGCGGCGCGGTACACGTAGTCCCGGCCGATGAGGGTCATGAAGTCCGCCGAGGCCTCGGCCATGGAGCGGTAGGCCTCGCGCTCCTCCTCCAACTGCTTGCGGCGGGTGACGTCCTGGGACACGGTGAGCCAGCACTCCCGGCCCGCGAAGCGGTGGGGCCGCGACGAGAGCAGGAAGGTCACCTCGCCCTCGGGCCGCAGGGACTTGAACTCCAGGCTCTCCACCCGGCCGTCCCGGGCCATGATGCCGTGCAGGGCGGCGCGCTGCTTTTCGGTGAGCAGGCCCAGCTCCAGGGAGGTGCGGCCCAGGACCTCGTCCCGGGTGAAGCCCCGAGTGGCCAGGAAATGCTCGTTCACCGCCAGGATGCGGCCTTCCTCGGCGCAGGTGATGAACACCGAGGCGGGCACCGCGTCGAACACCGCGCGGAAGTTGTACTCCGCGTCGTCGCGGGCCTCCTCGGCCCGCTTGCGCAGGGCGACCTCCAGGGTGAGGCGCAGCTGGGCCGGGGTGAAGGGCTTGGTCACGAAGCCGTAGGGCGCGGCCTGGCTGGCGCGCTCCACCACCTCCGGGTCGGTGGAGGCGGTGAGCAGCACCACCGGGATGCCCAGCCCGGCCTGGATGTCCCGGCAGGCGGCTATGCCGTCCGAGCCGCCGAGCTGCACGCCCATGAGGGCCAGGTCCGGCCGGGCCTCCCGGGCCAGCCGGCGGGCCTGGTCCGCGTCGGAGGCGGTGCCGGCCACGGCGTAGCCCATGGCGCGCAGGGTCTCCGCCAGGTGCATGGCGATGACCGCCTCGTCTTCCACGATGAGGATGCGTTTGGGAGGTGCGTGCATGCGGTGGCGTTTCCTGTGGCGGAGCTGGGGGCGCACAGCCCCACTCCCGACCCTACACCGAGGCGGCCGGGAAACGCAACGAAAAGCGTCAAGTCTGAAAGCGGGTCAATCCGCGGACTTGGGCCAGAGCTGGGCGGCCAGCATGCCGCCGAGCATCAGGGCGCAGCCCGCCAGGCCGCGCAGGCCCAGCAATTCGTCCAGCAGCAGGTACCCGGCCAGGGCGGCGAAGGCCGACTCCAGGCTCAGGATGATGGCCGCGGGCGTGGGCTTGGCGTCCTTCTGGGCCACCACCTGCAGGGTGTAGGCCACGCCCACGGACATGCACCCGCCGTAGGCGATGGGCCAGGCCCCGGCCCACAGGCCGGCCCAGGTGATCTCCTCGCAGGCCCCCGCGAAGGCCAGGGAGGCCGCGGCGCACACCGCGAACTGGCCCGCGGCCAGGCGCACCGCGTCCACCCGGGGGGAGAGGTAGCCCAGGAGCAGGACGTGCCCGGCCCAGAACAGCGCGCCCACCAGCACCAGCCCGTCGCCCGGGGCCAGGGTGAAGTCCTCGGTCACGGACAGGAGGTAGAGTCCCGCGGCCGCGGCCAGGGCCCCGGTCCAGCCGCCCAGGCCCGGGCGCTGGCCCCAGAACAGGCCCAAGAGCGGCACGAACACCACGTACAGCCCGGTGATGAACCCGGCCTTGCCCGCGGTGGTGTACACCAGGCCGAGCTGCTGCAGGGACACCCCGCCGAACATGACCAGGCCCGCGGCCACCGCGCCCCAGAAGGCGGTGCGCGCCCCGGCCGCGCCGGCCGGGGTGGCGGCCGGCCCGCGCCGGGCCTGCCAGGCGATGAGGGGCAACAGCGAGAGCACCCCCAGGGCGAAGCGCACCCCGTTGTAGGTGAAGGGGCCCACGCTCTCCATGCCCACCCGCTGGGCCACGAAGGCGGTGCCCCAGATGGCCGCGGTGGTGAGGAGCAGGAGGTTGGCGCGCAGGCTGGGGGACATGGCGACGGGCTCTACACCGCCGCCCCGGCGCTGTAAACCCCGGGCGCGGCGAAAAAAAACGCCCCGCCGGAGCGGGGCGCGGAGCAAGCAGGAAGCGAAGGCCGGGCTATTCGCCCGAGCCGGTGCAATCGATGCTGAACTCGCCCATGGAGGAGGAGCGGGTGTCCAGGTCGATGTCCCAGAGGATCTGGGTGAAGAGCATGAGAGAGTCGTAGGGGATGGACACGGTGCGCTCGCCGCACTCGATGTGGCACAGCTCGCCCTCGCGGCGCACCACGTAGGCCCGGCGGCTCTTGGTGCTGCCGTCGGAGGACACCACGGAAAAGGCCTGGTGGCCGCCCTCGGTGGCGTAGAGCTTCTGCTGGGTGAGCACCCCGGTGTCCTCGTCGTAGAACGAGGTCTGGGCGTAGAGGTGGCCGCGGAACTCCACGGGCCCCGCCTTGTCGTCCTCCAGGACGATGGTTTCGGCCTCGACCACGATGCCGCCCAGTCCCGAGACGTCCTTGCACTGTCTCTTGCCCATGCCGTTCCCCCTACGTCGGGAGTTTGAGTTGGACCGGGCCGGCCGGCCGCGTGTCCTTCCGGTACGCTTCTTCAACCAGGGCGATGAAATACTCGGTCATGGTCTGCTCATGCAGGGCGGCCAGGACGCGCAGCTTCTTGTGCACGTCCTGGGGCACGCGCAGGGTGAGCTGCTTTTTGTCCTTGTCCCCGTCCGCATCCGCCATGGGCCCGCGCCCCCCTGGACCTCCCGGCTGCTCGGCCGGGCAGTTCTCCCTGGTCAAAGGCCTACGTCTGCCAATACTGTCTTTGCGCGTTTACCACGCTTCAAGGACAAATGTAAATAGACAGCAGAGCTGTCTAGACAGAATAGTGGCATTTGCCAGGAAACCAGGCCTAGGCACGAAAAGCTCTTTTGTTCTCCCTGGTTGCAGTGAGCAGGACCCGCACCCCGGTGTATTATGGGCCGGGCTCGGAGCTTGGGCAAGCAAAATTTCATGGCCCGGTGGCGTCTCCTGATTCCGCGAGGTTACAATCCGACTGCAAAACCGGGGCATTGCCGCAACGCCCCGCCCCTGCGCCGGCGCACTCCCCGCAACCCACGCCCCCCAACGAAATCCAGACCCCACCCGCGCCAACCCCGCGCCAGCCAAGACAAAACCCGATTCCCCCCGGCCGGGCGTCCCGGGAGCAGAAAACCGCAAACGGAAACAGCAGGACAGTTCCCGATTCGCCCTCTTCCCGGCCGCTCCGGAACCACGCCTTCCGCACCCCCGGCCGGCCCCGGCTTGACCTGGTCTCCACCCGGGGATACAGGCGGTTAGTCCCCCCTTTGGCTGGAATTCAGAGCCGTTGTACGCCCCAAGCCGGAGAACGCCGTTCGTGGACATCGCCGACTTCATTGCCAAGTGGTCCCGCTCCGGAGGGTCGGAACAGGCCAACGCCCAGCCCTTCCTCCTGGACCTGTGCGACGTGCTCGGCGTGCCCAGGCCGCCCGTGTCCACCGAGGTCAACGAGGAGAACGCCTACGCCTTCGAGCGCAAGGTGTTCGTTCCCCGCGGCGACGGGACCTGCGACCTGCGCCGGCTGGACCTGTACAAGCGCGGCTGCTTCGTGCTGGAGGCCAAGCAGGGCAAGGACGTGGCCTTCGCCGCGCCCCTGGCCCTGCCCATGCCCGGCCTGACCCGCTCCAGCGCGGTCAAGCGGGGCACCCGGGCCTGGGAGGACGCCATGGCCCGGGCCAAGCAACAAGCCGAATCCTATGTCCGCGCCCTGCCTGCGGACGAAGGCCGGCCTCCCTTTGTCCTGGCCGTGGACGTGGGGCACTGCTTCGACATCTATGCCGAGTTCTCGCGCACCGGGGGCATGTACATTCCCTTCCCGGACGCGCACTCCCGCCGCATCCTTCTCAAGGACCTGGTCCAGCCCGGGAAGCTGGCGCTCCTGCGCGCGGTATGGGAGGACCCCCTGTCCCTGGACCCCTCCCGCCACGCGGCCCGGGTCACCCAGGAGATAGCCGGGCTCCTGGCCGAGCTGGCCCGCAGCCTGGAGGCGGACGGCCACGGCCCGGAGGAGGTGGCGGCCTTCCTCATCCGCTGCCTGTTCTGCATGTTCGCCGAGGACGTGGGCCTGCTGCCCGCGGCCGGCTTCCAGCACATCCTGGAGCAGGCCGCGGACGAGCCCAGACTCTTTCCGCCCCTGGTCCAAGATCTCTGGAAGGCCATGAATACGGGCGGGATGTCCCTCACCCTGCGGCAGGAGCTGCGCCGGTTCAATGGTAAGGTATTCGAAAAACCCGCAGTCCTGCCCCTGGCCGGGCCGCAGATCGCCATCCTGCGCGAGGCCAGCACCTACGAGTGGAGCCAGGTGGAGCCAGCCATCTTCGGCACGCTCCTGGAGCGCGCCCTGGTCCCGGACGAGCGCCAGATGCTCGGGGCGCACTACACTCCCCGGGCCTATGTGGAGCGCCTGGTCCTGCCCACGGTCATAACCCCCCTGCGCCAGGACTGGCACGGGGTGCAGGCCGCGGCCTCGCTCCTGGAGGCGCAGGGCAAGCGGGGCGAGGCCCAGCAGACCATCCTGGATTTCCATCGCCGGCTGTGCAAGGCGCACGTGCTGGACCCGGCCTGCGGGTCGGGCAACTTCCTGTACGTGACCCTGGAGCACATGAAGCGCCTGGAGGGCGAGGTCCTGGCCGAGGCCGCCACCTACGGCCCGTTCCAGTCGCCCCTGGAGGGCAAGGGCCTGACGGTCAACCCCCAGCAGTTCCTGGGCCTGGAGAAGAACCCCCGGGCCGCGCACATCGCGGAGATGGTGCTGTGGATAGGCTATCTGCAATGGCACTTCCGCACCCATGGCAGCACCCCGCCGCCCGAGCCCATCCTGCGCAACTACGAGAACATCGAGCACCGGGACGCGGTGCTGGTCTGGGATAAGAAGAGCTACGCCATGGGCGAGGACGGCAAGCCGGTCCTGCGCTGGGACGGCAAGACCACCAAGGCCGACCCGGTCACCGGCCGCCAGGTGCCGGACGAGAGCTTCCTGGTCCAGGAGAAGGTCTACCACAACCCCCGCCCGGCGGACTGGCCCCAGGCCGACTTCATCGTGGGCAACCCGCCGTTCATCGGCGGCGGCGGTGACCGCGGCAAGCGCGCCGTGCTGGGCAGCGGCATGTTCGAGGCCCTGGCCCAGGCCTACCCGGAGCTGCCCGAGTCCTGCGACTTCGTCATGTACTGGTGGCACAAGGCCGCGGAGCTGGTCCGCTCGGGTCAGGCCCGGCGCTTCGGGTTCATCACCACCAACAGCCTGTCCCAGGTCTTCAACCGCCGCGTCACCGCCCTGCACCTCACGGCGAACCCACCCTTGTCCCTGGCCTACGCCATCCCGGACCACCCCTGGGTGGACGCCGCGGAGGGCGCGGACGTGCGCATCGCTATGACGGTGGGAGTGCCTGGGACAGTGGACGGAATGCTCGCCCGTGTAGTGCGTGAGGAGCCCACGGACAATGCGGAACGCAAGGTCACATTGTCGGAGAGGGGTGGGAGGATAAACCCTGACCTGACCATTGGGATCGATGTAAACAATGCCGCCGCGCTTAAGGCAAATGAAGATATTAGTTGCCGCGGGGTAAAACTCCATGGAGAAGGATTTACCGTAACGACTGATGTGGCGAATCAACTTGGGCTTGGCAGAAGACCAGGATTGGAAAAACATATTCGACCCATTTTAAATGGGCAAGACGTAAATCAAAAATCACGTAAAGTTATGGTGATAGACCTTTTTGGTCTCACCATAGATGATGTTACTTCTCGATACCCAGAGGTAGCCCAATGGGTATACGAGCATGTTAAACCCAGCCGTGATTTAAATAACCGCGAAACATACCGCAAATACTGGTGGATTTTGGGAGAACCACGCTCCAATTTCCGACCAGCTCTTAACGCCTTGTCACGTTATATCGCAATTGCTGCTGTATCAAAGCATTGCTTTTTTGTTTTCATATCTTCAGATGTTCTACCAGATGATGGACTAGTAGCAATTGCCTCATCTGACGCTTATCATTTGGGAATTCTTTCTAGTCGTATTCATGTTGTATGGGCGCTGGTGAGAGGTGGTCGACGCGG
This sequence comes from Desulfovibrionaceae bacterium UBA6814, assembly GCA_002452635.1. Lineage (GTDB taxonomy): Bacteria > Desulfobacterota > Desulfovibrionia > Desulfovibrionales > Desulfovibrionaceae > UBA6814. The sequence goes on along the minus strand of DKEU01000116.1, from coordinate 9,908 downwards.
CATAGGGAATGACCCCCGTTACAACAACTCTGTCTGCTTCGCCACCTTCCCCTTCCCGGACCCCACGCCGGAACAGAAGGCGCGCATCCGGGAACTGGGGGAGCGGCTGGACGCGCTGCGCAAGGAGCGGCAGGCGCTCTACCCGGGGCTGACCCTGACCGGGATGTACAACGTGCTGGAGGCGTTGCGGCAGGGACGGGAGTTGAGCGCAAAAGAGCGGGACATCCACGACAAGGGACTGGTGGGGCTCTTGCGCCAGGTGCACGACGAGCTGGATGCGGCCGTGGCCGAGGCCTACGGCTGGCCCGCGGACCTGGGGGAGGAGGAGATTCTCTCCCGGCTGGTGGAGCTGAACGCGGCCCGGGCCGCCGAGGAGGAGCAGGGGCTGGTGCGCTGGCTGCGGCCCGAGTACCAGGCGCGCAAGGCCGTCCCGCCCGCGCAGCGCAAGCTGGACATCACGGGCAAGCCCGCGCCCGCGGGCAGGAAGGCCCGCAAGCCCGCCCGGGAGCGCCTGCCCTGGCCCGCGACCCTGGCCGAGCAGATGCAGACCGTACGCCTGGTCCTGGCCTCCCAGCCCGCGGCGGCCACGGCCGAAGACGTGGCCTGGCGCTTCCGCAACGCGCCCCGCGCCAAGCTGAACGACATGCTCCAGGCCCTGGCCAACCTGGGCTTCGCCCAACTCACCGAAGACGGCCGCTACCGCGCGGCCTAGCCCCCACGCCCCCGCCCGGGCCGCGCAGCGGGTTCAGGCGGCCGGGCGGGAGTCCAGGCGCTCGGCCAGCCAGGTCTTGATGACGGCCTGACGGTTGATGCCGAGGCGCGCGGCCTCGCGGTCCAACTCGCGGAGCATCCAGACGGGGAAATCCACGTTGACGCGGCGAATCTCCCGGTTGGGGCGGGTGGCGGCGTCTAGGTCGAGGACGTCGGACACGTCCTGCCCGGCATCGAAACGGGCGTCGAAATCAGAGGCCTTCATACAGCTCCACCTCGTTTTTGCGGGCGCGGCGCACGGAAATGATGCGCAGGTTCCCGCCGCGCTGGGTAAATACGGCAGCCCAGTGCCGGCCGCCCATGCGGCCGATGGCGAGGCTGCGCGGCTCGTCGTCGGTCCGGGCGGGGATGACCAGCAGGTCGGGGTCGAGCCACAGGGCCCGGGCCTGGTCGAAACCGATGCCGTGCTTCTCCGCGTTGGCAGCGCTTTTGCGCTCATCATATTCAAACGGCATACCTGCAATATATAGATGCGCCATAGGAAGTCAATCATGGCCCTGCCCGGCCGGGCGTCCCGGGAGCAGAAAACCGCAAACGGAAACAGCAGGACAGTTCCCGATTCGCCCTCTTCCCGGCCGACCGGCCGCGGGGCGGTTGCGCAACGGGCTTTGGCCCCGCGGGGCGGGGTCCGAGGCGGCAAGTACCGGTAAGGATGCAGGGAATTGCGCGACCCGGCGGAATCTCGCCGGGCCGCTCCTAGGCCTTGGCCGCGGCCGCGGCCTTCCGGATCTGGGCGGCCAGGCGCTTGGCGTCGGGCAGGCCGGGCTCCAGCTCCACGCAGCGCTTGAGCGCGGCCGCGGCCTCGGGCAGCTTGCCCGCGGCCAGGTACAGCCGGGACAGGGCCAGTTGGGGCTGGGACCCGTCCGCGCCCTTGGCCACCAGGTCCGCGAACAGGGCCGCGCCCGCGGCCGGGTCGCCGATCTGCGCGTAGGCCTCGGCCGTCAGCTCGCAGGCCTTGCGCTCGTTGGGCGTGATCTTGAGCGCGCGCTTGAGGTACTCCAGGGACTCCTTGAAGCAATTGGCCTTCTGGAGCTTTTCCGGGATGATGAGGAACATGGCGTCCTCGTCCACGTGCAGCTCCACGGCCTCGCGGAAGGAGCGCTGGGCCTCGGGCACGTTGCCGTGGTCCAGGAGCTTCTGGCCCGCGATGATGGCCCGGTCGATCTTGAGCTTGCGCTCGCGCATGGCCTCCAGGGTCTCCCGGTCCATCTCCTCCTTGAGCTTGCGGGCCGCGCCGGCCAGCAGGCCGTAGAGCTGCTTCTCCTGGCCCTTCACGTAGCTGAAGGTCCCGGCCGCGTGGGCCCGGACCTTCTCGTCCTTGTTCAGGCTGCCCAGCATCTCCCGCAGCAGGGTGGCCACCGGCCCGATGTCCATGGAGTGGATGGTGTGGGTGGCCATGACCTTGACCGCCTCGGCCACGGACACCAAGGGCTTGAGGGCCTCGCCCTTGAGGTAGGCCGCCTTGGCGCGGTTCAGGTGTTCGATAGCAACTTTGGCGGGTTTTTCGGCCATCCGTGCACGTCTCCCAGGGATTCGCCGGCCCTGCGGCGATGGTGTCACCTCGCCGCCTTGTACACGTTTGCCGTGCAATTTTGAAGGCTTTTTTCCCCGGGCCGGCCTGGAGCCCGCGGCAGGCCTGCCGCGGGGCGCATCCGCCACCTGCGCGGCCGCGGCCCGTTGCGCGGGCCGCCGAATCCGGGTAAGCAGAAATGGGCGCACCGCGCCCCACACCGCCATGCGAGAATCACCCTACCTCTCCGGAACCCGGGAATACCTGGACCGCCTGCGCAAGCTGCCGGCCTTTGCCGCGTTCAACGAGGAGCACCTCAAGCTCATCCTCACCATGAGCAAGATCCAGTGGTACGACCCCGGGGAGTGCGTCATCCGGGAGGGCGAGTACGGCACCTGGATGTATTTCGTCATCTCCGGCCGGGTCGGGGTGGAGAGCATGGGCGCGGAGATCACCAACCTGCGCCGGTCCGGCGAGGTGTTCGGGGAGATGGGGGTCATCGACGGCGAGAAGCGCTCGGCCACGGTGCGGGCCGAGGCCGAGACCATGCTCCTGGCCGTGGACGCCTCCTTCCTGGACCGCATGATCGGCGTGGAGCGGGCGGTGTGCTACGCCATCCTGAACCGGCTCTTCGCCAAGATCCTCTCGGACCGGCTGCGCGCCACCACCAAGGAGCTGGCCGACACCCTGCGCGCCCTGGACAAGCGCAAGCTGGCCCAGGCCAGCCGGCCCGCCCCGGCCCCGGAGCCGGAGCCGGAGCCGGAGGAGCCGGACGCCGGGCCGGACGCTGCGGAGGACGCGCCGTGAAGGAGACCCCCTTCCTGGCCGGCCGCGAGGACTGCCTGGCCAACCTGCGGCGCATGACCGCCTTTGCCGGGCTGGAGGACGAGCACCTCAAGACCGTGCTCTCCCGCAGCAAGATCCGGGTGTACGACCCGGGCGAGGTGGTGCTGCAGGAGGGCGACAAGGACCGCACGGTCTACTTCCTCATCTCCGGCGCCCTGCGGGTGGAGAAGGAGGGCAAGAAGGTGGGCGGCCTGGGCGAGCCCGGGGACGTGTTCGGCGAGATGGGCATCATCGACGGCAGCGGCCGTTCGGCCACGGTGCGGGCCGAGGCCGGCAGCATGTGCCTGGCCGTGGACGGCGCGTTCCTGGACGAGCTCACCGACCACGACCGCACCGCCTGCCACTCGGTGCTCTACCGCATGTTCGCCCACGCCCTGGCCGAGCGCCTGCGCCAGACCAGCCAGGAGCTGGCCAAGGCCAAGAAGGCCCTGGACAAGTACCCGGCGCAGGGAGAATAGCCGCCCCGGTACTTGCCAACCCGCTTCACATGCGTTAACCAAGTTTTGTAGAGGCGCCGGCAGGCCCGGCTCCTCGGTTCTTCCACGGACGGAAGACGGCGTGAGCCGCGCGGCGCAGGACGAGGACCGCGCGGGGATGCACGAGACGCAGCGCTGCGGCGCGCGAGGCGACCATGGCCGTCGGTCCGTCCTCCTCCACCACCGCCCTGGGCAGCACGGGATTGCAGGCCTACCAGAACCTGTCCCGGTATTTCGCCTGGGACACGGGCGAGGCCGCTTCCGCGGCGAGCACCCTCTCCACCGCCTCGGCCAAGGTCCGCCGCCGCACCATCGGCATCAGCCTGGGCAAGTTCGGCCTGGACCTCACCACCCAGGACGTGGTCCTGGACGTGCCCGCGCCCGGGTCCTTCGAGGCCCAGCTGGCCTCGGCCGGGCTGCGCGACCGGGCCACCTCCCGGCCCGTCCCGGACAGCGGCCGCACCCCCACCGCCCAAGACGCCCGGCGCGGCCTGTCCGCCTACGCCAAGAGCGCCGCGGCCCCGGCCGCCTCCTCCCCCACCCGCACCCTGGGCACGGTCTAGGTTCCCGGCCAGTTCCATAGCAGCCCGATCAAAAACCGCGAGGGCAAGGCGCAAGAATCCGCCAAGCCCGAAGCGTATTCATACTACGTGAGGGTTTGGCGGGTTCGCAGCAACGCCGCCATCGCGGAATTTTCAACGGCCTGCAAACGTGCCCGGGGGGTCTGTCCTTGCGGACAGACCCCCCGGTGCGACGGTCCATGGCGCGGGAGGCCGATTTCCTGCCCGGGCTCCCGCGGGCCCGAAATAGTGCCTCATTGGTTCAGGACGAGGCGGCCTCGGCCGAAGCGGCGCTGTCGCCGGCCTGCGGGGCGTTTTCCTCGGGGGTGCGCAGCACCCGGATGAGCACCCGGGCCAGCACGTAGGTGCCGAGCAGCAGGGGCACGAACATGGTCAGGAAATTCACGGTCATGGTCGCGACGTCCTGCTGGGCCACGTAGACGCAGCATGTGAGCTCGATGAGCAGGATCAGATCCACGGCCACCACCGCCCAGCGCTGTCTGGCGTTCAGCCGGTTCTTGACCTCGCGTACCCGCATGGCGTCCTCCGTTTTGGGAATTGGGCCGCGCCCCGGGGTGCATTGGGACGCGGCCCGTATTCCCGGACCGGCAGGCAGGGGTGGCCTGCCGGTCCGGGCAGGGGTGCTACTTCTTGCGCAGGTCCTGCTTGGTCACGTTCATGACCTTGAGGGCCTTCTTGTCCGTGCCCTGCACGTTGTAGGCGATGCGCAGGATGTCGCCGGGCTCGGGCTGGATGCCGATCTTGGCCTCGGTCACGTTGAAGGTGGACTGGATGCCCGTGGGATGGCCGTACTTGAAGTCGGAGGAGAAGTTGATGTCGTACTCCTCCACTACGATGGTCTTGGCGGCCTGGTCGAAGCCCAGGCACTTGCCCTGCACCACCTCCGCGGCATGGGCCGCGGCCGCAAGCAGCATGCCCAGAGCCAGGGCCATGGCCAGTGCGACAATTCTCTTCATGGTGTTGCTCCTCGTGCTAGGCCTGCGAAAGGCCGGCCTTCTTGTCACGCAGTTCCTGGGCCGCGCCCACGAACATGATCTTCATGATCCACAGGCAGATGAGGCTGATGGCCGAGAGGATGACCACCGCGGCCGCAGCGCTGAACCCGTACTGCTTCAGGATGATGGAGACCATGCAGCACAGCACCGCCAGGCCGAAGGCCACGCGGATGCCGTAGCCCTTGGCGTACTTGGTGGCCACGGTGCCGATCTGGGCGCCGATGGCCGCGCCGGTCAGCATCACGAACACCGCCACCAGCTCGATGCGGCCCTTCAGGGTGTAGGTGAAGGCGCCGTACAGGCCGGAGATCATGACCTCGAACAGGTCGGTGCCCACCGCGATGTGGGTCGGGCAGCCCACCAGGTAGATCAGGGCGGGCATGCGCAGCAGGCCGCCGCCGATGCCCAGGAAGCCGGCCAGGATACCGGTGGCCGTGGACACGATGATGGGCACCCAGGCCGAGCAGGTGAAGCCCGAGGCGTGGAAGTGCATCATCGGGGGAATCTTCCACTTGTGCAGGGTCTTGTACCACTCGATGCCGGTGGCGCCGTGCTCGCCCACGTCGCCCTTCTTCCTCTTCTGGGTGGCCTTGTAGAAATCGTAGAAGACCATCCAGGCGATGAGGGCCAGGAACACCACGTACACCCAGCGGACCACCGAGCCCACCAGTCCGATGCGCTCCAGCATCATGACCAGCTGGGCGCCGATCTCGATGCCCACCATGGTGCCCACCAGCATGGTGATGCCCAGCTTGTAGTCCACGTTCCCGAACTTGGAGTGGCGCATGGTGGAGATCATGGACTTGCCCGCGATGTGGGCGATGTCCGTCCCGATGGCGAAGGCCATGGGGAAGCCCAGGATGTTCAGGCCCGGAGTCACCATCCAGGCCCCGCCCATGCCGAAGAACCCGCCGATGACGCCCACCGAGAACCCGATGAGCACCAGGCCGGGCCAGAGGATGTGCACGCCCGCGATGGGCATGTACATGTACAGCCAGCTCATTTCGCCCATTTGCCTTTCCTCCGTGCCTTTTTAGTGCTCAAGAATCTTGCGCTTGGTGAGATCCAGGCCGGTGGACTTCATGATCACGTCCATCAGCACGCCCAGGACCGAGCCCATCACCGCCGTGAGAACCACCGCCCATACCGCGAAGAGCAGGATGTTCTCGTTGTAGAGGTTCGCGAAATACTTCATGACCCCGGATTCGAGCACCCGGGTGTCCGCCACGACCACCAGGTCGGCGGCCTTGGGTCCCGCGGCCAAAGCCCAGCTGGGAAGCAGGGCCAGGATGGCTGCGGTCAGGGTTGGGATGGACAGGAACTTCCTCATGTGGACCTCCTCCTCAAAGAAAAATGGTTGGTGTGCTTCCTTGGGCGACTGAACGCCCTTGAGTCCCTACGGTGGTTCGCGTGATAGCCGCACCCGCAGAACACCCTGGGGTTAGCAAGGGGGATGCCAATGCGCGAAAAAAGGAACAAATGTGTTGACGAGCCCCGGAACGATGCGTAAACCCATTGTCATTCCAGGCGATAATACGATTTGCGAGATTTTTCTCCCGCCGGCTTATCTGGCCGAAATCGCGCGAAAATTGGGAGGAAGGCATGGGCGTTTTCAACGGAAGGTTTCCCTTCCTCCCCATGCGAGACAGTGAGACAAGGGGCAAGGGGCGCGCCCAAAGCCTGAGCAACCGCCTGCTCCTCGTCCTGGTCCCCACCGTGGCCCTCATCACCGCGGCCACCGGCTACGTAGGCTACCGCATCTCCCTGAATTTCCTGAATACCGCCCTGGAGCGCAACGTCCGCATCCTGGACCTGGCCATGGCCCACGCCGTGGAGAACCTGCTGGAGCAGGCCAGGCGTGATCTCGCCAGTATCGCGCAGGAACCGGGTCTTACGCTTCCCCGCATGCGCGATTTCGTTGTCCGCACCGCCCGGGCCGGCGGGCTGCAATACCGCGAAATGGCCTACATCTCGGCCAGCGAGGGCGAGTCCTTGTTCCTGGTGTCCCGCGGCAACCAGACCGCCGAGTTGCAGAACGATTTCATGCACGACGTCCGCCCCAACCCCTATCTGCTCCTGGAGCACGGGGCCGGGCTCGCGCCCGGGGAGACCTACATTTCCCCGGTGGCCACGGTGGAGCACCCCTTCCCGGGCGAGGGCCAGGCCAACCGCCGCATATCCTCCAACGTGATCCGCCTGGTGACGCCCTACTCGCCCGACGGCAAGGACTCGGGCCTGCTCATGCTGGGCCTGGACGCCCGCGACGTGCGCAACGTCCTGTCCCGCTACAACTCCCAGGCCTCGCCCCTGTGGGCCTTCCCCCGGTCCGAGGAGGTGCGCTACGCCTACCTGGTGGACCCCGACGGCTGGATCCTCTTCCAGTCAGAGGATATGAACGGGCCCGAGAAGCCCCTGGGCACCTACCTGGCCCGCTCCGGGTACGACGGCACCCTGGGCCGGGCCGGGATGCCCGGGGCCTTCCGCCCCAACTCGGTGTACGGGGTGTTCTGGAAGTCCGTGACCGAGACGGCCGCGGGCCGGGCCTTCTTCCAGGTCGTCGAATCCGGCGAGGCCGAGTCCTCCCGGGTGCGCCAGGCCTTCTTCTCCCAGGCCCCGGTGCGCTTCCGGCCGGGCGCGGGCAAGCCGGACCGCGTCTACGCCGGGGTGGCCTTCGTGGACCGCTCCCTGCTCACGGTGGCCGCGGGCTATCGCCACCTGGACGCCCTGTTCCTGCTTTCCCTGGGCGCGGTGCTGCTCTTGTGCGTGGTGGTCTGGGTCCTGGCCAAGGTGACCACCGCCCCCATCCTGCGCCTGGCGGAGAAGGCCCGGTCCCTGCACGCCGGGGACATCCGGCCCGTGGAGTCCCGGTCCACGGGCTACGAGACCGTGATGCTGCGCGACGCGCTCAACCATCTCATCGCCATCATGGAGCGCCAGGCCGCGGAGGTGCGGGCCAAGGACGAGGCCCTGCGCGCCATGGCCATGCGGGAGCGGGCCCCCCTGAGCCTCGCGGAGACCCCGGAAGACCCCCTGGAGGACGTGCTGCCCGAGATCGCCGGCATGGGGCCGCGCATGGACAAGCTGCGCAGCGAGATCCTCAAGGCGGCCCAGGCCGACGTGGACGTGCTCATCATGGGCGAGACCGGCACGGGCAAGCAGCTCACGGCCGAGGCCATCCACCGGCACGGCCGCCGGGCCGACAAGCCCTTCATCGCCATCAACTGCGGGGCCCTGGACGAGAACCTGCTCCTGGACACCCTGTTCGGCCACGTGAAAGGGGCCTTCACCGAGGCCAAGGGCGACCGCAAGGGCGCGTTCCTGGAGGCCCAGGGCGGCACGCTGTTCCTGGACGAGATCCAGACCGCCTCGGCCAAGGTGCAGCAGTCGCTCCTGCGGGCCATCGAGGCGCGCCGGTTCCGGCCCCTGGGCAGCGACCGGGAGGTGGAGGTGGACGTGCGCCTGGTGGCGGCCACCAACGCCAACCTGGCCGAGGCCGCGGCCCGGGGCGAGTTCCGGGAGGACCTCTACTTCCGGCTGCGGGTCATCAGCATCTCCACCCCGGCCCTGCGCGAGCACCCCGAGAGCATTCCCCGCCTGGCCACCCGGTTCCTGGAGGACGCCGGCAAGGCCGTGGGCAAGAGCGGGCTGGGCTTCACCCGCGGCGCGCTCAACAAGCTGTCCCGGCACGCCTGGCCGGGCAACATCCGCGAGCTCAAGAACTGCATCACCATGGCCGCGGTCATGGCCGAAGGCCAGCTCATCCTGGCCGCGGACATCCTGCTGGGCGGGGAGGAGAGCGGCACGATCGTCGTCCCCGCGCCGACGACGCACGAGCCGGAGCAGCTCTCCCGCGATCCCTGGGGCCACATCGCCCCCCGCCTGCCCGACGACCATCCGGATCCGGCCCCGCCCGCCCGGTCCCCCCGGCTCGCCACCACCGAGCCCCCGGGCCTGAACACCCGGCAGCGCACGGCCTGGCCCGCCATCGTGGCCGCCGGCGAGATCACCCGGGGCCGCTACCAGGACGCCGTGGGCGGGGACCTGCCCTCGCGCACCGCCATCCACGACCTGCAGGACCTGGTGAAGCGCGGCTTCCTGGTCATGGTCGGCCGCGGCCCCGCCACCCGCTACCTGCTCAACCGCGGCCGGTAGCCGGGCGCAGCCCGGAAGCGGCCCCCCGGGACCAGGCCGGCCAAGAGGGCGGTTCGCGAACCGCCCCTACCCAAGAGGCGGCCGGCCGGACGCCCCAGGCGCAGCGCGGGTGCTTCCTGCTGAACCGCACAGCCAAGGCCTCGGGCTCCAGCGCCGCCCCTTTTCTGTAGGGGCGGTNNCCGCCCTGCTTGCGGCCCTTCCCGCCTCCGCCGGCGCATCCATTCTGGCAATATCACGCTAAAATCATTGCAGTTCAAAAATTCTTTTGATGCCCCATCACTTTTTGTTGACATGAAAATGAATTTCAATATCATTCAGACCCAGGTGAGACGACGTCCGTCCGCACGCCACGAAAACCCGGAGAGCCCATGCCAGCCACCCCTGCCCGACTCCTGACCCGGACCCCTGCGGCGACCGCCGCACCGGGCAGGATCGGCGCGGGCCAGGGCCGGCGCGAGCGCCGGGGCGGCGCGCCGGGACCAGTCTCCCATGCCCAGCGCAGCCGGGCCGTGCGCCCGTCTCAGTCCAACCTCACGCCCGTAGCCCCGCGCCTCTCCGGCGCGCGGCCCGGCCGCGC
>DKEU01000067.1:5606-24159 GCA_002452635.1 Desulfovibrionaceae bacterium UBA6814 | reverse complement strand
AAAGTTTCCCTTTCCTCTCCCCCGGTTCCCGCCTTCGCCAAGGAGGGCGCATGAAGACCACGTACTTGATCATCGGGGCGGGCCCCACCGGGCTGGGGGCCGGGTGGCGCTTGAAGGAATTGGGGGTCAACGACTTCCTGATCCTGGAGCGCAGCTCCCAGGTGGGCGGGCTGGCCGCCTCGTTCAAGGACAACGCGGGCTTCACCTGGGACGTGGGCGGGCACGTGGTGTTCTCCCACTACGAGTATTTCGACCGGCTGCTGGATTCGCTCCTGGGCGGCGAGTACCTGGAGCACCAGCGCGAGGCCTGGATCCGCATGGCCGGCGCCTGGGCGCCCTATCCCTTCCAGAACAACATCCGCTACCTGCCGCCCAAGGAGCGCTGGCGCTGCGTGCAGGGGCTCCTGCGGGCGCGGGAGAACCAGGTGGAGGGCCGGCCGGCCAACTTCCGGGAGTGGATCCTGCGGGTGTTCGGCCAGGGCATCGCCGAGCTGTTCATGCTGCCCTACAACTACAAGGTCTGGGCCACCCGGCCCGAGGACATGGACTTCGGCTGGATCGGGGAGCGGGTCAGCGTCATCGACCTGGAGCGGGTGCTCAAGAACATCGTGCTGGAGCTGGACGACGTGAGCTGGGGGCCCAACAATACGTTCAAGTTCCCGCTCTACGGCGGCACGGGCGAGATATTCCGGCGCCTGGGCAAGCGCATGAGCGAGCACATCCTCATCGGCCAGGAGGCCCTGCGCATCGATCCGGTGGCCAAGTCGGTCACGGTCAAGGGCGGGGAGGCCATCGAGTACGAGACCCTGCTCAACACCGGCCCCCTGGACCGTCTGGTGCTGGACAAGATGGAGTCCCCGCCGGACGCGGCCATCCGGGCCGCGGGCTCCCTGACCCACAACGGGGTGTGGATCGGCGGGGTGGGCGTGCGCGGGCACGTGGAGGACTCCAAGTGCTGGATGTACTTCCCGGAGTCCAACTGCCCGTTCTACCGGGTGACCAACTTCCACAACTACTCGCCCAAGAACGTGCCGCACCAGGACAAGGACGACCGCTACCGGGCCTTCATGGCCGAGGTGTCCTTCTCCCGGGACAAGCAGGAGGACCTTGACGCGCTCATGGACCGCACCGTAGACGGTCTGGTCGCGTCCGGGCTCATGGCCGAGGCGGACCGGGACCAGGTGGCCACCCGCTGGGAGCGGCGGGTGGACTACGGCTACCCGGTGCCCTGCCTGGCCCGGGACTCGGCGCTGCGGACCCTGCAGCCCTGGCTGGAATCCCAGGGCATATACTCCCGCGGCCGGTTCGGCGGCTGGAAGTACGAGGTGGGCAACATGGACCACAGCGTGATGCAGGGGGTGGAATGGGCCGACTTCATTGTCCGCGGCCAGGCGGAAAAGACCTACAGCGCGTGACGGTAAGCATGGACACCCAAACCTACGAGCGCCGCCGCGAGGCCCTGCGGGCCCGCCTGGCGGCCGAGGGCCTGGAGGGCTTCCTGGTGGCCCATGCGGCCAACCGCTACTACCTCACCGGGTTCGAGCTGCACGACCCCCAGTGCAACGAGAGCGCAGGGCTCCTGCTGGTGACCCGCGACGGGGAGTGGCTGCTCACCGACGGCCGCTACCGCGACGCGGCCCTGCGCCTGTTGCCCGAGGAGGCGGTGTTCATCTACGGCTCGCCCAAGGTTCCCCAGGTGCGGGGCTTCCTGAAGGACAAGTGCCCGGGCGCGCTGGGGTTCGAGGACTCGGCCATCTCCTTCCGGCTGCACCAGGATCTGTCCGAGGGGCTCATGCTGCGGCCCTGCCGCAACCTGGTGGAGGACCTGCGGGTGGTGAAGGACGCGGTCGAGATCGAGCTCGTGCGCCGCTCCTGCGCCCTGAACCACGCGGTGTTCCGGCGCACCGAGTCGCTCCTGGCCGAGGGCCGCAGCGAGGCGGAGATCGCCTGGGACCTGGAGAAGCTCTTCCGCGACAAGGGGGCCGAGGGGCTGGCCTTCCCGTCCATCGTGGCCGTGGACAAGAACGCGGCCCTGCCCCACGCCATCCCGGGCGACACCAAGGTCAGCGACAACTGCCTGGTGCTGGTGGACATGGGCTGCCGGCTGCGCGGCTACTGTTCGGACCAGACCCGGACCTTCTGGGTAGGTCCGCGGCCCACGGACCACTTCCTCCAGGCCATGGAGCGGGTGCGCGAGGCGCAGGACGCGGCCATCGCGGCCATCCGGCCCGGGGCCCGCGCGCGCGACGCCTACCTGGCGGCCCGGGCGGTGTTCGACAAGTACGGGGTGGCGGACCGCTTCACCCACGGCCTGGGGCACGGGGTGGGGCTGGAGACGCACGAGGCCCCGTCCGCGGGCGCGGCCAGCGAGGCGGTGTTCGCCCCGGGCATGGTGGTCACGGCCGAGCCCGGGCTGTACTACCCCGAGTGGGGCGGCATCCGCTGGGAGTACATGGTGCTGGTGACCGGGGACGGCTGCGAGGTGCTGTGAGCCGCCGCAAGCCCCGCAAACCCGTGCAGCGGGGGCCGCTGCCCACCCGCTCGGCCCGCCTCTACCTGCGCCTGGCCCCCAAGGACATCGCCCTGTGCCGCTTCCTGCTGGAGGCCCGCGACAACCTGGGCTACCTCACGGTGCTGGACCGCAGCGCCGCGCTCCTGGAGCTGGTGCACTCCCCCGGCCAGGAGCGCGAGGTGCGGGAGGCGCTGGAGCAGATGGCCGAGGAATTCGAGTTCACCCTCCTGGAACAGGGCAAAGAAAGGTAATTCCGCGCCGTCCGCCTGCCCCCCGGCTTGCGCCGCAGGCCGATCGGCCTTACATTGCGCATACCTGGAGCGCCCATGACCGAACCCACCGAAATCCCGCAGGCGGAAGACCTTTACTTCGGGGTCTCGCCGCTTATGCTGTTCCCGGAGACCCACGGGAACTTCCCGGTGTACCTGCGCCAGGACGGGCAGTACGTGCTCTACGCCGGCAAGAGCGAGATGTTCACCACGCAGCACAAGGCCCGCCTGAACGACCTGGGCATGCGCGAGGTCTTCGTGCTCAAGGGGCACAAGAAGCGCTACGAGCGCTACGTGGAGGAGAACCTGGGGGCCATCCTGGGCAACGAGGAGATGCCCATGGCCGAGCGCGCCCAGATCTTCTACGGCACCTCCCTGGAGCTGGTGAAGACCGCCCTGCGCGAGAGCCTGCCCGGCTCCCTGCCCAGGGAGCAGCTGCGGCAGATCGAACTGTTCGTGCGCCAGACCGCCAAGTTCCTGTCCCGCAAGGACGCGCTCCGGAGCATCGGCAGCCTCATCTCCCACGACTACAAGGTCTACCGGCACAGCGTGAACACCTTCGTGTTCACCACCGCGGTGCTCCAGACCTACAACCTGGACGAGAAGATCATGCTGGAGTGCGGGGTGGGGGCCATCCTGCACGACATCGGCAAGCAGAAGATCCCGTCCGACATCCTGGACAAGCCCATCGGCCTGTCCAAGGCCGAGCAGGCCGTGTACCAGACCCACCCCATCCGGGGCGTGGCCATGGTGGCCAACCTGGCGGTCTCGGGCGAGGTGTACAACTCCATCCTGTTCCACCACGAGCGCATGGACGGCTCGGGCTACCCCAGCGGCCTGGCCGGCGCGGACATCCCCTTCCTGGTGCGCATCCTGTCCGTGGCCGACCGCTACGAGTCGCTGGTGTCGGGCAAGCCCCACCGCGAGGCCATGACCCCCTACCAGGCCCTGCGGGTCATGAGCGAGCGGGAGAAGGGCGGGTTCGACCCCGAGGTGATCAAGCGCCTGGTGCTCGTGCTCTCGGGCGCCGGCTTCGCCCTCGGGCTGTAAGGCCGCTGAAAATCCCGCGATGGTTACACTCTTTATATCCGTAAGACTCGAAGACTCGTCTAACGGCTATAGGGCTGCGTTGCTGCGAAAACGTCAAACCCTCACGTATTGGGAATACAGCGCTGCTCTCTTGCGCCGTAGCGCTCGAAGACTCGCTGACNNCCCTCGCGGTTTTTGAGCGGCCTGCTGTAGCGGACTTTCGCCAATCAGGGGCAATAACTGGGCCGCGGCCGGCCCCGGATGCTCCCGCCCGCCTGTTTTCCCCTGTTTTCGCCGGGATGGCCGCCCTCCCGCTCGGATGAAAACTGTGCTATCATTGCGAACCATGGAGATGAATCGCCGAGACCTGATCCGGGCCGCGGTGGCCGCCGCGCTGGCGCCCGCGGCCGCGGGGCTGGGCCTGGCCTCCCCCCGGGAGGCCCGCGCCGCGGTGAACTGCGACAGCCCCATCAACGTGATCATGCCCCCGGACTACACCCCGCCCCTGGAGGGCGACGCGGCCAGCGACTACCAGGCGCGCCTGGCCCGGGCCACCCTGGACTTCGTGCGCGAGAGCTACGGCGCCCGCAACCTGCCGGTGTGGGGCAAGCCCCTGACCCAGGTGGACCTGGACAAGCGGGTGAACAACATCGCCTACTGGATCCTGGACGGGGTGCGCCGGGCCCGGGAGGTCTACCCCGTGGACCCGGCCTGGGTCATGGGCCAGATCATGGCCGAGAGCTTCTTCGACGAGTTCGCGGTGTCCTTCGCCTTTGCGGTGGGGGTGTGCCAGTTCATCGCGCCCACGGCCCGGGGCTACGGCATGCTCACCGCGGGCGACCGGGACGAGCACGGCCGGCTGCCCCACAAGCTGCCCGAGTTCGCCGGGGAGATCCGGCGCTACTACGTGGCCCGGGAGAAGTGGAAGACCGCCCTGCGCGCCAGGCGCGGCCTGATCCCGGACGAAGGGGAGCTGCTCCTGGCCGCGCTCAAGGCCCTGGCCTCCGGGGGCAAGCTGGCCAAGGCCAAGGAGTACGTGGCGGCCATGGACAAGGAGGGCGCGCTCTCCCGCCAGGTGCAGGAGGCGCGCAAGAACTTCAAGGCCTTCCTGGAGGCCAACTTCGCGGGCCGGGACATCTTCGACGAGAACGACCTGAACTTCCTGCGCCAGTTCGACGAGCGGGTGACCTACTCCAAGCCCATCCGGGCCATGGTGCTCATGCTGGCCAAGAACCTGAAGGCCAGGAGCGGCAACATCGTGGCCGCGGCCGCGGGCTACAACGCCGGCCTGGCCTCCACCGCGGACGACAACCCGGTCTACGAACGCTACGGCCGCATCCCCGGCTTCGAGGAGACCGTGGGCTACGTCAGCCGCCTCTTCATCAACCACCACGAGATACTGAGGCGGATGTAGCCCCTACCCCCCCACCGGCACCGCGTCCTTCTTGCGGTAGACCAGGCCGTTGAAGGTGGCCACCAGTTGGCCCTCCGCGTCGGTGATGCGCACCTCGTAGCTGCCCAGCTTGAAGTTCCTGTGGATCTCCCGGGCCTCGGCTTCCAGGTGCGGGCCGGTGCCTGCGGTGTGGTAGGTGATGGACACGTTCACCGCCACCGCCACCGTGCCGTGGGAGTTGGACGCCGCGGCGAACGCCAGGTCGGCCAGGGCGAAGATGGCCCCGCCGTGGGCGATCTTGAGCGCGTTCACGTGGCGCGCGTCCAGGGGCATGCGCGCCCGGGCGAAGCCCTGGCGCAACTCCAGCAACTCGATGTCCAGGTGCCGGGCGAAGGTGTCGTGCTCGGCGATGAAGGCCTTTATCTGGTCCGGACTCATGCGTGTGTGCTCCTTGGCGCGCAAATCCCCCACACTGGGGCGGTGTTTCCCGCGCACAGCCCTTTTGCCGCAATTCCTTGAGATTTTCCACCCGACAGGCTAGCCTTATGCCGGGAGAACCGGATGCAGGCCAGGGACGTTTCGCAGCAGGAGGAGGCCATGGTGGCCCGGGCTATCGAGCGGCAGTGCGTGTTCCATGTGGCGGACGGGCTGCGCGAGGGCCTGTCCCACTTCTCCCAGGCCAGCCGGGCCGCGGTCATCTACGCGGTGGAGCCCGGCGACCCGCTGTGCGTCTACGACCCGCTCTTTTTGCTCTCGGGCCACGAGCCCAAGCTCAAGGAATTCTTCCTGGACACCCCGGCCTGGCGCGAGGGCGCGCCGGACCACCGCCGCCTGCGCCAGTTCGAGCAGATCACCGCGCCGCAGCTCTCCCTGTCCGGCCTGCTCTCCTACGGCTGCTTCGCCTCGGCGGTGTTCTCCCAGACCTGGTTCACCGAGCACCACCCGGACCTGTGCAGCACCGGCCCCACCCTGCGCTGGCTGGAGTTCGCGGCCGGCCTCATGGCCCAGAACCTGGCCGCGCCCAGCCAACTGGCCATCAACACCGCGGGCACGGTGCTGCAGGGCTACGCGGTGCACGCGGTGCGCGACCACATCGTGGACCTGCGCAACCAGCTCCTGGGCCTGGACACCCACCTGCGGGTCTACCCCATCCTGGACGCGGTGCTGGCCATCTCCAAGACCCTGGAGGAGGGCTCCTGGCCGCGCGGCAGGCTGGCCTACGTGGAGCCGGGCAGCCTGGCCGCGGTGCGTTTCATGGTCCGGTTCCCGGACCTGGAGCAGCCCTACCTGGAGCGCACCAAGCACGTGCGCAAGCTGTTGCAGGCCGTGGAGGGCACGGACCGGGTGCTGGTGTCCGACGGCCGGCGCATCCTGGGAGTGGCCGACGCCGCCGGCCTGCCCCCGGCCACCGTGCTGGCGGACTTCCGGGGCAACCACGGGTTCCTGCACCTGGACGCCGAGCCGGTGTGCAGCTTCTCGGACGGGAACTTCCAGTCCTCCACCCGGCGGGCCAAGCTGGTGCAGTTCGAGGAGGCGCTCCTGGAGTCGGGCCTGGACCTGACCACCCAGCACGAGCTGTTCAAGATCGTGGCCGAGCTGGTGCACAGCGCCGAGGACCGCAAGCACGGCTGCACCCTGGTGGTGGACCTGGCCGCCGAGCCGGTGCCCATCGCCGGCCAGGGCATGGAGGAGCCCCTGGACCTGCGCGCGCCGGAGCACCGGTCCCTGGCCTGCTCCCTGGCCCGGCTGGACGGGGCCCTGCACCTGCGGCCGGACCTCACCCTGCACGGATTCGCCTGCCTGCTGGACGGCAAGAGCGTGCCCGGCGAGGACCGGGCCCGGGGCGCGCGCTACAACTCGGCCCTGCGCTTCACCGCCGGGCACGAGGACGTGACCGTGGTGGTGGTGTCCTCGGACCGGCCGGTGTCCATCATCCGCAACGGCCTGGAGCTGACCGCCACCTGCATGTGGAAGCCGCCCTCCGCCTGCGAGGCGGACCCGCCCACGCTGGAGCGGTGGGTGAAGGGATAACAATCAAAAAATACTACGTATTTTTTGATTATACTTCCCCGGGCACGGCCTTCCTGGGCAGGATGGCGGTGATGGCCTCGGCCTGCTTGGGGGTGAGGCCCACGAACTCGCAGCCGATGACCACCGCGCCCACCCGGCGCACCACGGCGTGGACCTTGCGCGCCCGGGAGTCGCCCATGGTCACCAGGTCGAAGGTGACCTCCTGGCCCACCTCGAACGTCTCGCCCGAGGGCTTGAACCCGATGCCGGTGACCGAGAGGTCCACCACCGGGAAGTTCTCCACCGCCCGGGGCATGGTGGCCGCGTAGTCGGCCAGGGGCACGCGCAGGGAGCGGCGCTTCTCCTGGCCGTCCCCGCCGCCCGCCACGTCCAGCACCTCCAGCTTCTTGCCCTTGAGCCGGTCCTCGCCGGCGATGGACAGGAAGATGCCCCTCAGATCCTCGGGCACCTCGGCCTCGGCCAGCACCGGCTGGAGCACCCGGGCGGCGCGCTCCTGCTGCCCGGTCTCCACGTAGGCCCGGGCCAGGGCCACGGCCACGTCCGGGTCCTTGGGCGCGGCGCGGGCCGCGCGCTCGTAGAGCCGCACCACCTCCAGGGGGGTCTTCTGCTCCTTCAGGTGGTCGGCCACGGTCTTGAAGGGGTTGGCCGCGTGGGGGTCGATCTTGCGGGCGTGCTCGTAGAGGCTGGTGGCCTCCTCGTGGCGGTCCAGCCAGACCAGGGTCTCGGCGGCCTTGCCCATGAACTGGCTGGAGCGCTCCAGGTCGGCCTTGCCCCGGAAGGCCTCGGCCAGACCCTTGTACGCCTCGGGAAAGAGCATCTGGAGCTTGAGCGCCGCGGCGAACAGGGAGATGGCCTTGTCCCACTTGCGCAGGCGCAGGAACTCGTAGCCCTTGAGGAAGGTGGCCCGGGCCCGGGCCTCCTCCTTCTGCACCGCGGCGGACTTGGGCAGGGCCGGCTCGGCCGCGCCGGCGTCCTTGGCGGCCTCGGCCGGGGCCTCGGCGGGCTCGTCCTTGCCCTTGCGCGGCTTGGGCGGGCCGTACAGGGCCTTTTCCAGCCGCACCATGAGCACGTAGGCGGTGAAGGGCTTGTTCAGGTAGTCCCGCGCGCCCAGGCGCATGGCTTCCTCCACCTTGCCCATGGGCGCGCCCGCGCCCATGAGCAGGATGGGCAGGTTGTAGCTGCGCTTGTCCAGGACGATGGTGTCCAGCAGCCTGTAGTTGTCCGGCTCCACCAGCTTCCAGTCCAGCAGGGCCACGTCCACGAACCCGTTGTGCACGGCCTTGGCCACGGCCGCGGGGTCCGCGGCGGTGACCACGTTGGTGTAGCCGTTGTCGGTCAGGATCTTCTTGACGATGGCCTGGGACGGGGAATGGGGCTCTCCCACCAGGACCCGGATGTGGCGCTCCACGGTTCGACCTCGCTGGCGAAATGGCGGCCCGGGACGCGGCTTCCGGGCCTGCCTGATTCGACTATACCAAACCCGGCGCGAAAGGGAAGGGAGTCGGCCGCGAAATCAAGAGCTTGCCGAAACCGCCCGGATCAGGGGAAAATCGCCCGTCGGGAGGTGGGCGCGCCAGGAAGGCGCGCTCGAAATGCGCAGCATTTCGCCGCGAAAAGCGAAACCGCGTTTTGCTTTTCGCGGTCGATCAATACTGCAGGACGCAGGGTTGATCGAGAGATGGAATCAGATGGCCGCGTCCAGGAGCAGGTCGTCGCGGTGCACAGCCTCGGGATAGGCGCAGCCGCCCAGCACCGACTCGATCTGGGAGCTGTGCCGGCCCATGATGCGGCGCAGGTCTTCCGCGGAATAGTTGGTCAGGCCCACGCCCACGGCCAGGCCCGCCTGGTCCACGATGCGCACCAGCGAGCCCGGCTCGAACTCGCCCTCCACCGCCCGGATGCCGGCGGGCAGCAGGCTCTTGCCGCCCTCGCGCAGGGCGCGCACCGCGCCCGCGTCCACCACCAGCGCGCCCGCGGGGGTGTTGTTGTAGGCCAGCCAGAACTTGCGGCGGGAAATCTTCTTTTCCGCGGGCCGCACCCAGGTGCCCAGGTCCTCGCCGGCAAAGGCCCGGGCCATGGCCTGGGGCTCCCGGCCGGCCAGGATCAGGGTGGGCACGCCGAGCTGGGCGGCGCGGCGCGCGGCCAGGAGCTTGGCGTACATGCCGCCCGAGCCGTCCGCGGTCTTGCCCGAGCACACCCCCTCCACGTCCATGGCGGCGATGTCCTCGATGCAGGAGAGCGGCGCGGCGTCCGGGTGCTCGGCCGGGTTGCAGGCGAACACCCCCCGGGCCGAGGTGAGGCTCACCAGGAGGTCCGCCTCCACCACGTTGAGCACCAGGCTGGCCAGGGTGTCGTTGTCCCCGAACACCAGCTCCTGCACGGCCACGGTGTCGTTCTCGTTGACCACCGGCACCGCCCGCCAGGAGAGCAGGGTGCGGAAGGTGTTGAGGGCGTTCAGGAAGCGGTCGCGCATCTCCAGGCCGTCGTGGGTGAGCAGCACCTGGGCGGTGACGATGCCCCGGGTGCCGAAGGCCTGGTCCCAGGCGTGCATGAGCCGGCTCTGGCCCACGGCCGAGGCGGCCTGGCGCGAGGGCAGGTCGCGGGAGGCGACGCCCACCACCCGCCGGCCCGCGGCCACCGCGCCGGAGGAGACCAGCACCACGTCCATGCCGCGGCCATGCAGGCCGGCGATCTGGGAGGCCAGGTCGTCGATGACCCCGACGTCCAGCCCCTCGGGGCCGGCCAGCACCGCGCTGCCCACCTTGACCACCACCCGCCGGGCCGAGCCCAGGGCCTGCCTGCGTTCATCGCGCCAGTCCATGCCGCCCCCCTTGCAGGCCGTTGAAACTCCCGCGATGGCTGCGTTGCTTCGAGAACGTCAAACCCTCACGTATTTGCAATACGCTTCGGCCTTGACGTTCCCTCGCGCCTTGCCCTCGCGGTTTTTGAACGGCCTGCGGGAAAAAACTCCAATTGACGCCTAGTCCTGGGTTGACCGGGCCTCGTCCAGCCGCGCCCACATCTCGGCCACCAGCTCCTCCACCCCGTCCCCGCTCAGGGCGGAGATGAAGCGCACCGGCCGCTTGAGCCGCCGGGCGCGGGCCTTGAGCTTCTTCAGCACCTCCGGGTCCAGCAGGTCGATCTTGTTCACCACCCGGATCTGGGGCTTGGCCGCCAGCTCCGGGCTGTACAGGGCCAGCTCCTCGTCCAGCAGGGCGAAGGCGGCCCAGGGATTGTCCGCGTCCAGGTCCTCGGCCGAGGCCAGGTGGACCAGAAAGCGGGTGCGCTCCACGTGCTTGAGGAACTGGTGCCCCAGGCCGGCCCCGGTGTGCGCGCCCTCGATGAGCCCGGGGATGTCGGCCACCACCATTCGCGCGCCCTCGTCGTTCTCCAGGACCGCCAGGTTGGGGGTCAGGGTGGTGAAGGGATAGGCCGCGATCTTGGGCTTGGCCCGGGAGATGGCCGCGGTGAGGGTGGACTTGCCCGCGTTGGGCAGGCCCAGGAGCCCCACGTCGGCCAGGATCTTGAGGGACAGGCGAACCCGCTTCTCCTCGCCCGGTTCGCCGGGCTGGGCAAAGCGGGGGGTGCGCATGGTGGCGGTCTTGAAATGCTCGTTGCCCTTGCCGCCGCGGCCGCCCTGGGCCACCACCAGGCGCTTGCCCGGCTGGTCCAGGTCGGCGAGCAGGGTCTCACCCCCGGCCTCTCCCTCCGCGCCTTCCTCGTCCGGCGCGTTCACGGCATAGACCAGGGTGCCCACGGGCACGCCCACCACGAGGTCCTGGCCGGCCGGGCCGAAGCGCTGCGCGCCCATGCCGGGCCGGCCGCTCTGGGCCTCGTAGACCCGCTTGTGCCGGAAATCGTAGAGGGTGAGCAGCCGGGCGTCGGCCTCCAGGATGACGCTGCCCCCGTCCCCGCCGTCGCCGCCGTCCGGCCCGCCGCGGGGCACGAACTTCTCCCGCCGGAAGGAAACGCACCCGTGCCCGCCCTTGCCGGCCCGCACGGTGATGGCGGCCTCGTCAACGAAACGCATGCTGGACTCCAAAAGAAAAAGGGTGGAAGGACCGGCCTTCCACCCTCGGTGATTCGTGTCTGCCGGACGCGCCTTACGCCGCGGCCGGGACCACGTGGACGCGGGTGAGGACGCGCTTCTTGCGCATGTACTTCTCGAACTTCACCACGCCGTCCACCAGGGCGAACAGGGTGTAGTCCCTGCCCAGGCCCACGTGCTGGCCGGGGTGGAACTTGGTGCCGCACTGCCGCACCAGGATGTTGCCGGCCAGCACTTCCTGGCCGCCGAACTTCTTGACGCCGCGGCGCTGTCCGGCGCTGTCGCGACCGTTGCGGGAGCTGCCGCCTGCTTTCTTGTGAGCCATGGCTGATCTCCTTGGACTAGGCCTTGATGCCGGTGATCTTCAGGGTGGTGAAGTCCTGGCGGTGACCCTGCTTCTTCTTGTAGTCGTTGCGGCGCTTCTTCTTGAAGACCACGATCTTCTTGTCGCGGCCGTGCTCGACCACCTGGCAGGTGACCGAGGCGCCGTCCACGAAGGGAGCGCCGATCTTGGGGGCGCCGCCGGCGTCCACCAGCAGGACCTTATCCAGCACCACTTCCGCGCCGGCCTCGGCGGGAAGCTTCTCTACCTTGATGGAGCGGCCTTCTTCCACACGGATCTGCTTGCCGCCGGTCTGAACAATCGCGTACATGTCGGTTCCTCCAAAAGAGACAGGCCAGATACCCGAACTTCCGGGGTGAAGTCAAGCCCCCGGCCGGGGAAAAAATGCCCGGATCAGTCCGGCGCGACCACCACCAGGTTGCGCCCCGCGCTCTTGGCGGCCAGGAGCGCGGTGTCCGCGGCGTCCACCAGCCGGCTGGCGAACGCGGTGAGGAACTCCGGCCGGGTGGCGCCCACCCCGATGCTCACCGAGACCCGGAGGTTCTTCTTGAGCACCTCGCCCTCGCTGGTGCGCACCACGAAGCTGAACCGCTCCACGGCCTTGCGCACCTCCTCGGCCACGGCCGCGCCCCGCTCCCGGCCCAGGCCGGGCAGGATCACCGCGAACTCCTCGCCGCCGTAGCGCGCGGTGCCGGCGTCCGCCACCCCGCTCTTGGCCACGGTCTGGACGATGCGCTCGGCCATGGCCTTGAGCAGCTTGTCCCCGATGGGGTGGCCGTAGGTGTCGTTGACATCCTTGAAGTGGTCGATGTCCAGCATGAGCAGGGCCGTGCCCTCGCTCCGCTCGGCAAAGGCCGCGCGCCGCTCCTCCAGGGCCGCGTCGAAGGCCCGGCGGTTCTTGAGCCCGGTCAGCGGATCGGTGGTGGCCAGGCGCTGCAGTTCCTGGGCGTCCTGCTGCAGGGTGTCCACCAGGGCGCGGAAATGGCGGCGCAGGGTCTGCGCCACCTCCTCGGCGGGCAGGCCGCTCGACACCGCATCCAGGGCCGCGACCTCCAGGCCCTGCACGTCGCCGGTGCGCCGGCCCAGAAGCTCGCCGAACTCCTTGACCATGGCCGCGGACTCCCGCACCAGGGCGGTCAGCTTCTCCCGATAGGGCGAGGACACGATCTGCTCCTTCTGGGAAATGACCTCGAGCAGCCGCGCCTCGCTGTAATCCCGCAGCTTGAGCACCCGCACCACCAGGTTCTGAATCTCCGACTTCTGGCGCAGGGTCAGGGTGGGATCGTGCTCCAGGCCGCGCAGGGTGAAGATCAGGGTGTACCAGCGGGGGTCCGCGGGCACGCCGGATTCCGCCAGCATGCGGCACAGCGGGCTCTCGCCGCTGTAGAGGCAGATGCCCATCTCCGTCTCGCCGGCGGGTTTCTTCATATGCGTGGGCCTTCCTGGGGGATGGTTCCGGGCTTCATCCCGGACTCTATCCGATTATCGCGGTCGAGCACAAGGCAATTCACTCTCGGGGGGTTCGGGCCAGCACCAGCACGTCCACGCTGCGCGCCCCGGCCCGGAGCAGGGCCAGGCTGGCCTCCTCCAGGGTGCCCCCGGTGGTCATCACGTCGTCCACCAGGACCACGCCCCGGCCGGCCACCCGGCCCCGGTCCGCGGCAAAGGCCCCGCGCAGGTTGTCCCGGCGCTCGGCCCCGGCCAGCCGGGCCTGGGGCGGGGTGTCCCGGACCCGGGCCAGGGCCGCGGGGTCCAGGCCCAGGCCGGGCAGCCCGGCCAGGCCCCGGGCCAGGAGCAGGCTCTGGTTGTAGCCCCGTTCGGCCAGCCGGCGCGGGTGCAGGGGCACCGGGACCAGCAGGTCCGGAGCCGGCCCGTCCCGGGCGGCCCGCTCCCAGGCCTCCCGGGCCAGGGCCGCCAGCACCCGGGACAGGCCCAGGCGGGCGTTGAACTTGAAGGTGCGCAGGAGCTCCCCGAGCAGGCCCGCGTACGGCCCGTGCCAGGCGAAGTTGCGCCAGGGCCGCGGCGCGCTGCGGCAGGGGCCGCAGAGGTAGGGTTCGGCCGCGGCGTCGGCGTAGCACAGGCCGCAGGCCGGGCAGTACCCGGCCCGGCGCGGGGCCAGCAGATCCCGGCACCCCGGGCAGAGCAGCCGCGCGCTCTCCTCCCCGCCCGGCTCGCCGCCCCGGAAGGCCTCCCCGCAGGCCTGGCAGCGCCGGCCCAGGAAGGACGCCAAGCGGACGCCGAGCCCGTTCACCCCCGCAGCGCCTCCATGCCCGCTCCCAGTGCCGCACTTGCGAAGGCCCAGGCCCCGGCGTCGGCCAGCCCACCCCAAAACACACCTGGGTGTTTTGAAAAAAGAACCTTCCTCACCGCAGCGCCTCCGCCCCGCCTCCCCGCCTCCGGCAGCGCGGCGCAGGCGTCGGCCAGCCCATCCCAAAATACACCTTGTGTATTTTGAAAAAAACCACCCTTCACCGCAGCGCCTCCGCCCCGGCTTTCCTGCCCGCCGCCAGGATCGCGGCGCAGGCGTCGGCGTCGGCCAGCAGGTCGCCGGGCTCGTCGATGCCGCGGAAGACCAGGGGTTCGACCAGGTCCAGGCCCTGGGGCGAGAAGAAATATTTCAGGGTGAGCAGGCTGCCGCCGAAGAGCTGCTCCCCGCGCGGCCGGCCGGCCACCAGGCAGGCGAAGACGGGCCGGCGCGGCAGGGCGGCCAGGGCCGGGTCCCCGGCCTGGCGGCGGGCGTACAGGCTCTGGGCCCGGTCGATCCAGGCCTTGAACAGGGCCGGGAGGTGGTAGAAGTAGATGGGCGAGGCCACGGCCACCGCGGACGCGCCCAGGCACAGGGCGAACAGCTCCTCGGCCGAGTCGTCCCCGGCCAGCACGCAGGCGTGGGGCGGGACCGCGCAGGCCCCGCACCCGGTGCAGGGCAGCACCCGGAAGTCGCGCAGGGCCGCCCGCCGCACCTGGGCCCCGGCCTCGGCCGCGCCGCGCGCGAAGAGGTCCGCGGCCGCGTCGGAATTGCCCCCGGCCCGGGGGCTGGCCGCCACCACCGCCACGTAGCCCATGCTCACCCCCTCCTCAACATGCCGTCAGGCATCTCGAGAAAAAAACACGTCCCCGCTGGTGCGCAACTCCGCCTGCCGCCGTGCTCCCCGGGCGCGACACTACCACCTCCGCGCGCGGGTGAAGGTGCCCAGCACCGCGCCGCCCGTGGGCCGCACCGCCAGGTCCCAGCCGCCGGCGGCCAGGGCCTCCTCCCGGAGCGCCCCCTCCAGGGCCGGCCGCACCAGGATTTCCAGGGTCTTGGCCCGGGTGAAGCGGAGATGCCAACCTATCTCCTGCCCCACCCCTCAGCACTTGCCCGAGAGGTCCAGGCGCTGCGTGTCGTCCGCCATCAGAGCACTCCGGCGAAGAACGGGTTGTGGGCCGATTCCGCGGCCACGGTGGTGGCCGGGCCGTGCCCGGGAAAGAGCCGGGTGTCTGGCGGCAGGGTGAATATCTTGTCCCGCACCGAGGCCAGCAGGGTGTCCGTGTCCCCGCCCGGGAAGTCGGTGCGGCCGATGGAGCGCGAGAAGATGAGGTCGCCCACGAAGGCCGCGCCCGCTTCGGGGAAGTACAGGGTCAGGCTGCCCGGGCTGTGCCCCGGGGTGGCCAGCACCCGGCAGGCCAGGCCCAGGAACGCGGTCTCCCCTGCGGCCAGGGGCTGGTACGCGTAGTCCTGCACCTCGGGCACGCCCATCTCCCCGCCCCGGCCCAGCCAGGACTCGAGCAGGTACTCGTCCGCGGGATTGGCCAGCACCGGCGCGCCGGTGGCCGCGGCCAGGGCCGCGACCCCGTAGGCGTGGTCGAAGTGCAGGTGGGTGAGCACGATGGTCTCCAGGGCCAGGCCGCGCTTTTGCAGCGCGTCCAGCACCGGGGCGGGGTCGCCCCCGGGGTCCACGAACAGGGCCCGGCCCGCGTGCGCCAGGAGGTAGCCGTTGGTCTGCAGCGGGCCCAGGGCGAAGGTGATGATGTCCATGGCCCGCCTTAGTCCGCCAACGGTTCCAATAGAAGTTCGTCCAGGGGCTTGCGGGAGGAGGCCCCGGGATGGGCCGGCCGGCCGAAGGCCAGCACCGCCATGAGGGCGTAGTCCGCGGAGTCCAGGCCCAGGACCCCGAGCACCTGCGCGGACTGGTTCACGATCTCGCCCAGCCACACCCCGCCCAGGCCCAGGGAGTGGGCGGCCAGGAGCATGTTCTGCAAACAGGCCCCGGCCCCCTGGTGGTCCTTCATCTCGTGGTACATGACCCGGCGGTCCAGGAACACCGCCACCAGGGCCTTGGCCGAACGCACGATGGCCCCGTACTTGGTGCAGCCGGCCAGGGACTCGCAGCGCGGGTCGCCGGGCATGACCGCCAGGAAGCGCCAGGGCTGGTTGTTGAGCCCGCTGGGGGCCCAGCGGCCGGCCTCCAGGATGGCCGCGACCTCGTCGCGGGTGACGGGCTCGTCCGTGTACTTGCGCACGCTTCGCCGCTCGCGCAGGGCGGCGAGCACCGGATTGTCCAGGGACATGGGGGAATCTCCTTGCTTGGCGTTACCGCCCGGTTGTGCCCCGAAACCACGGGGAATGTCCAGCAGGCCGCGCTTGCCCAAAGCCCAAGCCCGCAGTATGGGAGAAGTCCATGAAACCCATCGCCACCCTGCTCCCGGACAGCGGCCCGCGCCTCACCCGGCGCGACCTCATCTCCTTCGAGCACCTCCTGGCCCAGGACATCGCCTCCTTCCTGCCCTTCGGCTCCTACAGCCTGGCCTTCCCCAAGTCCCTGGACCAGGGCGAGGCCCTGGAGGCCCTGCACCGCGGGGAGACCGTGGTGTTGCCCAAGGAGAGGCGGGTGCTCCTGCCCCTGGTGCTGCAGGGCGCGCTCATGGGGGTGTTCGTGGCCAAGGGCGCGCGGCTCAAGGCCCCCGCCACCCTGCCCCCCTACCTCTCCCGCCTGGCCGGAGCGGCCATGGAAAAGCTGCTCCTGTTCAAGCGCTCCATCACCGATCCCGAGACCGGCCTGGCCTGCCGGGCCCACTTCATGGACGGCCTGGCCCAGGAGGTGGCCGCGGTGCGCGAGGGCATCCTACCCGGGCCGGAGGGCTTTGCCGACGCCCCGGCCCACGCCTACAGCGCGGGCTTCGGGGTGCTGGCGCTCCACCTGGACAACCTGGCGGACCTGGGCCGGCGCTTCGGCTGCGCCTTTGCCGGCTCGGTCCTGGCCAAGGCCGCGGAGCTGGTCGGCGCGGCCGCGCCCGAGGGCGGCCTGGCCGCCCGCCTGGGCGAGGGCCGGCTGGCCCTGATCCTGCCCGGGGCCGGCCCGGGCCGCTGCGCCGAGGCCGCGGCCGGGCTGGCCGCCAAGCTGCGCAAGGAGATCTTCGAGGTGCCGGTGCTGCGCGAGGGGGTGCGGCTGGCCGTGACCGCGGGCTTCGCCAACTACCCCCACGACATGGGGGGCCGCCACCTGGAGCAGCCGGCCGCGGAACAGGCCGCGGTGCTCCTGGCCAAGGCCGGCCGGGCCGCGGCCGTGGCCCGGGAGCACGGCCCGGGCCAGTGCCTGGGCTTCGGGGCCATCATCCGGGAGGGCGGCCGCGTGCTGCGCACCCTGCCCATGTCCCGGGTCTCGGTGAGCCTGGGCCAGGGCGTGGGCGCGCGCGAGGGCCAGCGGTTCCGCGCCCTGGACCCCAAGACCGCCCCGGGCGGCAACGGCTACGTGGCCGAGATCACCCTGCTGGACGCGGGCGAGGACGCCTCCCTGGCCGAGGTGACCCACCTGGCCTCGCCCACCCGGCCCGTGGCCCCGGGCGACCGGCTGGAGCTCATCGACGAGGAGACCGCGGCCGCCACCCCGGCCACCGCGGCCGAGCACCCGGGGGGGGGCAACGGGCCGGCCTCGTCCCGCGACTTCCTGGAATACTTCTCCCAGGCCCGGGAGCGGTGCCGGCACTTCGCCCTGGTGCTGGCCGCCCTGCCCCTGGAGCACGACGCCTCCCTGCCCGGGGAGGAGACCGAGGCCCTGGTGGCCGAGGCGGCCCGGGCCATGGCCGCGGTGTTCGGCCCGGGCGCGACCATCGGCCGCTTCGCCATCGGCAGCCTGCTGGCCTTCCTGCCCGACGTGGGCCGCAAGCGGGCCGCGGACCTGGCCGCGGACCTGGCCCCCCGCCTGCCCGGGGTGAACGGCCGGCCCGCCGCGGTGGGCGTGGCCTTCCACCCCTTCCTGTCCTTCGCCAAGGCCGACGCGCTCCCCAACGCGCGCAAGGCCCTGGAGTACGCCCGGCTCCTGCCCCCGCCCCACCTGGGGGTGCTGGACTCGGTGGCCCTCAACATCCACGCGGACGCGCTCTACAGCCAGGGCCAGACCTTCGACGCCATCGAGGAGTACAAGCTGTCGCTCCTGGCCGACGCGGGCAACGCCCTGGCCCGCAACTCCCTGGGCGTGTGCCTGGCGCGCACCGGGGACTACGCCGGGGCCAAGCGCCAGTTCAAGACCGTGCTGGCCAAGCACCCCAAGGACCTCATGGCCCTGTACAACTTCGGCTACGCGTGCCAGCGCCTGAACCAGCCCAAGGAGGCGGGCGAGGCCTACCGCCGCTGCCTCAAGCTGGACCAGGGGCACCTGTACTCCCACATCCGGCTGGGCCAGCTGGCGCAGCGGGCGCGGCGGTTCCGCGACGCGCGGCGCTGGCTCCTGAAGGCCGCGGACCTGCCCGGGGGCGCGGAGCTGACCCGGCGCTACCTGGCCCGGCTCTCCCTGGCCCAGGGCAAGCCCGACGAGGCCCGCGACCTGCTGCACCAGGCGCTTTTGCACAACCCCAAGGACGCCCTGTCCCTGCACCTCATGGCCGAGCTCTACCTGGACCACGGCGAGGACCCGGAGATCGCCGAGGCCCTGGCCCGGCAGAGCGCGGCCCT
>DKEU01000067.1:0-5574 GCA_002452635.1 Desulfovibrionaceae bacterium UBA6814 | reverse complement strand
GAGGCCCTGGCCGCCCTGGCCCGGGCGGAGGGGTAGGACCGCTCCCGGCCCTGGCGGGGAACTGTAATGTTTTGTAAAGAATATTAAGGATTCAATACAGATACCGATAGGACAGGCAGGGAAAATCCATCCAGGAGGTGCCTGCCATGTCGACCGTGACCTTCGATCCCGCCGCGAACTCCCTGGCGGCATACGCCAGCAAGGCCGCCGGAGCGGCCCAGCCCTTGTCCGGGAAGGACGTGGATGCCCTGGAAAAAGCCCTGGGCGACACGGCGAGCATTTCGGACCTGGGCCGGGCCATGTCCCAGGCCACCCAGCAGGTGGCCGCGGGCAAGGACCCGTCCCAACTCAGCGACGCGGAGAAGCTGGAGATCCGCAACACGGTCCAGGAATCCCTGGGCCTGAGCGACGAGCAGATGACGGTCCTGGACACGGTCAACGCCCGCATGGAGGCCAAGCGGGCCCAACAGGGCGACCCCGGGCCGGACGCTGACAACCAGCAATCCCCGTCCGGCCAGCCGTCTGCCCAGGGCGCGGCCGCTGCCGGAGCCGGGGCCGGGGCCGGAGCCGGGGCCGGCGGCGGAGCCGGGCAGTCCGGGTCGGGCTCCACGGACACCGACTCCCAGATCGAGAGGCTGGAGGAGCAGATCAAGAAGGTGCAGCAGGAAATAGAGGAGCTCCAGGCCAAGGCCTCGTCCGACGACGCGGCCAAGGAGCAACTGGCCGCCAAGCAGGTGGAGCTGGCCACCCTCCAGGCGGAGCTGGCCGAGCTCGAGACGGAGTCGAGCCAGGCCCAGGGCCAGGCCTAGGCTATCCCTTCCGGATGCCCAGCCGCTTGAGCCGGGAGTCGAAGGTGGAGCGGTTGACCCCGGCCTCGCGGGCCGCGGCGGAGATGTTCCAGCGCCGGCGCGTGAGCAGCCGGGTGAGGTACTCCCGCTCCAGATCCTCCCAGGTGCGGCCCGCAAAGAGGTCGGCGGCCTGGGCCGCGCCCCCGGCGGGGCAGGCCGCAGAGCCGCCCTCGCCCAGACGGGCGGGCAGGTCGGCCGGGGCGACCTCCGGGCCCGGGGCGGCCACCAGGAGCTGCTTCACCAAGTTCTCCAGCTCCCGCACGTTGCCGGGCCAGGCGTAGGCGGCCATGGCCTCCAGGCAGGCCGGGGAGAAGGTCTTGGGCGCAACGCCCAGCCGGGCCGCCTCCCGGGCCATGAAGTGGGAAAGCAGGTAGGGCAGGTCCTCCTGCCGCTCGCGCAGGGCGGGCAGGCGCAGGGGCAGGACATTGAGGCGGAAATAGAGGTCCTGGCGGAACTCGCCCGAGGCCATGGCCTCCTCCAGGTCCTTGTTGGACGCGGCGATGATGCGCACGTCCACGGTGCGCGGGGTGTTGCCGCCCAGGGGCTTGACCTCCCGGTCCTGGAGCACGCGCAGGAGCGCGGCCTGGAGGTCCGCGGGCATGTCCCCGATCTCGTCCAGGAACACGGTGCCGCCGCGGGCGGCCTCGAACAGGCCGGCCCGGTCGCGGTAGGCCCCGGTGAAGGCCCCCTTCTTGTAGCCGAACAGTTCGCTGGCCAACAGGGTGGCCGGGATGGCGCTGCAGTTCTGGGCCAGGAAGGGCGCCTTGCGGCGGGGGCTCAGGCGGTGGATCTCCCGGGCCACCACCTCCTTGCCCACCCCGGACTCGCCGGTGAGGAGCACCGGGTAGTCGGTGGCGGCATAGCTGGCCGCGGACTCCAGCACCTTGCCGAAGGCCCGGCTGGGGCCGGCCACCGGCCCCTCCTGGCGCAGGGCGGCCACGGCCTTGCGCAGCTCCTCGGCCTCCCGGGCCCGGGCCGAGAATTCCAGGGAATTGGACAGGGCGATGGAGCCCACGTCCACGATGTTCTGCAAGAGGTCCAGGTAGCCGGGGGCCAGGTTCATGCGGTCCCCGCCCGCGGACACGTCGATGATCTCCACCACCCCGTAGACCGAGCCGTCCCGCAGGAACAGGGGAAAGCCCAGGATCAGGCTGCTCTTCACCGTGAGCCCGGCCTCGGCCTCCTTGAAGTGGCGCGCGTCGCGGCCGGCCTCGGCCACGGTCATGCGGCCGTTCTCCATGACCCAGCCCACGATGCTCGGCCGGTCCCCGGCCAGGCGCATGCCCCTGACCTCCTCGCTCTGCACCCCCACGGCCTCCACGCACACGTACTGCCCGTCCTTGCGCACCCACAGGGAGCCGCGCTCCACGTTCTGGAGCTCGAGCAGGAGCATGAGGAACTTGAGGAGCAGCTTGTCCGGGGCCAACTCGCCTGAGAGCAGCTTGAAGAACTGTAAAGAATCCGCGGTCATGACGCCTCCGGGCCAGGGTTGTCGTCTGCCGAATAGCTCACGAAATATCGTGAATCTCACGACATGGCAAAAGGAAATTTCGCAACTCCTGGCGCAATGCGCGTTTTGCGCCCGGCCCGCTCCCTATCGCCGGCCCGGCGCGATCCCCGTTCTTCCGCGACTGGCATGGCTTTTCAGTTTTCCTCAAAAAAATCCCGGGCATGTCGCGCCAATGGCACGGGTGTTGCTGTCTTTGCAGCAGGGACATCAGGACATTGCGAGGTGCGGCATGAACATCATCTACCGCTTCCGGCTTACCAAGCTGCTCTACGACCAAGTGCGCTTCTCCCGGCAGGAGATCGGCGCGGCCCTGCGCTCCTGGGATGACCGGGAATACCGGCAACTGGTGGACTACGTGAGCCAGTGCCGCAAGGTGGTGCCCAAATACGTGCAGCGCCTGGCGGACCTCATGGGCGTGGACGCGCGGGACGTGATCGCGGACATCATGCACGGCCGCACCCTGGCCGCGGATCCCCCGGGCAGCGACGGGGCCAGGGACTTCGGCGGCGTGTACCTGCCCGAGGACTCCACGGACCGCCTGAGCTACATCGACCAGATTACCGGGGGCTCCTCCAACCGCCGCATGATGTAGCGGACCGGAACGGGGACCCGGGGGGCGTGCGCGGCTGGGCGTACGCCCTTTTTTGTCTACGGCAGGGGGGCCCGGCCCAGGGCCGCGGCCCAGGCCAGGGCCGCCAGGGCCACGGCCAGCGCGGCCGCGGCATACCCCGCGCCCCGGCCCGGGGCGGGCCGGCCGCGCAGCGCCAGGCCCGCGGCCAGGCCCAGGCCCAGCCCGGCCAGGAACCCGAAGGCGTGGGCCAACAGGTCCGTGTCCTGGCCCTCGGCCCCCAGCATGGCCAGGAGCGCCACGCCCGCGGCCACCGGGGCGAAGGCCCGGCGCAGGGTGATCCGGCCGTCGCGGGCCGCGCGCAGGGCGGCCAGCCCGCCCACCAGGCCGAAGACCCCGGTGGACGCGCCGATGGACAAATGCCCCGGCCCGTGCGCCAGGGCGTTCAGCAGGTTGCCCAGCCCGCCGGCCAGCATGAAGAGCAGCGCGGCCCCGCCCACCCGCAGCTCGCGGCCCAGGGCGTGCAGCAGCACCCCGCCGAAGGCCGCGTTGGCCAGGAAATGCGCCGGCCCGGCGTGCAGGAACAGGGCGGTGACGGCCAGCTCCCAGCGGCCGGCGAGGATGCGCCCGGAATCCGCGGTCCCGGCCGCCAGCCAGGTCTCGGGCACCATGCCCAACAGTCCGGGCGAGGCGGTGAGCACGAAGAACCCCGCAGCCGCGGCCAGGACCGCGGCCACCCCGAACCCGGCCGGCACCAGGGGCGGAGGCGGCGGGGGCGGGGCTTCCGCCTCCCCGGGCGGATTCTCGGCCTCGAAGCGGCCCACCTCGGCCAGGGCCTGCTCCAGCACCGCCGGGGGCACGAAGACCCCGAAGCCCCGGCCCATCCGGCGCACGCGATGGGGCAGCCCCGCGGCGCGCAGGGCCAGGGACCAGTCCTCGGAGCGGGCGTGGTCCAGGGCCCGGGCGGCCGGGCCGAAATGCAGGGAGGCAATCTCGATCCAGGAGTCGCCGCCGCGGCGGTCGTCGCGGGGACCGTCCATGGCGGGTCAGTCCCGGGGCCGGTCCTCGGGATTGATCTCCCGCTCCTGGCGCGGACCGGCCTGCTGGCCGGGGCCGGGGCCGGAGCCGGGGCCGGAATGCACCACGTGGATGCGGCCCGAGGCCATGCCCTGCTGCACCCAGCGCAGGCCCCAGGCCTTGATGGCCGCCCGCACCGGAGGCAGGAGCAGGGCCAGGCCGGCGAAATCCGTGAGGAACCCGGGGGTGATGAGCAGCACGCCGGCCACCAGGATCAGGGCCGCGTCGGCCAGTTCGCTAGTGGGCGGCACGCCCTGGGCCATGCCCACCCGGATGCGCTCCAGGGTGGACAGGCCCTGCTGCCGGGCCAGCCAGGCCCCGGCCATGCCGGTGAACAGCACCACCGCCACGGTGGGCCACGCGCCAATGGCCCGGCCGGCCTTGACCAGCAGGTAGATCTCGGCCACCGGAACCAGGGTGAAGATCAGGGCGAGGCGCATGAACATGGCTGTTCTCCGGCCCGGACCATGCCGCATTCGGCGGGTTTTGAAAAGCAGCCCGGCCGGGCGCGGACCTCGTGTACGACTTTTCTTGACTTTATCAAGAAAAAGCGTACTCATATCCCGAGTCGACCGAACAAACCGCAACCCGGGAGGTGGCCATGGGCAGGAGGACGGCGCAGCCCGCGACGGGCCTGGAGCAGGGCGCGCACGGTACCGGCGCGGCCGCGGTGGTGGCGCGGATGATGCTCGCCCTGGGGGTTTCCACCCAGACGGCCCTGGCCGAGGAGCTGGGCCTGGGCCGGGGCGCGGTGAGCGACGCCAAGGCCAAGGGCAAGATTCCCTCGGAATGGCTGCTCAAGCTGTTGCGCGCCAGGCGGCTCAACCCGTCCTGGCTGGAGACCGGCGAGGGCGAGATGCACCTGCAAAGCGAGGGCCGGGAAGAGCACATGGCCTACGGCGCGGACGCCTACGACTGGGTGCCCATGGTGGAGGCCCGGGCCTCGGCCGGGGGGGGCTCCCTGGAGACCGGGGAGCGCATCCTGGGCTACTACGCCTTCCGCCGCGACTGGATCGCGGGCAAGGGCAACATCGCGACCATGCGGCTCATGCGGGTCACCGGCGAGAGCATGCGGCCCACCCTGGAGGACGAGGACGTGGTGCTGGTGGACCTGTCCCAGCGGGACATCCTGGCGGGCAAGATCTACGCGGTGCGCATGGACGACGAGATGGTGGTCAAGCGCCTGGAGAAGAAGCCGGGCAAGCTGGTGCTGCTCTCGGACAACCGCGCCCTGTACGAGCCCTTGGAGATATCCCTGGCCGAGTACGCCAACGTGGAGGTCGTGGGCCGGGTCATCTGGATGGCCCGAGAGATGATGTGAGCGAAGCCGGCAACACTGCTCGTTTGTATTGTTTTGACGTACAAAATCCATAAACTTGTAAAGTTAAGCTTGACAAAAATCAGACGCGGCGGTATCCCTGGAGCCGCGTTGCCCGGCCCTTCCCGCACGGTCCGGACCGGGCAACGCCATACCCCGGCAAAGGAGACACCACCATGGATCGCACCGCCGCCCGCGCCCTCCCCGATCTCGAATCCGTATCCCAGGCCCTGCTTATGATCCAGTTCGTGGC
>DKEU01000011.1 GCA_002452635.1 Desulfovibrionaceae bacterium UBA6814 | reverse complement strand
GTCCTGCTGCACCTCGGCGGGCGCGC
This sequence comes from Desulfovibrionaceae bacterium UBA6814, assembly GCA_002452635.1. GTDB lineage: Bacteria > Desulfobacterota > Desulfovibrionia > Desulfovibrionales > Desulfovibrionaceae > UBA6814. The sequence continues at coordinate 10,390 of DKEU01000011.1, read as the reverse complement.
CCGCGGCCAGGATCTGGCCGAAGTCCAGCACCACCACCTGGTCCGAGAGGTCCATGACCACGCCCATGTCGTGCTCCACCAGGAGCACGGTGACCCCCCACTCCTCGTTGATGTCCAGGATGTAGCGGGCCATGTCCTCGGTCTCTTCCAGGTTCATGCCGGCCATGGGCTCGTCCAGCAGGATGAGCCGGGGCTCGGCCGCCAGGGCGCGGCCCAGCTCCACCCGCTTCTGCACCCCGTAGGGCAGCCGGCCCGCGGGCTGGTGCCGGTAGGGGGACAGGCCCAGGAAGTCGATGACGTCCTCCACCCGGCGGCGGTGGGCGTCCTCGGTCCGGCGGGCCTTGCCGAAATAGAACAGGGCCGAGAGCAGCCCGTAGTCCAGGCGGCGGTGCCGGCCCACCAGCAGGTTGTCCAGCACCGACAGGCCGCGGAACAGGGCGATGTTCTGGAAGGTGCGAGACAGGCCCAGGGCGGTGCGGGCGTAGGCGGGCATGCCCTTGAGGGACTTGCCGTCCAGGCGGATGTCCCCGGAGTCCGGGGTGTACCGGCCGCTCACGCAGTTGAGCATGCTGGTCTTGCCCGCGCCGTTGGGACCGATGAGGGAGGTGATGGAGCCCTCCTCCACCGTGAAGCCCACGGTGAGCAGGGCGGCCAGGCCTCGGAAGGTCAGGGTGACGTTGTCGACTTCCAACAGGGGCATGCGTGCGCCGTGATTCCGGTTCCCGTGGGATGGCTGGCCAGTGCTCTTTCCCGAGCACGGGAAGTTTTATGAAAAAATACCGTGCGGTATTTTCGGTCCATTACCGCCAGTCGGCCTCGAAGGTCTCCGGCCCCACCATGCGGTAGCCCACGGCCTCCAGCTCCTTGACCACGGGCGCGGGGTCCGCGGTCATGATCCTGAAGACCACCAGCCGCCGGGAGTTGTGGAAGAAGGTGCTGGTGGAGATGATGCTCATGCCCAGGCGGGCGATGATGCCCGACACCTCGTGGATGACCCCGGTGCGGTCCTCCACCTCGAAGGCGATGCGCGAGCCGCCCAGGCGCAGGCCCATCTCCTCCACCAGGACTTCCAGCATCACCGTGCGGTTGATGTAGCCCAAGAGCTTCTGCTTCCTGTCCACCACCGCCACCCCGGCGAGGTTCTCGCGGTCCATGAGGTCCGCGCACTCCTCGATCTCCATGTGCGGGGGCACGATGTTCACGTCCTTCTTCATGATCTCCTTCACCTTGAGCTTGGTGAGGAGATAGTTGATCTCGTGCCGGGACAGGCTGGTGGCCCGCGAGGGCAGCGCCTCGGCCGTGTCCTCCCGGTTCACGAAACCCACCAGCCGGCCGTCGTCCACCACCAGAATCATCCACAGCCGGTTCCGCTCCATGAGCTTTTCGGCCTCGATCACCAGGGAATCGGGAGTGACGGTGGGGAACTGACCTAGCTTGAGCATCTTCAGGCCGACGTACATGCACTACCCCTTTGCGCTCATACGCGCGCAACTGTGTCCGAGGATTCAAAAAAATTCAGCATTTTTTCCGTGAACGGACGAAACCCGGCCGTGACCGGCAAGCCCCCCGGCCGGCCCCGCCCGCAGGACGCAGGGCGCAAGAGTCCCGGTTCTCTAGAGCATGGGCCAGGAGTCCAGTCAAGTGGAGAACCCGGAGCGGCCGCACGTCTGGACGCGGCGCGCGAATTTCTTTATGCACGGAGGCCCATGCACGAGATGTCCATTGCCCAGAGCCTCGTCGGCATTGTCCAACAGGAAATGGCCAAGCACGGGGTCACCCGGCTGGTCAGCGTCCTGGTTCGCCACGGCGCCCTGGCCGCGGTGGTGCCCCATGCCCTGGAATTCGCCTGGCAGGCCGTGACCCAGGACACTCCCCTGGCCGGGGCGCGCCTGGACATGGAGGAGGTGCCCGTGCGGCTGCGCTGCTCCTCCTGCGGGAAGGAGTTCTCCCCGGAGGAGTGCGACCGCCTGATGCTCATCCCCTGCCCGTCCTGCGGCGAGGACCTGGGGCACGAGGTGCTGGAGGGCAAGGAACTGTACATCGAGAACCTCGAGGCCGAATGAGGCCCGCTGGAGCAACCATGCAGATACCCGTGGTCCGCAACATCCTGGAGGCCAACGACCGCATCGCCGAGGAGCTGCGCAAGCGCTTCGCGGTGCAGCACATCCTGGTGCTCAACCTCATCAGCTCGCCCGGGTCGGGCAAGACCTCCACCCTGGAGCGCACCCTCACGGACCTCAAGGACGAGTTCAAGATGGCGGTGATCGAGGGCGACCTGACCACGGACAACGACGCCCGCCGGGTGGCCGCCACCGGGGCCCAGGCCGTGCAGATCAATACCGACGGCGCCTGCCACCTGGACAGCGGCATGGTGCTGGACGCGCTCGCGAGCATCAACACCGACGGGCTGGACATCCTGTTCGTGGAGAACGTGGGCAACCTGGTCTGCCCTGCGGAGTTCACCGTGGGCGAGGACCACAAGGTGGCCCTGCTCTCGGTGGCCGAGGGCGACGACAAGCCCGAGAAATACCCCCTGCTCTTCGCCGAGGCGGCGGTCATGCTGCTCAACAAGGTGGACCTCCTGCCCTACGTGGACTTCGACCTGGACAAGGCCACCCGCCACGCCCGCGCCCTGAACAAGGACATCGCGGTATTCCCCATGTCCTGCCGCACCAAGGAAGGGCTCCCGGCCTGGTACGACTGGCTGCGCGCGGCGGTGGCGGCCAAGAAGGCCAAGATGCGGCCCGTGACCGACTGATGCCAAGGTGCGTTCAAAGAGCGCACATCGGCATCCTGCGCCAGGATGGCGCGCCATGGGCGAAGCCCATGCGAGGCCGGGCGAAACCGCGTTTTCGCCTGGCCGAGGCGAGCAAAACCCAGGACGGGTTTTGATCGCAACTTGTAATAAAGGAGAACAAGCCATGGCCGACGATTCCAAGTGTTCGGGCTGCGCCTCTTCCGGCTCCTGCGGCCAGGACCCCGGGGCGTGCACGCCCCCGGTGGACCCGGTGGAAGCGCGCATGCAAGGCAACCTGGCCAAGATCAGGCACAAGATCGTGGTCCTGTCCGGCAAGGGCGGGGTGGGCAAGAGCACCGTGGCCGTGAACCTGGCCGTGGGCCTGGCCCTGGCCGGCAAGCGGGTGGGCCTCCTGGACGTGGACGTGCACGGCCCCAGCGTGCCCCGGCTGCTCTCCCTCACCGGCCAGGACCCGCACATGGAGCGGGACGGCATGGAGCCCGTGTCCTGGGGCAAGAACCTGGGGGTCATGTCCCTGGGCTTCCTGCTCAAGGACCCGGACCAGGCCGTGATCTGGCGCGGCCCGGTCAAGGGCGGGCTCATCCGGCAATTCCTGGCCGACGTGTACTGGGGCGAGCTGGACTACCTGGTGGTGGACTGCCCTCCGGGCACGGGCGACGAGCCCATGAGCGTGCTCCAGTTCCTGGGGCCCACGGCCAGCACGGTCATCGTCACCACCCCCCAGGCCGTGGCCGTGGACGACGTGCGCCGCTCGGTGAGCTTCGTGCGGCTCATGGGCAACCCCCTGCTGGGCCTGATCGAGAACATGAGCGGCTTCGTGTGCCGCCACTGCGGCCAGGTGGAGGACATCTTCGCCGCGGGCGGCGGGGAGAAGCTGGCCACGGAGATGGGCGCGGACTTCCTGGGCCGCATCCCCCTGGACCCGGAGCTGGTGCGCTCCGCGGACGAGGGCTATCCCCTGCTCAAGGTGGACAAGGAGGGCCACGCGGCCCGCGCCCTGCTCGGGGTGGTGGACCGGCTCCTGGCCCTGGACAAGGGCCGGCCCGAGGCCGTTGCCGCGCCTCCCGAGCTGCCTGCCGAAGGCGTGCTGCGCATCGCCCTGCCCCTGAACGGGACCATGCTCAGCGAGAGCCCGGCGACCTGCAAGCGCTTCCTGCTGGTGGAGGTGGACAAGACCGCCCAGGCCGTGGGCACCAAACCCCTGGAGGACTTCCCGGCCGAGCCCGGCCAGTGGGCCGCCTGGCTGGCGGATCAGGACGTGAACGTGCTCCTGGCCCGGGGCCTGGCCGAGGCCGACCGCGCGGCCTGCGCCGGACGCGGCCTCACCGTGCTCCAGGCCCCGGCCGGCTCGCCCGACGCGGCCCTGGACGCCTACCTGAAGGGCGCGCTGGCGGTCAGCTAGGCCCGAAAAAACGAAACAAAGCAGCGGCCGGGGAGTCCCCTCCCCGGCCGCTGCTTTTTAATTCTCACAGCAGACCGTTCAAAAACCCCGAGTGCAAGGCGCAAGAAAACGCCAGACCCGAAGCGTATTGCCAATACGTGAGGGTTTGGCGTTTTCGCAGCAACGCAGCAATCGGGAAATTTTCAACGGTCTGCGCTAGCCTCTGCCCAGGCCGCCCTGGAAGTAGCTGTTCACGAAGGTGGACACCTCCAGGCGGAGGCCCGAGGGGTCCTCCACCAGGCGGACGTTGGCCTCGGGGTACAGGGCCAGGTCCTCGGCGATGTCGTCCCAGCGCCGCTTGACGGTCAGGGCCCGGGGGTCGCCCAGTTCGAAGGTCTCCACGATCACCCACTCCGATTCGCTCATGCTCTCCTCCTGCGGGGATTGCCCGCGTGGCGTTTTCTCAATACCCCCCGTACTCGGGGGCCCAGAGGTAATAGAACCCGGTGCCCGGCCCGTCCAGCAGGCGGGCCAGGGGCAGTTCGGCCAGGGGCCGGCTGCCGGCCCACTGGCCGGTGGCCAGGTTGTAGGCGTTGTCCTCGGCAAAGGCGCTGCGGCGGTACACCACCAGCCGGGCGTCCTCGGCCAGGCCGGCCAGGCTGCGGGCCTCCTCCAGGGCGTCGGCCAAAAAGCCCACCCGGTCCACCAGGCCGATCTCCTTGGCCTCCGCCGCGGTGAAGATGCGGGCCGTTCCCACCGTGGCCTTGGCCTCGGCCGAGAGGCCCCGGCGCTCGGCCACCAGGTCCAGGAACCGGCCGCCCATGCCCGCGATCATCCGCTGCACGAGCTCCTTCTCCTCGGCCGTGGTCTCCCGGAAGGGCGAGCCCATGTCCTTGTTGCGGCCGGACTTGGCCACCTCGGCGCCCACCCCGATCTTGTCCATGAGCCCGTACACCTTGGGCTGGATGAACACCGCGCCCACCGAGCCGGTGACCGTGGAGGGATGGGCCACGATGCGGTCCGCGGCCAGGGAGGCGTAATACCCGCCGCTGGCCGCCACCTCGAACATGAGGGCCACCAGCTTCTTGCCGGTGAGCTTGGTGAACCCGGCCAGTTCGGCATAGAGGATCTCGCTGGCCACCACCCCGCCGCCCGGGCTGTCCACGGCCAGGATCACCGCCTTCACGTCCGGGTCCAGCATGGCCTTGCGCAGGTGGGACACGGTCTCCTGCACCAGGCTGGGCCGGGTGGACATGAAGCCCTCGGTGGGCTGGCTGCTGATGACGCCGCGCAGGGGCAGGTAGAGGATCTTGTCCGCGCCCTCGCCGGACAGGGTGAACTCGGCGAGGGGCTCGGCGAAGTCCTGTTTGAGCTTGATCTGGGGCGAGCAGGCCACGGCCAGCAGGGCCGCGGCGCAGGCGGCCAGGATCAGGATGCGGCGACGTACCATGGTGCGGTCCTCCGGTGCGGAGCGCACCCTAGCACGTCCGGCCCCGGGAGGGAATTCCCGGGGCCGGCCCCCCCCCGGCCGGAAGGCCGGGAGCGTTTTTCGCGCTCTAGGGCTTTACGTGGAAGGGATTTTTCGCGTCCAGGGCGGCGTCGGGCAGGTTCTCCACCACCGGCATCCTGGGCAGCGCCTTGGCGGCCATGGGCTGGCCGGGCCTGAGCAGACGCTCGAAATCGTCGTTCTCGTGTCCCGCGGCCAGCAGCCGGGCGGCCAGGCCGCGGTTGGGCAGGGCCCAGTCCTTGGCCGCGGCCACCACCTGGTCGCGGGTGCGCACCACCCGGGCGGACACGAACACCGCCTCGGCGTCCGCGGTGTAGCAGCCCACCAGCACGGCCTCGGCGTCGGCGTTCTCGCTGGCCAGCAGCTCGGCGCGGCGGGAAAGGCCGAATTCGCCCGCAGCCGGGCGCAGGCCCAGGTCGCGGCGCAGGCGCACCTCCAGCAGGTCGTACCCGGCCCGGGACAGGGCCGTGGCCACCTGCTCGGACAGCAGCCGGCCCAGGGCCGAGGTCTGCTCCAGGTCGTCCTGGTCCGCAAAGGTGGCCACCAGCACCCGGGAGCCGGGCTCCAGACGGCCCATGGCGGCCAGGGCCAGTTCCCGGGCCGCGGCATGGTTCTCGGCGATGAAGGCCGCGCCCGGATCCATGGACAGGGCGGCCTGGGGCTTGGGCTCGGCAGCGGAACAGGCGGCCAGCAGGCTGAGCAGCGCGAAGAGCGGCAGCAGACGGTGGAACATGACGGCCTCCTATTCTCCCTATTCTCCAGTGATGCGCACGCCGCGGCCCGCGGATTCGCCCGGGGCCAGGCCGGGCTTGCCCGGGGGCAGCGGGCGGCCGTAGGTCTCGGCCTCGGCCGCGTCCACGTAATAGATGCCGGTGTGGTGCACCAGGAAACGGTTCTGGTAGACCAATTCGCTGGTCACCGCCACTTCGGCGGTGCCGGACGCGGCCTTGGACTCCCCGCCGGCCATGGCCAGGGTGGTCTCGGACGCGGACCTGGCCGCGCGCTCCTCCGGGGCCACCACCTGCACCCGGTAGCGCAGGGCCATGACGCCCTCGTGGCGGGAGGCCACCTGGAGGCCGCGGGAGACCAGCTCCGAGGCCAGGAGCTGGCCGAAGACCGCGCAGAACGGGCCGGTGCATTCCTGCACCACGTCGATGGGGGTCTGGGCGATCTCGCTGTTGGCGTCCAGGGCCTTTTTCACCCGGTCGGCCACCTCGCCGGCCAGGATTTCCCAGTGCCGCACCGCGGCCATCTTGGGCTGGGTCTCGGAGGGAAAGGCGCCCACCGCGGGGCGGCTGCACGCCGCGGCGGCGAGGGCCGCGGCCAGGGCCAGGACGAGGATGAGGGACGATGCTTTGGGCATGGGTGCTCCGGGGCCGTCGGATGCTTCGGCTCTCAGTCGTATCGGCCGCTTGGCTGCGGGTCTTTAGGCCAGGAAACAAAAAGGCCGCCCGAGGGGCGGCCTGCAACCGGTAAAACCCGCCCCAGGGCTAGGTAATGGCCTTCACGTAGTCGTCCATGCTGGTTTCGCTCCAGGCCTTGCTCACCCAGTAGGCCGTGGCCCAGATCATGAGGGCCGCGGCCTGGGTGTCGTTGATCCGCTTGAGCTTGGCTTCCAGGTTGGCCTGGGACGCGCCGTGCTTGGTGTGGACCATGGCCAGCTCGCAGGCGTCCTGCACCCGGAGCTGGAGATAGGCCAGGCGGGACTGCTCGGGCAACAGCTTGACCTCGCGGTGGGCCTCCAGGATGGTCTTGAGTTCGCCGGCGGAAAAGGCGCCGCGCACGGTATTGATGGCCCGGAAAAAGGTGTCCACGGCCCAGGGCACCACGAACTCCGCTCCCGCGCTCTTGGTGCGGAAGTATTCCTTGAGCCACTGCTCGTGCTCGTCGCTCACGCGGGCTGCAACCTGCGGCATAGCTCCCCCTTGCACGTGGCCTGGAGTATGGAGAAACAAGGTCCGGCTCCGAACCTTGCAACCCCATGCCGGAGACATACACTTTTTTCAATGACGAAATCAAGACAATTTCTAGAAGCAATACCCATGGGATTTGGCTGCTCTCTTCCCTTGTCCGGGGCCGGCCGGACGCCCGGGATGCGGCCCGGGGCGCAGGGTTTCGCGCACAGGCCCAACCTACTCTCCAGGTCGTAAATATTCCTAAAATTTCTTGGGAAAATCGTTGAACCCGCTAGGAAAACGTCCTATATTTCCCCCAACTCCCGCCGGGGAGAGGGCGGTCTTCCCGGCACGCTGCGCCTCGCTCATACGACCTCCACCTGCGACTCCCGCCAGTGTCAGCGCACATGAAGGGCCTGCATGGGCCCATGGGCTTCGAACCAGGAGGGACGACATGGACTACACGGAAAAGGATCTGCCGGTGCATCTCAAGGAGACCGAGTTCGTGACCATGGCCGACGGGACCAAGGTCCGTTACGAGGAGAACGGCGGGGCCCGCGACCTGATGGTCGGCGACGAGTGGACGCCCCGCGCCACCCTGTTCCCGGGCAACGACTGCACCTTCGACTGCGGTGGGGCCTCCTACCGCGCCATCGGCCAGGACGAGGGCATGATGATCGAGAAGGCCTAGCCCCGCCCTGCAACCGTCAGAAAAGCCGGCCCCTGGGCCGGCTTTTGTTTTCGCCCGCGCCCCGCCTTCCCTTCCCGCGCCCAAGCGGCTATACGGGGCCAGACAGAACCCCCAACCCGCACAGGACATTCCATGAGCGCGCTCCCCGAGTTCCGTTCGGTCCAGGACCTCCGCTTCGGCCAGTCCCCCGGTCTGGACGCCTGGCTGCTGCACTTCCTCACCGAGAACGACCTGGAACACTCCATGACCCCGCGGGAGAACGCCTCGCCCGAGCAGCTCCGCTTCATGGTGGCCCTGGACGAGGACCAAGTCTTCGCCCCCTGCTCGGACCGCATGCTGCGCCTGCTCCTCTCCCTCAACCTGGCCGACGAGCTACGCCACGAATACGACTGGCGCTGGAAGAAGGTGGCCAACATCATCGAGGAGTTCGTGCCCGACTCCTACACCCGGGAGCGCATCCTCACCCTGACCCGGCACAAGTTCCGCATGGTGGAGGCCTCGCCCATCATCATCCCCTCCCGCATGCAGAAGCGCTTCCTGACCATCTTCCTGACCCAGAGCGGGCTCACCGACCCCCACCGCAGCCTGCGCCGGGAGTACAACGCCCGCGCGGCCCAGGTCATCGCCTCCCCCACGGTGGACCGCCTGCTCAACATCTGCCCCGAGGACAGCCTGGCCTGCCACCGCCTGTCCGACCTGCGCTTCGACCTGGACATGATCGAGCTGGAGCGGCTCCTGGTCATGTCCACCATGGCCGGCTTCTGGCTGGAGCCCGGCTACACCCCGGATTTCGAGGCCCTGAAGGCCGAGACCCTGGCCGTGCGCGACGACTTCCGCCACCTGCGCCAGGCCTTCGGCCAGGCCGGCAGCCGCTCCCTGAAGATCCTCTACCTGCCCCAGGACAGCGGCGGGCTCATGTTCGACCTGCTGGTCGTCAAGGCGCTCCTGCGCCAGGGCCACCGGGTGACCCTGGCCCTCAAGAACGGGTTCCTGTTCAACGCCCCGGCGTTCTGGGACTGGGAGGCCGACCCGGCCCTGGCCCGGGCCCTGGAGGGCGCGCACCTGCTGCCCGAGGAGCGCATGACCAAGAACGAGCTGCTCAAGGCCCAGCGCGAGCATTCCTTCCTGGTCGTCAGCGACGGCACCCGGGAGGACCTGAACCTCTACCGCACCAGCGTGACCTTCGCCCGGGCCTGGAAGGAGGCGGACCTGGTGCTGGCCAAGGGCAACGTGCACCGCCGCCGGCTCATGGAGACCGGGCACCGGTTCACCCGGGACGTGGTGTGCTTCGACCGGGATGCGGGCGGGCGCTTCCGCCTGGGCTTCAAGCCCAAGCCCACGGAGGTGATCAAGTTCGCGGAGTCGGCGCTCCTGGCCAAGGCCGATGAGATCATCGTCCGGATGCGCCAGGCCAAGGCCGCGGGCAAGAGCGTGATGTTCTACAGCGCCATCATCGGGTCCCTGCCCGGCCAGACCCGCACCGCCATCGAGCTGGTCACGGCCTTCGTCAACCACCTGCGCGGCCGGCTGGACAAGACCTTCATCATCAACCCGGCCGAGCACTTCGAAGAGGGCATGGACGCCGACGACCTCATGTACATGTGGGAAAACGTGCAGCGCAGCGGCCTCATCGACGTGTGGCGCTTCCAGTCGGTGCAGGACATCGAGGCCAGCTTCGACCTGCTGCGCCGCAAGGTGCCGCCCATCTGGGCGGGCAAGGACTCCACCTTCTCCACGGGCTGCACCAAGGAGATGCAGATCGCCCTGGACATGCAGCGCCGCACCCCGGAAATGCAGATCATCGGCCCCAGCCCGGACAAGTTCTTCCGCCGCCGGGAGTACGGGGTGGGCAAGTTCAGCGACGCGGTCTTGGGCTGAGCAGCCCCAGGTCAGGGACGCGGACGATAGCGCACGTCGGGCAGGCCGGCGAAGTGGGCGTCCTGCGTCCAGACTTCGGCCCCGTACGCCCGGGCCGCGGCCAGGATGATGCTGTCCGCCAGGGCGAGGCCGGTTTCCACCGAGAGCCTGGCCGCGAACAGGGCCATGGATTGGCCCAGCTCCACGACCCTGCCCCGCTGCATGGCGGCTGCGGCCTGCAACGCCGCGCGCTCGCCCCGTTGGACGTAGATGCGTTTGAACACTTCGAAGAGGCAGATGG
>DKEU01000263.1:3472-34367 GCA_002452635.1 Desulfovibrionaceae bacterium UBA6814 | reverse complement strand
AACCCCCCTTTTTCTGGCGGAAAAAAGGGGGGTTCCCCTCCCTCTCGGTTCTTCTCCTACTCTTCTTCCGCCGAACGGGCCTTGCCGAAGGCGACGCGGGCTTCCCAGATCTTGAGGCCGATCTTCTTGCCCAGGTCGGCCTGGCGGGTGTGGAGCAGGGCTTCGGCCGCCTCCTTGTTGCCCTGGGCCTTGAGCAGGGTGGCGGACTCCAGGTCCCGCAGGTAGCGCTCGCACTCGCGGATCACGGCCGAGAGGTCGAGCTTGGCCAGTTCTTCGGGCACGCGGACGGAACGGACGCGCTTGGCCATGGGTGTCTCCTCCTGGCCCGGGGATTACGCATCGTGTACGTTTTGTCAACACTCCGGAGGCCAGGCCGTGTGACGTGGCGCGGCATGTTTACGGCAGTCGCAAGACGGCGGAAACGGCAACATGCCGGGATTTCAGCGCTTGCTGCGGGAGAAGGCGAACAGGATGAAGCCGGGGACCGCGCCTGCGGCCAGGCCCAGCACGTTGGCCCCGGCGTCGTACAAGGAGAAGAAGCGGTGGGGCAGGTAGTACTGGGTTATCTCCAGGAACATGCCCAGGGCGAGCAGGAAGAGGAGGGCGGCCAGGGCGTTGCCCGCGCGGCCGAAGGCCAGGGGGGCCATGGCGGCCAGGCCGGCGAAGCAGGTGAAGTGCAGGGCCACGTCCAGGGGCACGCCCGAGACCACCTCCCGGGCGGGAAGGCGGAGGTCGATGGCTACGTAGAGCAGGACCAGGAGCAGCACGCCGCCGCCCCACAGCCGGAGCAGGCGCGGGTTGCCCTGGGCCGGGGCCGGGGCGGCCGGAGACTCGGGCTCACTGGTCCCCATTGCGCTTCCTGCGCGCCAGGTAGCGGGTTATGCCGGCCAGGAAGCCGGCGATGAGGCCCAGGCCCACGGCGCGGATGGGGTCCATATCCATGAACCAGGTGCCGATGATGCCCAGGGAGCCGCCGATGAGAATGCCGCGTACGATGGCGTCCTGCATGTATCCTCCGGGGCCATCCTGGCTCTTTCCCCGCGGCTTGGCAAGGGGGGCGGGCCGCCTCAATCCTGGGCCGTGGCCGTGTGCAGGACGCCCTGGGCCCAGGCCTGGGCCTGGACGTAGATCCGGTCCGCGGCCTGGAAGTCCAGGCGGACCGCGGCGAGCAGGGGGATGACCTGCTGCCAGTCGTGGCGTTCGTAGTGCAGGGCCAGGTCGAGCCAGGCGACGAGATCTCCGGCCCGTTCCACCAGGGCCTCGCGGATGCCCGGGGGCAGGGGCATGTGGGTGAGCACCTCGGCCATGGGCTGGCCGAACAGGGCGTCCAGCAGGGAGAACATGCCCAGCAGGAAAAGCGACTCGCTGGGCATGCGGCAGGCGGCCGAAGCCTTGCACAGCAGATCCAGGAACCGGGCGCGGCAAGCCGAAAGATGCACCAGCTCCCGGGCCGGGGGGGTCTGGACGGTCTCGGTGAGCAGCACCACCCGCAGCCACTGGACCAACTGCCGCTGCCCGAGCATCACCACGGCCCGCTCCACCGAATCCACGGTCATGCCCGGGCTGAACATGGCCGAGTTGATGAAGCGGAAGAGCCGGTAGGTCAGGGACACGTCCTGCTCGATGGCCGCGGTGAGGCGGCGCACGTCGAACTCGTCCCTGCCCAGTTCGTGCATGAGCTGGAGCCTGGCGCCCTCGGCCGCGGATATCTTGCGGCCGGGGATGATCTCGGGCACCGCGAAGAAGAACCCCTGGAACAGCTCGAACCCGAGCATGCGGGCGAAGTCGAAGTCCTCCGGGGTTTCCACCTTCTCGGCCAGCAGGATGCGGCCGGGCTGGCGCAACTGGGAGGCGAGCTTGAGGATGCGCTTGCGCTCGTAGCCCAACTTGGCGAAGTCCACCTTGACCACCTGGACCACGGCCAGGAAGGGGTCCAGGCTGGCCTGGCCCGCGTAGTCGTCCAGGGCCAGGGTGTAGCCCTTCATGCGCAGGGCGCCCAGGGCGGCCAGCACCTGCTTGCTGGGGGATACCGACTCCAGGACCTCCACCACGCAGGATTCCGCGGGCATGGCCTGGGCTAACCGGGACAGGAGCAGCCGTTCCGGGAAGTTGATGAGGGTGCGCACCTCCGGGGCCAGGCTGGCCCGGGCCAGGGTGTAGCCGTCGGCGATGACCCGGGAGGTGGCGTCGTCCGGGTCCGAGAACTTGGCGGCGGTGGCGCTGCCCGAGTCCCGGAAGAGCAGCTCGTAGCCCCACAGGGAGCGGTCCTTGGCGAAGATCGGCTGCCGGGCCACGAAGATGTCCTCGTGCAGCTTCTCTATGGGCGAATGGGGCTCGAGCATCGGATACTCCCGGAGCACGGTGCGGTGTGGCGTGATATTTCGCTGCCGGAATCGATGCGACGGTTCCAGGGGGAGCGAGGCGAAGCAAGGGGCGTGTCCTTACACCTACCCGTTTCCTAACATTACCTTCCAAAAGGAATTTTCTCAACCGCCCGGCCTGGATTACCCTGCCGATTCCATTCCGGGCAGGATGCGTGTAGGGAGAAAACATCGCGCGTTCCCCGGAGCGTACATGGAATCCAAACTGCACCTGGACATCCTGCCCCAACCCGACGACTCCACCTGCGGCCCCACCTGCCTGCACGCGGTCTACCGCTACTGGGGCGACGTGGTGCCCCTGCGCCGGGTCATTGCCGAAACCCCCAAGATCCCGGGGGGCGGCACCCTGGCGGTGCTGCTCGCCTGCCACGCCCTGCGGCGCGGCTACCGGGCCACCATCTACACCTACGACCTGCGGGTGCTGGACCCCACCTGGTTCGCGGACCCGGCCCCGGACTTCCCGGCCAAGCTGGCGGCCCGCGCCGCCGCCACCAACCGGCCCAAGGTGCGGCTGGCGGCCCGGGCCTACACCGAGTTCCTGGCCCTGGGCGGGGAGCTGCGCTTCCAGGACCTCACGGTGTCGCTCCTGCGCCGGTTGCTCAAGAAATCCCTGCCCGTGCTCACCGGCCTGTCCGCCACCTACCTCTACCGCACCGCCCGGGAGCGGGAAGAGGCCGGCAAGCTGGTCTACGACGACGTGGCCGGCGAACCCGCGGGCCATTTCGTGGTGGTGTGCGGCTACGACATGGAGCGGCGCGAGGCCCTGGTGGCCGACCCCCTGCTGCCCAACCCCATGAGCCAGGGCCAGATCTACGAGGTGGACCTCAACCGCCTGTCCTGCGCCATCCTGCTGGGCAGCCTGACCTACGACGCCAACCTGCTGGTCATCTCGCCGGCCCCTGCCGGAAAGACCCAAACCCCCATGCCACCCAGGAACAAAAGAGGAGGAAAGCGTGTCCGTTCTCGTCGTCATCGAGAACCCTGACGAGTGCCCGCTCTGCTTCACCGGGATCGACCCCCTGCCCGCCCGCAGCTACCTGACCGACGGCGAGCTGGCGGCCCAGCGCGGGGCGCGGGTGTTCAACATCTGCCTGTCCTACCGCTACCAGAGCATCGGCTACTACGTGTCGCTCCTGGCCGAGGCGCGGGGCCACAAGGCGGTACCCAGCATCACCACCATCCAGGACATGAAATCCGTGGGCCTCATCCGCCTGGCCTCGGACGAGCTCGCGGACCTCATGCAGAAGCTCCTGGCCGGACGGGAGCCGGGCAAGCTCTCCCTGTACGCGTATTTCGGCAAGTGCCCGGACAAGGCCCTGGAGCCCCTGGCCTCGCGGCTGTTCAAGACCTTCCCCGCGCCCTTCATCCGGGCGGACTTCAGCTTCGCCGGGGGCTGGCAACTGGTGAACGTGTCCCCGGCCACGGTGAAGGAGCTGCCGCCCGAGGACCACGGGTTCGCCGCGGCCCGGGCCTCGGAGCACTTCGCGGGCCGCAAGCTCTCCATCCCCAAGAAGCAGGTCTCGCGCTTCGACCTGGCCATCCTCACCGACCCCAAGGAGCAGCGGCCGCCCTCGGACCCCCGGGCGCTCAAGCGCTTCGCCCGGGCCGCGGAGGGCATGGGCATGGGGGTGGAGTTCATCACCCGCGACGACTCGGGCCGGCTCTCGGAGTTCGACGGCCTGTTCATCCGCGAGACCACCAGCGTGGACCACCACACCTACCGCATGGCCCGCAAGGCCGCGGCCGAGGGCCTGGTGGTCATCGACGACCCCAAGTCCATCCTGCGCTGCACCAACAAGGTGTTCCTGGCCGAGATCCTGTCCCGGCACCGGGTGCCCATCCCCCACACCGTGATCCTCCACTCCAGGAACCTGGCCGAGGTGCTGCCGAAGCTGGGCCTGCCCTGCATCCTCAAGGAGCCGGACAGCTCCTTCTCCCAGGGGGTGTTCATGGCCAAGGACCCGGAGGTGCTGGCGGTCACGGTGCGGCGCATGCTCAAGAAGTCCGAGCTCATCATCGCCCAGGAGTTCCTGCCCACGGACTTCGACTGGCGGGTGGGGGTGCTGGACAACCGCGCGCTCTACGTGTGCAAGTATTTCATGGCCCCGCACCACTGGCAGATCCTGGGCAAGGGCAAGGGCGGCCGGGACGTGTACGGCCGGGTGGAGACCCTGCCCGTGGCCAAGGCCCCCAAGGCCGTGGTGGGCGCGGCGCTCAAGGCCGCCGCAGCCATCGGCGACGGGCTGTACGGGGTGGACCTCAAGCAGGTGGGCAAGAAGGTGGTGGTCATCGAGGTGAACGACAACCCCAGCATCGAGGCCGGGGCCGAGGACGACGTGCTGGGCATGGAGTTGTACCAGCGCATCATGGAGGTGTTCCTGCACCGCATGCGGGAGCGCACCCGGGGAGACCGGCCGTGAGCCGCCTCGCCCTGTTCCAGGGCTACGGGGTGGAGCTGGAGTACATGCTGGTGGACGCCGTGGGCCTCAACGTGCTGCCCGCGGCGGACAGGCTCCTGGAAAAGGCCGCGGGCGAACCCTGCTCGCCATGTTCGGAGGTCGAGCTGGGGGCCACGGCCTGGTCCAACGAGCTGGTGCTGCACGTGCTGGAAATGAAGACCAACGGCCCGGCCCCGGGCCTGGCCGGCCTGGCCGCCACCTTCCAGGCCGACGTGGCCAAGGCGAACGCCCTGGCCGCGGAGCTGGGCGGCCGGCTTCTGCCCGGCGGGGCCCACCCCTGGATGGACCCCCTGCGCGAGACCCGGCTCTGGCCCCACGAGGACGGCCCCATCTACCGCGCCTATGACCGCATCTTCGGGTGCAAGGGACACGGCTGGTCCAATCTGCAGAGCACCCACCTGAACCTGCCCTTTGCCGGCGACGCCGAGTTCGGCCGGCTGCACGCGGCCATCCGGCTGCTCCTGCCGGTGCTGCCCGCGCTCTTCGCCAGCTCGCCCATCCTGGACGGCAGGCCCACCGGGCTCCTGGACAGCCGCATGGAGGTCTACCGCCACAACTCGGCCCGGGTGCCCTCGGTGTCCGGCCAGGTGGTGCCCGAGCCGGTGTTCGACGAGGCCACCTACCGCCGCGACATCTTCGAACGCATGTACCGGGACATGGTGCCCCTGGACCCCGAGGGGTTGCTGCGCCACGAGTTCCTGAACGCCCGCGGGGCCATCGCCCGCTTCGACCGCGGGGCCATCGAGATCCGGGTGCTGGACATCCAGGAGTGCCCGGCCGCGGACCTGGGCCTGGCGGCCCTGGCCTGCGCCGCCTTGCAGGCCGTGGTCTCCGAGCGCTGGGCCGGCCTGGCCGAGCAGCAGGCCTTCGCCACCGAGGACCTGGCCCGCATCCTGCTCGCCTGCATCCGGGACGCGGACCGGACCGTGCTGGAGCATCCAGGTTACCTATCAGCCCTCGGCCTGCCTGGGGTTTCGCGCCTCAGCGCGGCCGATCTCTGGGCCCACCTGCGGGAAACCTGCCTGCCGCCCGAGGCGCGGGACCCGGCCTGGGAGCCGGCCCTGGCCGCCTATGCGCACCAGGGCTGCCTGGCCCGCCGCATCCTGGCCGCCCTGGACGGCGACCTGCGCCGCGAGCGCCTGCGCGAGGTCTACGCGGACCTGGCCGGCTGCCTGGACCGGGGCGAGGTCTTCCGTGCCTGAGCCCGCGCTGCTCCTGACCTGCGAACACGGGGGCAACCAGGTGCCGGCCCGGCACCGCCGCCTGTTCTCAGGCCAGAAGGCCCTGCTCGCCTCGCACCGGGGCTGGGACCCCGGGGCCCTGGCCCTGGCCCGGCTCCTGGCCAAGGAACTGGACGCCCCCCTGCTGGCCTGCGAGACCACCCGGCTCCTGGCCGATCCCAACCGGTCCCGGGGCCACCGGGCGCTCTTCTCCGAGTTCACCCGCCCCCTGCCTGCAACCGAGCAACAGGCCATCCTGGACGCGTTCTGGCAGCCCCACCGCTCGGCCGTGCAGCGAGCCGCGGCCGACCTCCTGGCCGGCAACCGCCGGGTGCTCCACCTGGCGGTCCACTCCTTCACCCCGGTGCTGGACAACCGGGAGCGGGTCATGGACCTGGGCCTGCTCTACGACCCGGCCCGGTCCCGGGAAGCGAGACTGGCCAAGGCCTGGCAAGCAGTTCTGGCCCGCGCCGCCCCCCACCTCCGGGTGCGGCGCAACGCCCCCTACCGGGGCGCGGCCGACGGCCTCACCACGACCCTGCGCCGCAGCCTGGGCTCCGGCTACCTGGGCCTGGAGCTGGAGGCCAACCAGGCCTTGTTCCCCGATCCCTGCGCCGCGCCCCCGGACCTGGCCCGCCTGCTGGCCGCCGCCCTGCGAACCGCCTTGACTCTCCTGGCCCAGGGTGGATAAAAAACAGGCCCGGCAAGCCTTTCCATCCCGCGGCAGGAACCCGGGAACCGCCACCCGGAGGACCCGTGCATCGCATCCGCATCGCCATAGCCGGCGTGGGCAACTGCGCCAGTTCCCTGGTCCAGGGCATCCACCATTACCGCGCCGCCGGCCCGGGCCCGGCCCCGGGCCTGCTGCACCCCGACCTGGGCGGCTACGGCCCGGGCGACATCGCGGTGGCCGCGGCCTTCGACATCGACGCCCGCAAGGTGGGCCGCGACCTGTCCGAGGCGGTGTTCGCCCCGCCCAACTGCACGGCCCGCTTCTCCCCGGGCCTGCCCCCCAGCGGGGTCACGGTGGCCATGGGCCCCATCCTGGACGGGGTGGCCCCGCACATGCGCGAGTTCCCGGAGCACCGCACCTTCGTGCCGGCCGACGTCCCGCAGCCCAGCCGGGCCGAGGTGGTGCGCCAACTCAAGGACTCCGGTGCGCGCATCCTGCTCAACTACGTGCCCGTGGGCGCGGAGCAGGCCACCCGGTTCTACGCCGGGTGCTGCCTGGAGGCCGGCCTGGCCCTGGTCAACTGCATGCCCGCGTTCATCGCCAGCGATCCCGCATGGGCCGAGCGCTTCCGGGCCGCGGGCCTGCCCCTGGTGGGCGACGACATCAAGTCCCAGCTCGGGGCCACCATCGTGCACCGCGCCCTGGCCGACCTGTTCCGCTTGCGGGGGGTGCCCCTGGACCGCACCTACCAGCTCAACACCGGGGGCAACACCGACTTCCTCAACATGCTGGAGCGCTCCCGCCTGGCGTCCAAGCGGCTCTCCAAGACCGAGGCGGTGCAGTCCGCCGCGGCGGAGCGCCTGCCCGACGAGGACGTCCACATCGGGCCCAGCGACTACGTGGCCTGGCAGAAGGACAACAAGGTCTGCTTCCTGCGCATGGAGGGCCGGCTCTTCGGCAACGTGCCCATGCACCTGGAACTGCGCCTGTCCGTGGAGGACTCCCCCAACTCCGCAGGCGTGGCCATCGACGCGGTGCGCTGCTGCCAGGTGGCCCTGGACCGCGGCCTGGCCGGCCCCCTGGAAGGCCCCTCCGCCTTCTTCATGAAGCACCCCCCGGTGCAGCACCCCGACACGGAAGCCTGTCGGCTGACCGAGGAATTCATTCGGGGCGCATGAAGAAGGGCGGTTCGCGAACCGCCCCTACATAAAAACAATTGCTGCTGCGCACGGCGGTTTTTCTTCGGTAGGGGCGGATCGCGATCCGCCCTCTTGTTGTTACGCCGGCCCAGCCCCCCTCCCTGCCCCCGCGGCCCGGGTTTTGCTAGGGGTGGGCATGCCGCGAGGATTCCAGTTCAGGTTGCAGAAGGTCCTGGAGTACCGCCAGCAGCGGGAGGACCAGGCCAAGTTCGCCTTCGCCAAGGCCAAGGCGGACCATGACATGCAGGTTGTTGTCGTGGACAACCTGCGGAAAGCATTGCAGAAACACGAGGAGAGCCTGTACTCGGGCGAGAAGCTGACCGAGGGTGACATCTGGCTGTGGCGGCAGTACCGTAAGCGCCTGATCCAGGACATGGAGCAGGCCGAGATGCGGCTCATGGAACTGACGCGGCTCATGAACGCCAAGCGCCGGGAACTGGTGGAGCGGTCCAAGGAGCGCAAGCTCCTGGAGCGGCTGCGCAGCCAGCAGGAGATCGCCTTCCGGCGGGAGGCCAGCGCCCGGGAGCAGAGGGAATACGATGAGATGGCAACGATCCGCTACGCGCGTTCCGTTTACTAAGGTGCTCAAGGGACTGGCCCTGGTGGCCGTGTTCAAGATCCTGCTGCTGGTGGTGGTGGCGGTGCAGGTGGGCGAGCCCACGCCCCCGGCCTATGCCCAGGAAACCCCGGCCAAGCAGGAGCAGCCCGCCGCGGACGCCGCGAAACCGGCCGAGGGGACCAAGCCCGACCCGGCCGCGGCCAAGGCCGGCCAGGACCCCGCCAAGGTGGAGGGCAAGGCCACCGAACTGGACCCGCGCTCCAAGCAGCGGGCCATTGAGGAACTGGACCGCCGCGAGCGCCAGGTGCGCGAACTGGAGAAGCAGGTGGACGAGAAGCTGGTCCGGCTGCAGGAGCTGGAGTCCAACCTCAAGCGGCTCCTGGAGGAGGCCAACGCCCTCAAGGACGAGAAGCTGCGCCACCTGGTGGACGTGTATTCCAACATGAAGGCCAAGCAGGCCGCGGACGTGCTCTCCACCCTGGACGAGAAGATCGCCGTCAAGATTCTGGCGGGCATGCGCGGCCGGCAGGCCGGCGAGATCCTGTCCTTTGTCCCGGCCGAGAAGGCGGCCAAGCTGTCCGAGGCCCTGACCAAGCTTCAGGTGCCCTTCCAATAGGCGGTCAACCCGGTGCCCAGGCTCAAGCTCACGGTGGCCTACGACGGCGCGGGGTTCTGCGGCTGGCAGGTGCAGGCCCGCCGGTCCGGGACCAGCGAGCGCACGGTGCAGGGCGTGCTGGAGGAGGTCATCTCCCCCATGCTCGNNGCTCGCCAAACCGGTGCGCGTCACCGGCGCCGGCCGCACCGACGCCGGGGTCCACGCCCTGGGCCAGGTCTGCCATTTCGACGTGCCCGCCGAAAAGCTGGGCCTGCCCTGGCAGCGGGCCCTGAACGCCCAGCTCCCGGACGACGTGGCCGTGCTGGCCGTGGAGCGGGTGGACCCTTCGTTCAGCGCGCGGTTCTCCGCCAAGAACAAGACCTACGCCTACACCCTGTGGCCCTTCCGGGACCTGCGCATCCCCCAGCGCCGCGGCCACGCCTGGGCCTGCGGCCCGGTGGACCAGGAGGCCATGGCCCAAGCCGCGGCCCTGCTCATGGGCGAGCACGACTTCAAGAGCTTCCAGAACACCGGCACCCGGGTGGCCAGCACCGTGCGCACCCTGGCCTCCATCGAACGCGGCCCGGGCCTGTTCCCGGGCGAGGTGACCTGGCGCTTCACGGCCGACGGATTCCTCAAGCAGATGGTGCGCAACCTCATGGGGCTCATGGTCTGGGTGGGCCAGGGCAAGTTCACGCCCGAACAGGCCCGGGCCATCCTGGAGAGCCGCAACCGCAACACCCACTACCCCACGGCCCCGGCCCACGGCCTCTGCCTGGAAGAGGTCCGCTACTGAGGTCGCCATGGTGACCAAGGTCGAGTACGGGGGCGAACTGCCGCAGGAGACCACCATCTCCACCGCGGCCCAAGCCCCGCGCACCGCGGCCGCGGCCACCCGGCTCCTGGCCTCCTCGGGCTGGGCGTACCGCGCGGGCAACGCCCAGCGCCTGGCCCGCTATCAGCGCCTGGCCCAGCCCCTGGTCTCCTCCCTGAACCGCTCCCTGTCCGCGTTTTCCAAGACCCTGGGCCAGTTCCAGTGGCCGGTCGGCTCCTCCCTCAACCTCGGCCGGGTGGCGGTGCGCAACCCGGGCCTGGACAACTCGGCCACGGCCACGGTCAAGGCCGCGGGCGAGGCCCCGCGCCAGGAAAAGCTCCTGTCCCTGGCCCGCGCCGCCACCGCCACCACCACCCTGGCCGCGGCGGACACGGACACGGACTACGCCATCACCCTCACCCAGGGGGGCGAGTCCCGCACGGTCACGGTCACCGTGCCCGCGGGCGCGGACTGGAAGGGCGTGCTCACTGCCACGGCCGACGCCATCAACGCCGCGGACCTGCCGGTGCAGGCCTCGGTGGTGCGCCAGAGCTTCGCGGGCCAGGTGCTCGAAGGCGTGAACAAGATCGGGACGTTCCTGGACATCTCGGTGAACCCGGCCCATGCGGACCAGGACATCGCGGTTGCGGACTCCACCGGCGACCTGGTGCGCAACCTGGACCTCAAGGCCACCGAGCACGCCACCACCCCGGCCACCCCCACCCGCTACGACCTGCGCATCGACCGCCTGGCCAAACCCGCCAGCCTCATCACCTCGGTCCTGGACCCCCGCGCGGACTCGGGCCTCAGCGCAGGCGAATACAAACTGGCATACGATCTGGGCGACACGAGCGGCGCCATTTCGGTGGACATAGACGCTGGCATGACCTGGGACCAGGTGTTGCGCCGGACCGCGGACGCCATCAACTCCTCCACCGGCCTGCTCAGGGCCGAAGTCCTCGGCCAGCAACGGGTTTCGGGCCTGGACCGCTCCGACGCCTACTGGGCCGAGGGCGAATACCTCCAGGTGTCCCTGGCCTCGCCCAAGCAGGGCCAGCGCCTGTCCCTCACCGAGTACGGCGGCCCCTGGCTGGATGCCGCCGACGACTTCTTCGACCCCACCGGAACCCTGCCCCAGAACCCCCAGCCCGGGGACCGGTACGTGGCCACGGCCACGGCCAACGGCTGGACCGCGGGCAACATCTACCAGTACGACGGCTCGGCCTGGCAGGAGACCACTCCCGCGGCCAATAGCGCCCTCACCCTGCGCGAGGACGGAAGCGACTACTTCTACGACGGCTCCTCCTGGTCCGCCACGCCCAGCGGCAACCTCCTGTCCAGCCTGGATTTCCAGCCCACGGCCAACCCCGGCTCCGATGCGCGGATCCAGGTCAACGGTCAGACCCTGACCTCGGAGACCGGGGTCTTCAGCCTGGACCAGGGCCGGGTCAACCTGGCCGTGCACCAGGCCACGGGCGAGGTCAAAGCGGTCTCCGTGCGCGACGCCGCGGGCGACATGGCCGACCGCATGGCCGACATCGTGGCCGCCTACAACGACCTGAGCACCCAGCTCCTGCGCAACGCCGACCTCCTGGACCAGGACTTCCCGGCCCGCTTCCGCGACCCGGTGGACGACCTGGTCCCGGGCATCTCCAGCCTGGGCCTGGCCCGCACCCCGGACTCCACCCTGTCCTTCAGTCCCACGGCCTTCGCCAGCGGCCTGGCCGGCGATCCCGCGGGCGTCCGCGCCAAGCTCCTGGACCCGGACTCGGGCCTGCTCACCCGCTGGGCCGCGGCCACGGATGCGGCCCTGGCCGGCGGCACGGCCAAGGCCCTGCTCCCCCCCACCCTGCTGGCCGACCTGGAGCCGCCCGCAGCCCAGGAACTGCGCCTGGAGCAGTCCGGCCGGCTCCTGGACGTGATGGAGGCCGCGGGAGCATCCCCCCTGCCCGACCTCCTGGACACCACCTCCACCCTGTCCGGCCTCGCCCAGGCCAAGCGCTCCGCCCTGGCCAACCCCCTGCTCCCCGAAGGCGCCGCCCGGCTGCTCGAGCGGCAGGGCTGAGGGCCGGGGCTCCGCCCCGGGCCCCGGCAAGGGGGCTCCTCGCCCCCTTGCGACCCCTCGCCAGGGGGTAACCCCCTGGACCTTATCGGGCGCATCCAGGTCGTGACCCGACCGTGCGGGATTGCGCGCACGATCTTCCAGGCAACAGGCGAAGCACATTCAGAGGAAGGAAAAAGAAGGGCGGATCACGATCCGCCCCTACCGAAGAACGCACGACCGATCGGTCCTGCCCGTCTTTGTAGGGGCGGTTCGCGAACCGCCCTTCTTCCGTCCCGCCATGAGGCCAGGCATGGCCTCGACACTGGCAAAGGCGGGCGGCCGCGTGGTAAGGGAGGCGCATGAAGCTGAAGGAAGACATCGCGAGGCTGGCCCGCGAGGCCCGGCAGCCGGACGGGAGCGCGTACCGCTCCCTGGCCTGCGACGAAGTGGCCGCCCTGGCCGCGGCGCACGGGGTGCCGGCCTGGGAGCTGGAGGCCGCGGCCCTGGACGCCGGGGTGGCGCCCGAGCGCTACGCCCGCAACCTGGGCTCCCTGGGGCCGGCGGGCCAGGCCCGGCTCCTGCGCTCCTGCGTGGCCCTGGTGGGCCTGGGCGGCCTGGGCGGCACCGTGCTGGAGACCCTGGCCCGCATGGGCGTGGGCCGGCTGCGCGGCGCGGACGGCGACCGGTTCGAGGAGAGCAACCTGAACCGCCAGGCCCTGTGCCGCATGGCCGGCCTGGGCTGCGCCAAGGCCCAGGCCGCGGCCGAGGCCGTGGCCGGCCTGAACCCCTCGGTGCAGTTCGAACAGCGCCTGGGCTTCCTGGACCGGGGCGGCATGGCGAAACTGTTCTCCGGCGCGGACCTGGCCCTGGACTGCCTGGGCGGCCTGGCCTCCCGGCCGGCCCTGCACGACGCGGCCCGGGCCGCGGGCCTGCCTCTGGTCAGCGCCGGCGTGGCCGGCTGGACCGGCTGGGTGGCCACCGTGCTGCCGCACGGCCCCTCGCCCATCGACCTCCTGGGCTCCCGGCCCGGGGCCGAGGACAGCCTGGGCTGCCCCGGCCCGGCGGTGCACGCCGCCGCCTCCCTGCAATGCGCCGAGGCCGCGCGCCTGCTGGCCGGCCAGCCCCCGGCCCTGGCCGGCAAGATGCTCCTCTTCGACCTGGCCGACATGCACTTCGAGACCGTGGATCTTGGCTGAAACAAAAACCAGACCAGCTTGACGACAAAGCCAATCTGGTCAGGCTGCTCAGAAAGCCCCAGATGCTAGGCGCAAGGAAAAGGCTGGAACGAAGCGTAGTTGGAGCTACGTGAGTTTCAGCTTTTTCCGCAGCAACGACGCAGATGGGGCTTTATCAGCAGCCTGACACGCCGCCCGGCAGGGTGGGCGGCGTAGTCAGTTCATACCATGTCCTGGCTTACTCGGGCCGGACCGTCAGCACCGGCAGGGGCGAGGTCTTCACCACCCGCTCGGCCACCGAACCGAAGAGCAGCCGGGACAGGCCGGTGCGGCCGTGGGTCCCCATGAGGATCATGCCGCAGCCCTCGGCCTGGGCCTCGTCCACGATGGTGTCCGGCGCAAAGCCCAGCACCACCTTGCCCTTGGCCCCCGGCATCTCCTTGAACTCAGCCGCCACGCAGTCCCGCATGTCCTTCTCGGCACGGGCCAGGGACCGCTCCTCGAACTCGCGCAGGGACTCGTCCGTTACCTCCAACTCGGTGAAATGCTGCATGGCCGGCACCACGTGCAGCACCAGCACCTCCGCGCCCAGGCCCTTGGCCATCAGCGCGGCGTAACCCGCCACCAGGGCCGTGGCCTCGGAGAAGTCCACGGCGCACAGGATCTTCGTGATGTTCTTCATGGCTGTTCCCCCTCCCGGGTCTGCGCCCGGGACCGGGCCGCCAGGCCCGGCATTGCCTGTTCCCGCTCCGGGCACCTCGGCCCGGGGCGTGAATCGCCGCACCGTGAGCAGATTGTGCCCGCCCTGCCGCTCAACCCGGCCGGAAACCCTGACCCAACGCATGGCAAAGGCCTCCAGCCGCCTGCCCAGGGGCGTGTCCAACACCGCGTACTGCTGCTCGTCGCTGCCGTAGAGCACCACCCCGGCCTCGTCCCGGCCGCAGTCCAACCGGCCGGGCAGCAGCATGCCCAGGATGTCCGCGTCGTGTCCGCCGCTCGGTCGCTCCATGGCCCTTCCTCCCAGGTTGGCCCGGACCCGGTGAGGGTGCCGGGCGAAGCAGCCTGCGCATGGCGCCTGCCGCCCTTGTACCCCGGCAAGAGCACGTCCCGTGCCAGGGCAACACATTGAAATTGCATATGATTATTTTCTTGGCTGAATCAGGGGCCAGACATCCGGATTCCGCACTTCTGGCGTTGCTCCCCAACCCTGCGGCATGGTACGAAGAAACCAACCGGAACACGTGGTTCCGCTGCCCGGAAACCGGAACTCCGGGGGCCGCTCTCCCGGAAGGGGGCGCGCATGCGCCAGGTCCTGATCGGCACTGTCCACACCACCCTGGCCGAGGCCGTGGGCCGCGGCTTCGGCCCCGGGGTGCGCACCGACCTGGCCCGCACCCCGAAAGAGTTCCTCCGCCTGGCGTCAAACGGCCCGTACCTGGCCGTGTTCGCGGACTCCCCCTTCCTCGCCGCCCGCCCCGGCCCGGGCCTGGACAGGCTGCGCGCCGCCTGCGCCGGGCCGGTGGTGGCCCTGGCCTCGCGGGAACACACCGCCGCCGCGGTGGATGCGGTGCGCGCCGGCGCGGACGACTATCTCCTGGCCCCGCCCGACCTGCTGGAAGTGGCCTACGTGGTGGACCGGGTACGCGCGCTCATGGGGCTCGACCCTGCCCGCTGGCGCGGCCGGCCGGGCGATGCCTCGCCCCTGCGCCTGGCCGCATCCCGCAATCCAGCCATGCGCCGGGCCTGCGACCTGGCCGCGGCCGTGGCCCCCACCATCTCCACCGTGCTCCTCCTGGGCGAGACCGGGGTGGGCAAGGACCTCCTGGCCCGCTACATCCACGCCCTGTCCCAGCGCAGCGCCGGGCCCTTCGCGCCGGTGATGTGCAGCGGCCTGCCCGACACCCTGCTGGAGAGCGAACTCTTCGGCCACGAGAAAGGGGCCTTCACCGGCGCGGACCGCAAACGCCCCGGCCGCCTGGCCGAGGCCCGGGGCGGCACCGTGTTCCTGGACGAGGTGGGCACCTTCAGCCCCGCGGCCCAGGTCAAGCTGCTGCGGGTGCTCCAGGACCGGGTGTACCGGCCCGTGGGCGGGGACCGCGACCTGCCCCTGGACGCCCGCATCCTGGCCGCCACCAACCTGGACCTGGGGGCCCTGGCCGCAGCCGGGGCCTTCCGGCCGGACCTCTACTACCGGCTCAACGTCTTCCCCATCGAACTGCCCCCCCTGCGCCAGCGGCCCGAGGACATCCCGCTCCTGGCCTGGGAGGCCCTGCACGGCATGAACGCCCTGCACGGCAAGGCCGTGGCCGGCATCGCCCCGGAGGTGCTGCAGGCCTTTGCCCGGCACCCCTGGCCCGGGAACGTGCGAGAGCTGCGCAACCTCATGGAGCGGGCCACAATCCTGGAACAGGGGCCGCTCTTGTCCCCGGCGTCCTTCCCCGAAGGGCTCTTCGCCTGTGCGCCCGCCCCGGCCGGCTCCCCGGCTCCCGGCCTGACCCTGGCCCAGTGCCGGGACCAGGCCCGCGACCGGGCCGAGGCCGAGTACCTGCGCGCGCAACTGGCCGCCCACGCCGGCCGGGTGGCGGCTACCGCCCGGGCCGCGGGCGTCTCCCCCCGCCAGATGCGCAAGCTCATGCGCCGGCACGGGCTGCGCAAGGAGGACTTCAAGGCCGCAGCCGGGTGAGGGAAATCCCGGCCCACGGCTTGCCCAAAACCGCGCCTTGGGCGATACTGGCGCGGAACCCCCAGAAATTCCAGGAGGCGACCCATGCCCGCACTGCGCAAGGAAGACGGGGCCGAGGCCCTGGTCCAGCTCATGATCAAGGCCGACGGACGCACCACCCTGGAGGAGATGTCCTCCTACAAGAATACCTGGTTCTACCAGCGCAGGGTCCTGGGCAAGTTCGACACCGGCTCGGTCTTCAGCCTGTTCCGCACCTACTCCTCGCCCCAGGGACTCCTGCGCATCGAGGAACTGGCCGCGGGCTCCATGCAGGGCACGCCCAAGGAATACCGCCTGGCCCTGGCCGCCCTGCTCCTGCACGTGGCCAAGAGCGACGGGTCCGTGTCCGGCCGGGAGCTCGGCGTGCTGCGCCGGGTGGGCAACCGCCTGGGCCTCACCGCAGGCGAGGTGGTGCACGAGTACCAGCGCACCTACCAGGAGGGCCAGCCGCCCACCCCCATCCCCGAGACCCCGCCCTCCCGCCCCATCGGCCCCCTGCGCCGGCTGGGCAAGCCCGAGGCCATCGACGTGCTCTGCCGGCTGGTGGCCAAGGCCGACGGCGTAGCCGACCAGCGCAGCGTGGCGGCCTATTCCGGCGCCCCCTTCTACAAACGCTTCGTGTTCGGCCAGACGGACGGCCTGGGCCTGGGCGAGCTGTTCAGGCGCTACGACTCCCCCCACGGCCACCGCACCCTGGAGAAAAAGGCCGTGGAGACCCTCAAGGGCTGCTTCGACAACTTCAAGCTGGGGATAGCGGCCATGCTGGTGCACGCGGCCAAGGCCAGCGGCGGCATCTCGGGCAACGAAGTGGAGGTGCTCTCCCGCATCTTCACCGGCCTGGGCGTGCCCAAGCAGGAGGCCCTGGACGCCTACACCGAAACCTACGCCGGCGCCCCCGCCCCCGCCCCGGCCAGCGGCAAGCCCGCCAAGAAACCCGCGGCCAAGCCCAAGCCCAAGAAGAAGTAGGCAGGGCGCTGCCCCGCACATCTGCAGGTGGATTCCGAACCTCTTCTCTCTATCTAGCTAGATGCATTTCTTAACAAGAGCTGGTGCAGTAATGCTAAACAAGAGAATGTTACTGTAATCGATTAAATATAGCCCATAAGCGCAGGCTATAAAAAACTGGACCTATCAGTTACGTTAGAATACTGGTCAACTCTCAACCGCCAAAAGCAATGCCTTCTATAACAGTAACGCTGGCGACATCTGCAAGGCCAATTAAAAA
The DNA here is from genome assembly GCA_002452635.1 of Desulfovibrionaceae bacterium UBA6814. Taxonomy (GTDB): domain Bacteria; phylum Desulfobacterota; class Desulfovibrionia; order Desulfovibrionales; family Desulfovibrionaceae; genus UBA6814. The sequence continues at coordinate 17,301 of DKEU01000263.1, read as the reverse complement.
CTAAACCGGCCGGCGACAATAGTTTCCTAGCTAATTCGTCATATCTTCTATTTTTTTAATCGATACGTGTCCATCATGCCACAAGCTAGCGACCTCTATTAGCCGTGCGCCTAGTTAATGTCTTGACTTTGTTCGCAATCCTATGGAATAGTATAGAGCATATTTTCTCGGCGGCAAATACACCAATCGCAAACTGAAAATGAAAACGCACAGGGTTCTCATGTTCATATTTATTTAGTCTTTCAAAAACTCTCTTTATATATTCTACAATAGACTGCGAGAACCAAGATACGTGTGTGTCAACAAGAGACAGTGCATTGAGGACAAAGTCTAAAGACAGCTCAATAATTGGCTTAAGTATCACAATATAAAAAATTGAAAATATTATTATCTGCAACACAATTTGACGACTATAAGAAGTAGGCTTTGCACTAAAATACAATCGAAAACCACATTTTTTATCAAGTTTAACAATATCACACCAGGGCAAAGATCGTGGTGTAGTGATAAAATTATAAGACCGACGCTCAAAACTTTGAAAAGCTGCGTAGGTCTCTCGTACTCTACTTATAATAGCGCCTAACCCAAAACTCCATGGGCGAGAGCCACCAAATCTCGAAGGATAATATACATCTATCAAGTCATTATTATTATTTGGAAGCGTTCCTAAAGGCTGAATAGACCCTACCATGACTATATCATGTAAAAATGCAAACTCTTTGGGATATATATCAAGTTTCCAGCGTTTATACTCTGTTCGACTTTTTTCGACAATTGATATTAGTCTAATAATTTCTTCAACAATAACCCGATCTAAAGTATCGGTTAAAAATTTAATCTGAAGCCGACTCCTCACAATAAATCGATGAATCACATCGTATGGGCTAGCAATCTCATAATAGTATTCAAGATGCGAAAAATATCGCTTGATTAAATCAGGGAGAAAATTGTTCCCACACAATGAACTAATATAAGGACCAAATTGCAGCCTAATAAACTGACACTGACCAGGCTTCAGGCTTGCGGGAAACTTATAGCCAAGTATCGAAAAATTTATCTCATCAAGAAACGCGATAAATTTTATGGGCGATCTCGAACCCTTATAGTACTTTGCAAATTTAAGACCGCTATTAACTGTTTCGATTTCGTTTTTTGTTAGCCAACATGCAATTGGACTGTCTGGAGTATCTTGGTAAGGGACCTCCTGGTCTGGAAAGCCAAACAACATATAATACTCATTATCTGTACCCGTAACTTTTTCATATATAAGTGAATATCCTCCAACATTATATTTAATATTATGCAAAGCATCTTCTGATAATATCGTATGAGATATGTCCGCCGCAGCAATATCAACTTCAATTTTTTCCATTGATTTCGATGGGCGAGTAAAAGACCTCGGATATAATATATGGAGTTCATTTACGTCATTATTAGAGCCATTTGTTACAATTATATCAACGGCAACTCTTGACCGACCACCTTCTAGCAGTTCTATACTCTCTGCGACATGCTCGATAGTAAGTGTTGCTCCGGGAGCAAATATATGAAAGCACATTTAATGCCTCAAAAAAAAGACAGCAACGCTGTCTTTTTGCTTAAAATCTAAGCCCCCACCACCACTAGATTACAACTCGTCTATTTACATACCTTTTCATAAATACATGATGGACGCGGCGAAGCTGCACCACCATTATTAGCGACATATGCTTGCCGCGCAAGCTTACCTGATTGTTTAATTCTTGCTATAGCTTCCTTGAACTCTTCTTCGCTAGCAAATTCATTTACGATATCAATCGAATCAAGTGCAATTTTGGGACGTTTGGAACTCTTAAATAGCATGCCCTTCTCCTGCAAACTGGAGCTTAACACTCTAGAATAACTAGAAATGCCTAGATATCCAGCCAGGGTTTACGGGGCAGCTGCAAGCTCACGACAAGCCCCAATTATACAATTTAAAATTTATCATAACGGTTATTTTATGCCCACACCTCATCTCCTCTGTCAAGCTTTTTTCAACCATTTTTTGCAATATAAACCAGCCCTGTTAGTTGACGTGACGGTAGGTCAATATACAAAATCAGCCTAGAACATATAAGGGCCCTCTTTTCGTCTCGATTGCTTACGCCAGTTCGCGGTCGCGATAGCGCTGGGCGAATTCCACGGCTTCGGGGATGGAGTTCACGTCCCCGGTGATCTGGGCCTTGAGCAGGGCCTCGCGGATGAGGCCCACCGAGGGGCCGGGCTTGAGCCCGGTGAACTCCATGATCTCGTTGCCGTTGAGCAGGGGCTCGATGGTCTCCTCGGGCACCTCGGCCCGGTCCAGCATCTTCATGTTATGGTTGAATTCCGTGTACTTGGCCCCACGGGCCTTGAGGTCGGCCCGGAATATCTCGATGAGCCTGGGGTACTCGTCCAGGGCCTTGAAGCGCCGGATGCCGCGGTCCGTGAGCATGAAGTGGAAGCGCATGTGCTGGCGCACCAGGTGGCAGACCAGGTCGATCTCCTGGGGCTCGAAGCGCAGCCGGTTCATGATCCGGCGGGTGACCTTGGCCCCCACCCGGTGGTGCTGGTAGAAGGTCCATTTCCCCTCGTAGTACTCCGCGGTGTAGAGCTTGCCCACGTCGTGGAACAGGCAGGCCAGGGCGCCGAACCAGTCGAAGGGCAGCTCCTCGGGGTAGCGGCGCATCACGTCCAGGGTGTGGACCAGGACGCTCTCCTCCTCGGACTCGTTCTTCATCTGGCGCACCCGGGCCAGGGCCGCCACCTCGGGGATGAGGCCGTGCAGGATCTGGCACTCGAAGAGCAGGCGCACGAACTCCCACATGTTCTCGGCCTCGACCTTGCGCCACTCGTCCATGATGTCGCTGACCGACACGTAGTCCAGGATGCGCTGGGCCCCGCGGATGATGGCCATCCAGGTGTTGGGCTCGATGGGCAACTGGTAGTTGGCGGCGTAGCGCATGGCCCGGATGGCCTTGAGGTAGTCGCGGCGCAGGGTCTCGTCGGGCAGGCCGGTGAGCCGGATCTGGCCGCCGGTGAAGTCCGCGAAGCCCTCGTAGCGGTCCTTGGCCTTGGGCACGTAGGGGCAGGCCAGCCCGGGCGGCACCTCGCCCATCTCCTCCAGGCGCTTGAGCAGGCGCGGGGTCACGTGGGACACGCAGTCCTCGGCGTGGGACCCGTCCTCCACGTCGGTGGGGTAGAAGCGGAAGGTGGCCCCGCCCTCGCGCAGCACCCCGATCACCGCGGGGTCCTTGGAGAAGTGCAGGGTGGGGAAGAGCTTGACCAGGGCCTCGAAATCGGCCTCGGTGGCGATGTCCAGTTCGGTTTCGCGGTCGTCGGCCAGGGCCAGGTCCTGGAGCCGGGCGTTGATCACGTAGGCGTCGAATCCGTTGCGCATGACGGTCTTGCAGATGGAGACCGCGTCTTTGAAGGGCTGGGTCATGGGGGCGTGGCTCCCTGTGTGGCGTTGTGCGGGCCGGTTCAGGCCCTTTTCAAGGTATAGCGTGCGGGGTCCAGGGCCGTCAAACGATGCGCCGGCCGGCGATGAAGTGCGCCTTGACCCGGCCGTGCAGGGTGGAGCCCAGGAGCGGGGTGTTCTTGCTCTTGGAGCGCAGCATCTCGGGCGTGACCTCCCAGGCCTCTTCCGGGTCGAAGAGCAGGAAGTCCGCCGGGTCGCCGGCAACGAACCCGTTGGCCGGCAGGCGGAAGATGCGGCCCGGCCCGGTGGCCCAGGCGCGCATGAACTCCTCGGCGCTGAGCGCGCCCTCGCGCACCAGCCGCCAGGTCCAGGCCAGGGCGGTGTCCAGGCCGGTGAGGCCGCAGGGCGCGTCGCTGAAGGGGGTCTCCTTTTCGTGGTCCGCGTGCGGGGCGTGGTCCGTGGCCAGGATGTCGATGACCCCGGAGCCCAGGGCCTGGCGCAGGGCCACCACGTCGTCGCGGGTGCGCAGGGGCGGATTGACCTTGGCCAGGGTGTTGTAGCCCTCGCAGGCCTCCTCGGTGAGGAACAGGTAGTGCGGGCAGGTCTCGGCCGTGACCGGGATGCCGCGCTCCTTGCCCCAGGCGATGAGCTCCACGCTCTCCCGGCAGGACACGTGGGCCAGGTGGATGGGTATCTCCAGCTCGTCGGCCAGGAGGATGTCCCGGGCCACCTGGATGGCCTCGGCCGCGGCGGGCTGGCCGCGCAGGCCCAGCAGCGCGCTGGTGCGGCCCTCGTTCATGCCCGCGCCGGGAGCCAGGTAGGGGTCCTCGCAGTGGTCGATGACCGGCAGGTCCACGGTGGCTGCGTATTCCATGGCCCGGCGGAAGAGTTCGGTGTTCTTGACCGGCAGCCCGTCGTTGGACGCGGCCACGCAGCCGGCCCGGGCCAGTTCGCCCAGGGGGGCCAGGGTCTCGCCGGCCAGGCCCAGGGTGAGCCCGGCCACCGGGAACAGGCGCGGGCCGTTGGGGTGGGCGGCCGCGGCCTTGCGCAGCATGAGCTCGGTCACGGTGGCGTTGTCGTTCACCGGCCGGGTGTTGGCCATGCACATGATGGCGGAGAATCCCCCGGCAGCCGCGGCGGCCAGGCCCGAGGCGATGTCCTCCTTGTACTCGAAGCCCGGCTCCCGCAGGTGGGTGTGGGCGTCGATGAGCCCGGGCAGCAGGGTGAGGCTCTCCGCCTCCACCACCTCGGCCGCCTCGGCTTCGATGCTGCCCGAGGGCGCCAGGTCCACCACCTTGCCCCCGGCCACCAGGAGGTCCACCCGGTCCTCGGGCAGGAGCGCGTTCTGGTCCCGCCAGGGGGCCTTGGTGGAGGGCCAGGAGGCCCCGCGCACCAGCAGGTCAATCGCGGGCATCGGCGTGCTCCTTGCGGGTCATGTCGGACTCTTTGCGAGTCATGTCGGACTCTTTACGAGTCATGTCGGACTCTTTACGAGTCATATAGAGGAAGAGAAGGGCCATGCGCACCGCCACGCCGGACGCCACCTGGTCCAGGATGAGGCTCTCGGCCGCGTCCGCCAGGTTGGAGGATATCTCCACGCCCCGGTTGATGGGGCCGGGGTGCAGCACCTTGGCCCCGGGCTTGGCCCGCTCCAGGTGCCGGAGGCCCAGGCCCCAGCGCTCGGCGTACTCGCGCAGGTCCGGGAGCAGCCCGGCCTGCATGCGCTCCAACTGCAGGCGCAGGCACATGACCGCGTCCACCCCGCGCACCGCCTTGTCCAGGTCGGTGTAGACCGAGACCGGCAGGGTCTCGGCCATGGGCGGCAACAGGGTGCGCGGGCCGCACAGCCGCACCTTGGCCCCCAGGCTGGTCAGCAGGTGGATGTTGGAGCGCGCCACCCGGGAGTGGGCGATGTCGCCCAGGATGAGCAGGGTGCGGCCGGCCAGGTTGCCCCACACCCCGCGCAGGGTGAAGGCGTCCAGCAGGGCCTGGGTGGGGTGGGCGTGCCAGCCGTCGCCCGCGTTGATAACCGCGCAGCGCAGGCGCTCGGCCAGGAAGGCCGCGGCCCCGCTGCGGCTGTCCCGGATCACGATGGCGTCCGGGGCCATGGCCTGCAGGGTGAGGGCGGTGTCCTTCAGGCTCTCGCCCTTGGACAGGGAGGAGCCGCTCTTGGCCAGGGAGAAGGTGTCCGCGGACAACCGCTTCCCGGCGATGTCGAAGGAGGTCTTGGTGCGGGTGGACGGTTCGGCGAAAAACAGGACCACACTCCTGCCCTTGAGGGTCGGGACCTTCTTCACCGGCCGGGTGTTGATCTCCAGGAAGGAGGCGGCGGTGTCGAAGACGTGCTCGACTTCGGCGGGCGAAAGCTGGGTGACGTCCAGGAGGTCCTTGTGCCTCCACTGCATGCGGGGTCCTCTCCGGCCGGAGCCGAGGGCTAGAGGTGCTGGGCGAGCGCTTCCGGGACCATGGTGTACACTGCGAGGCGACCCACTTCAAGTGTTCCGAGATCCGCGTCCCGGCCCAGCAGCCGGGCGGGGTTCCGGGTCATCCAGGAGACCACCTCGGGCAGGCCGAGCCGGCCCTCGAAGCGCTCCAGGACGAAGCGGGCCTCGTTCCACAGGTCGAGGTCCGGGCAGGAGGCCAGGGAGTCGGTGCCCAGCACCAGGTTCACCCCCTCGTCGCGCAGCCGCTCCCAGGGGGCGCGTCCCACCCCGATGTGGGCGTTGCTGCGCGGGCACAGGCAGACCGTGGCCCGCCGCCGGGCCAGGAGCCGGATGTTGGGGGTGGACAGGTGCACGCAATGCACCGCCAGGGTCAGGGGGCCGAGCAGGCCCAGGGAATCGGCGTAGGACACCGGAGAGCGGCCCGGCGGCGTGAAGTCCGCAGGCACCACCCGCTCCCTCAGCAGGCTGGCGAACCCGCCCTGGCCGGTGGCCAAGAACTCGGTCTCGCCCTCGTGTTCGGCCAGGTGGAGGGAGAAGGGCCGGCCCCGCCAGGCGCACCAGGCATAGGCCGCGCGCAGGGACTCGGGCTTGGTGGTGGCCAGGGAGTGCCCGGCCACGGCGCAGCGGCGCTCCAGGAAATCCCGGGACAGGCCCCGGGCCCCGGGGGGCAGGTCCAGGCCCCCGGCCCCGGCGAACCCGAAGCTCTCCAGGAGCAGCAGATGGTCCACCCCGGCCGCGTCCAGGGCGCCGGAGACCTGGGCCGGCCGGCGGGAGGTGACGTCCAGGGCCAGGGCCGTACCGCAGGCCGCCAGCTCGGCGCAGGCGTCATCCAGGGAGGCCTGGTCCAGGGCCTCGGGGTCGCTGTCCAGCAGGCTGCGTACCCAGGCTGCGAAGCCCTTGCCCGAAACCGTGAGCCCGCGCAGGTGGGAGAGCTCCAGGTGGGTGTGGCAGTTGATCAGGCCCGGGGCCATGAGCTTGTCGCCCAGGTCCTGGATGGGCCCGTCATAGGTGCGGCGGACCAGGGAGTACGGCCCGATCTCCGCGATGCGGCCGTCCTGGACCACCAGCATGGCGTCGTCCAGTATCCCGGCGTCCGGGGCCATGGGCAGGACCCGGCGGACGCGCAGGGCGCGCAGGGAGGAGCGGAGGGGATCACACATGACGGCCTCTGCGACCGGGTAGCAGAAACAGGTAGGGAATGCTACCCGGATTCGCCTTGCATATCAGTGCAGTTCCACGCCGAATCCGGCCTCTTCCCAGACCCGGATCCGGGCCTGGTCCAGTCCCAGGGTTGCCCAGGCGGCCAGCATTTCATGCCGGTGCCCCAGGACGTCGGACAGGGCTGAACGGGGCGTCAGGAGCCTCCTGGGACGCATGTTTCGCGTTTCCAATTTTTCATACAGATAGGTGAATAGCGCCCGGCTGCGCACCCGCTGGCCCAGGGCCGGGTGCCAGGGCCCGGCCAGGATGTTTTCCGCCAGGCCGTCCTGGGGAGCCAGGCCCAGCCGGATGACCGGCACCCCGGCCTTCCAGCAGGCCAACAGCGCCCGGCCCAGCAGGTCCATGGCCTGGGCCGCGGTCCAGGGGACGTACGCCCCGGCGGCCCAGCGCCGGGCCAGCTCGGTGCCCGGGAGCACCACGCAGGGATACAGCCGCAGGCAGGCCGGGGTCTGGTCCAGGGCCAGGGCCACGTCCCGGAGAAAGGGGCCGTCCGGGTCCGGGGCCATGCCCGGCAACCCGGGCAGGAGCTGCACGCCCAGGCCCAGGCCCGCATCCCGCACCGCGGCGCAGGCGGCCAGGGCCGCATCCGGGCCGTAGCCCCGGTTGCTCTCGGCCAGGCAGGCCGCATGGAAGCTCTGCACCCCCAGCTCCACCATCTCCAGGCCCAGGTCCCGCAGCCGCCCCAGCAGGCCGGGGTCCGCCGCGTCCGGCCGGGTGGAGCAGCGCACCCCGGTCACCGGCCCGGGGGAGCGGAACTCCGCGGCCAGGCCGAGGAACCGCGCGGCCCAGTCCCCGGGCAGGGCGGTGAAGGTGCCGCCGTAGAACCCCAGCTCGAAGCTGCGGCCCTCTGCCGCGGCCTGCTCCAGGTCCCGGCGCAGGGCGGCCCAGGCCCTGGGGAGCAGGTCCCGGCCGGCGGCCCGGCCGGTGGCCAGGGGCTGGGCGCAATACACGCAGCGGGTCGGGCATCCGGCATAGGGCAGAAACACCGGAAAAATTTTTTTCCGGTCCCGGACCGGGGCGGGATGCGGAATGTAATGCAGGGCAGGCATGTCCGGACAGCCCCCAGGGGGTTTCCTGTCGAATGGCTAGGAAAATTCCGCCACTCACCGAAAACAACTTGAAAAAGAACGAGATAGTGAGTAATGATTCGTGTAGCCCCGGCGGTGTCACCGCCTGCCCGAGTCCGGCTGAGGCAGACACGGCGAGGCCGGGGACAGGCCGGCATAACGGTATCAACTCCGGCCCCGCGCCCGGCCCCCTGCGCCGAGGGCATCAACCGGGAGCACCCGCCGGTGCGGGCTCCCCAGGGAGGTAACCATGTCCAGCAAGACCCTGACCAAGGCCGACATCGTGGACGCCATCTACGAACAGATGAGCCGCAACCGCGCCGAGGTCAAGACCCACGTGGAATCGCTCCTGGACATCATGAAGCAATCGGTGAAAAAGGACCACTCGCTCCTGATCAGCGGCTTCGGGAAATTCGACGCCTACGACAAGAAGGCGCGCAAGGGGCGCAATCCGCAGACCAACCAGACCATCGTCCTGCCCCCGCGCAAGGTTGTGGTCTTCCGGCTCTCGCGCAAGTTCCGCTCGGAACTCAATCCGCAAGGATGAAGCTGCCCGGGAACCGGTCCGACAGACGGGCGAGGCCTTCGTTGGCGTGCTTCACGCCGGCGAAGGCCCCGGCCTGCACCCTCCAGTAGCGCGCCCCGTTCACCACGGCCTCCTGGATTCGGGTGGAGGGGTAGCCCCCGGCCTTGAGTTCGCGGGCCAACCGCTCGGCATTGGTCTGCACCGTGAACGCCCCCACCTGCACGTAGAAGGTCTCCCGGGCCACCGCCGCCACCACGGCCGAGGCGCTCATGCCCTCGCCGCCCAGCACGGTGAGCCGCACCCGGGCCGTGCCCGGCCCCACCACGCCCAGGGCCTGGGCCCCGGCATGGGAGAGGTCCACGATGCGGCCGGCCACGAAGGGGCCCCGGTCGTTGACCCGCAGGTCCGCCCAGCGGCCGTTCTCCAGGTTCTGCACCCGGATGCGGGTGTGCATGGGCAGCACCTTGTGGGCCGCGGTGAAGTCGTTCATGTCGTAGGTCTCGCCGCTGGAGGTCTTCTGGCCGTGGAAGCCCGGGCCGTACCAGGAGGCCAGGCCCTCCTCCTCCCAGCCCTCCTCCACGTCGGCCAGGGGATAGTAGGTGGTGCCGGAGATGGAGTAGGGCTTGAAGGTGCCCTTGGGCGCGGTGCGCTGCGGCTCCTGGCTCGGGGCCGGGGCGGCCGAGGGCCGGGGCGCGGGCCGGGGGGCCGGGACGTCGAGGGTCTTCTTGCCGCAGCCCGCGGCCAGCGCCAGAACCAGGACCAGGAGAAGGAAACTCCGGGGCACGGGCCTATTTCCTGCGGGCCAGGGCCAGGGCCAGGGCGGTGGTGAGCTTCACCAGCTCGGAGTTGTTCTTACGCACCGTGGCCGCCAGCCGCTTGCCCAGGACGGACAGCAGGTGGCAGCCGATGATGGGCTCGCGCTGCACCAGGCCGAAGAAGCGCTCCCGGTCGGTCACCAGGAACACGCTGGGCTTCAAGGTCTCCACCGTGGCCGAGCGGGTGTCGCGGTCCAGGAGCGCCATCTCGCCGAAAGAGGGGCAGATGTCGCCGTCCAGGGTGGCCAGCACCTTGCGCGGGTCCCTGAGCTCGGCCAGGGGCACGCTCATGCCCGAGATGATCATGGACTTGGAGATGCGCACCCTGCCGCTGATGAGGATGTACATCTCGTCGCCCTCCTCCCCCTCCTTGACCACCTTGACCCCGGACTCGGTGTCCATGCGGGAGAAGATCTCCTTGACCTTCTCCAGCTGCTCCCCGGAGAGCCCGGCGAACAGGGCCACATCGGTCCAGCGGAACGCGTCCTTGCCGGCCATGCTCAGGCCTCCTCGGCCGCGGGCTTGAGGTAGAGGATGCCGTCGTAGCGCTCCAGGGCCTGGGAGCGCACCGGGTTCACGATGACGTTGGGTCCCTGGTGGCCCAGGTCGGTCTGCTGGCCCGTGGCCTGGAACAGCTCCAGGATGAACTGGTCCAGGGCCGAGCCCTCGTCCAGCATGTCCTGCAGGGAGAGGTCCTTGCTCTCGTGGCACAGGGCCAGGGGCAGGATGCCGGTGTCGGCGATGGCCCGCTTGAGGAAGTCGCCCCAGGAGAGCTTGCGCTCCTCGTGGGACAGGGCGCGGTAGGCCAGGCAGCCCTCGTCCCGCGCCCCGAGCAGGGACTGGAAAAAGGGCCACATGGAGGGATTGGCGCCCAGCATGCCCAGGAGCAGGCTGGTGACCTCGCCCTGGATCACGGTCTCGTTGACCCCGGCCCGCAACAGGTGCTCCCGGTTCTCGGACAGCGCCACCTCGGCGTAGATGAGCACCTTGGGGGCCATGCTGCGCAGGGTGAGCGCGGCGTAGAGGCTCTGCTGGTCCGCCTCCTTGGGGGTCATGCCCTCCTGGATCAGCATGTAGACCAGCTTGGCCGTGGCCGGAGAGGCCCGGTGCAGGACGTTCTCCTGGGTGGGGTTGCCGAACACGAAGTGCAGGCGCTCCCCCAGCTCCAGCTTGAAGGTCAGCTCCTCGCGCGCGTCCGGGGGCAGGTCGTTGACCAGCACCAGGCTGGCGTTCTGCAGGAGCGTCTGGGACAGGGCCTTGACCAGGTTGGGGCCGTAGGAGTTCCAGCCCAGGATAACCACGTGGTCGGAGAGCTTCACCTTGAGCAACCCCTTGCGCTGTTTGGCGTGGCGCTCCACGATCATGGACGCCAGGTTGCCGGTCAGGGTGGACACCAGGCCGATGCCCGAGGCCATGACCAGCACCCCCAGGAGCCGGCCGGCCTCGGTCTTGGGCACCAGGTCGCCGTACCCCACCGTGGTCAGCGTGACCACGGTCCACCATACCCCGCTCAAAAAGTCCAGTTCCTGGCTTCTCCCCTCCAGGTAATAGAACCCAACCGAGCTGACCCCGATCAACAGGAACAGGAACAGGATCAGCTTGCGGAAGGTGCTCTTGAACGTGCTTTTAAACAGATTCCCCAGTCTGAGCTTCATCTTCCAGGTCTTCCTGCCGCTTGAGCAGTTCCTCGAACCGGATGTCGGCGCCCAGCACGCCCTGGATGTCGTCCTCTTCGTCAGTCACCGGGATGGCCACGGTGAGGCACAGCTTACCCGTGAAGTGCGACTTGTAGAAGTCGGTGATGTGCATCTTCCCGGTCTCCATGGGCACGGTGTACCACTCGCGGTCCGAGAAGTCGGTCTCGTGGTCGAAGGTCTTGTACTTGGGCCGGTCCTCGGGATGGGCCACGGCGCTGGCGATGAGCCGGCCGTCCATGCCGATGAGGTAGATGTACTGGATGAAGGAGTACTCCTGCAGGAAGTCGTCCATGCAGTGCTCCACCCGGCCGCCGTCCAGGCTGCGGATCTCGCAGACCTGGGACAGGCGGGTGACGATGGCGGCCGCCAGCTTGTGGGCCACGGTCTTCAGGTGGTCGAACTCCGAGGCGAACAGCTCGGGCAGGAAGCGCTTGACCAGGGCCTTCATCTCCTTGCTGGAGAAGGAGGTGTTGCGGCCGGTCTCGTAGGCCTGCATGATCCGCTTGTAGATCTTGCCCACCGCCGGGTGGAGCTTGTCGATGCGGTCCTTCTCCTCCAGGTTCAGGTACTGGTTGATCCAGTACGCCACCCCGGCCTTGCCCGACTTGTCGGTGATGATGATGGGCACCGGCCGGTTCAGGATCTTCCGGGTGTCGAAGATGTTGTAGATCTCCTCGTTCTTGATGAGCCCGTCCACGTGGATGCCGGCGCTGGTGGCGTTGAAGTCCCGTCCCACGAAGGGATAGTTGTCCGGGACCTTGTACTCCAGCACCTCCTCGAAGTAGCGGCCGATCTCGGAGATGGCCGTGGTGTCGGCCACGTGGTCGTCGCCGGTCAAGGACACGTACTCCACCACCAGGGCCTCGATGGGCGCATTGCCGGTGCGCTCGCCGAAGCCGAGCAGGGTGCCGTTGGCCGCGGAGCAGCCGTACATCCAGGCGGTGACCGCGTTCACCAGCACCTTGTGGAAGTCGTTGTGCCCGTGCCACTCCAGCCAGTTGCCCGGGACCCCGGCCTCGTCGGTGAAGGCCCGCACCAGCCGGCCCACGGACCGGGGCAGGGCCGCGCCCGGGTAGGGCACGCCCAGGCCCAGGGTGTCGCACAGCCGGATCTTCACCGGCAGGCCGCTCTGCTTGGACAGCTCCATGAGGGCCTGGGCAAAGGGCAGGCAGAACCCGTACACGTCGGCCCGGGTGATATCCTCGAAATGGCAGCGGGGGATGATGCCCGAGGCCAGGGCCTCCTCCACCACGGCCAGGTAGTCGGCCATGGCCTGCTCCCGGGATTTCCCCAGCTTCAGGTAGATGTGGTAGTCCGAGACCGAGGTGAGCAGCCCGGTCTCCTTGAGCCCCATCTCCTTGACCAGCTTGAGGTCCTCCTTGTGGGCGCGGATCCAGCCGGTGACCTGGGGATACTGGTAGCCCTTGGCCAGGCAGGTCTCCACCGCCTTGCGGTCCTTCTGGGAATACAGGAAGAATTCGCTCTGCCGGATGAGGCCGCTCTTGCCGCCCAGCTGGTGCAGCATGTCGAAGATGCGGCCTATCTGCTCCACCGAATAGGGCGGCCGGGCCTGCTGCCCGTCGCGGAAGGTGGTGTCGGTGATGAACATGGGGTCCGCGGGCCGGGGCATGAGCAGGATGTCGTCGAAGCTGATGCGCCCGATCTTGGTGTAGGGAAAGAAGTCGCGGTACAGGTTGGGCTGCTCCGGGCTCACCAGGTCCAACTTGGGAGCCGAGCGGCTGACGTGCATGATGGGCATGAGAATCTCCTTGGGGCATGACGCTCGGCCGGGCGCGCCAGGGGCGCGTCCCGACCGTAGTCGTTTATAGTGAACAATTTCCAGGCCCAGGTAAAGGGCCGGGGAATGAGGCCGTTCCGGGCCTTACGGGACGGGGCCTAACGGCCCCCCGGGCTAGCAAGCTCCCGAAGCCCGTTCAAAAACCGCGAGGGCAAGGCGCGAGGGAACGGCAAGCCCGAAGCGTATCCGGACATACGTGAGGGTTTGCCGTTGCCGAGCAACGCAGCCATCGCGGAATTTTCAACGGGCTTCGCGCGCCAGGCGGTCGGAGATGATGCGCTCTTCGCGCCGGATGCTCTGGCTGTCCGGGGCCAGCTCCACGGCCCGGGCGATGGCGTGGGCCGACTCCTTGATCCAGCCGCCCTGGCGCAGGCTCATGGCCGCCAGCAGGTACATGTGGTCCGGCCGGTCGCCGTAGATGCGGCCCACCAGGCCGGGATAGTCCGCCCCGAAGACCTCCCGCACCAGCTCGTCCTGGTCGAACAGGAACCGGGCCAGCAGCGGGTTGTCCCGGTGCGCGGCCAGGTAGAGGGGGAACAGCCGGCGGCACTGGGCCACGATGAAGCGGATGCGCGCGATCTCCCGGGCCATGCTCTCGGAGGTCTGCTCCAGCACGCCGAGCAGCTCCGCGCTGACGGTCATCTCCTCGTCGGGCAGGTCCTCGCGGATGAGCTGGCGGAACCAGGGGGCGTAGTTCTGCTGCTGGTAGGAGTCTTCCTTGAGCTTCATGGCGTCGTGGAAGATGTAGCCCACGGACCAGTCCAGGAAATGGCCCACCAGGCCGGCGGCCCCGGTCTTGCTGCGGAACAGGTGGTGGGCGGTGTCCTTGAGCCGCCACAA
>DKEU01000263.1:396-3433 GCA_002452635.1 Desulfovibrionaceae bacterium UBA6814 | reverse complement strand
CCCTCCAGCACCCGCCAGGACAGGCAGAAATCGCGGATGATGTCCCGCACGAACTCCGGGGCCTTGGCCTTGATCCACGCCTTGGACACGCTTCCCTCCTCAACCGTTCCAGCCGGCCCAACCCCCTACCATACCCCCGGCCGGGTGCCAATGGGCCGGGCCGGACCCGAGAGGCGTCTTGCCCAGGGACCGGGTTTGCAGTAGGCTCCCTCAACTGCGGGCCAGCCCCTGCCGGGCTGGCCCATCTTCAAAAAACATTCAAACAAAACGCATTATTACATGCAGGAGCCCATGTACCAGCCCGAGTTTCCGGCCGCACTGTCCCAGGTTGAGCTCAATCCCAACGCCCAGGTGGTCATCGCCAAGCGCTACCTGCGCAAAGGCGCCGACGGCAAGCCCGTGGAGGAGCCCACCACCATGTTCTGGCGGGTGGCCTCGGCCGTCGCCGCGGAAGAGGCCAAGTATCCGGGCTCCCCCTACTCCACCGGAGACCTGGCTGCGGCCTTCTACGGGCTCATGACCTCCTGGAGGTTCCTGCCCAACTCCCCCACCCTCATGAACGCGGGCACGGACCTGGGCCAGCTGGCCGCCTGCTTCGTGCTGCCCGTGGGCGACTCCATCGACGAGATCTTCGACGCGGTGAAGCACGCGGCCATGATCCACAAGTCCGGCGGCGGCACGGGCTTCTCCTTCTCCCGGCTGCGGCCCAAGAACGCCATCGTGGGCTCCACCGGCGGGGTGGCTTCGGGCCCCCTGTCCTTTTTGCGCATCTTCAACACCGCCACCGAGCAGATCAAGCAGGGCGGCACCCGGCGCGGGGCCAACATGGGCATCCTGCGGGTGGACCACCCGGACATCATCGAGTTCATCCGGGCCAAGGAGCGCGAGGGCGAGCTCAACAACTTCAACCTGTCCGTGGGCCTGACCGAGGCCTTCATGCAGGCCGTGGAGGCGGACGCGTCGTACGACCTGGTGGCGCCCAACACCCAACAGGTGGTGGAGCAGCTCAAGGCCCGGGAGGTGTTCAACCTCCTGGTGCAGAAGGCCTGGGAGAGCGGCGACCCGGGCATCGTGTTCCTGGACCGCATCAACCGCGACAACCCCACCCCGGCCCAGGGCGAGATCGAGTCCACCAACCCCTGCGGCGAGCAGCCGCTGTTGCCCTACGAGGCCTGCAACCTGGGCTCCATCAACCTGGCCAAGTTCGCGGACCCCGCCGCCGGAGCAGAGGACGGGGTGGACTGGGCCTCCCTCAAGGAGACCGTGCACCTGGCGGTGCGCTTCCTGGACAACGTCATCGACGCGTCCAAGTACCCCCTGCCCCAGATCGACGAGATGGTGCGCAAGAACCGCAAGATCGGCCTGGGCGTCATGGGCTTCGCGGACCTGCTCTTCCAACTGGGGGTGGCCTACGACTCCCAGGAGGCCCTGGTCCTGGGCGAGCGGCTCATGCAGTTCGTGCTCACCGAGGCGCGCAGCGCGTCCAAGTCCCTGGCCACGGAGCGCGGGCCCTTCCCGGCCTACGCCGCCTCCATCTGGGGCGACCGCAACCTGGGCCCCTACCGCAACGCCACGGTGACCACCATCGCGCCCACCGGCACCCTGTCCATCATCGCCGGCTGCTCCTCGGGCATCGAGCCCCTGTTCGCCCTGGCCTTCACCCGCCACGTCATGGACGGGGAGAAGCTCACCGAGGTGAACCCCTATTTCGAGGACGCCCTGCGCGCGGCCGAGTGCCACAGCAAGAACCTCATGCGCGAGGTGGCGGAAAAGGGCACGGTGCAGCACCTGGAGCACCTGCCCGAGGACATCCGCAAGGTCTTCGTCACCGCCCGGGACATCGCGGCCAAGTGGCATCTCAAGATGCAGGCCGCGTTCCAGAAGTACACGGACAACGCGGTGTCCAAGACCGTGAACCTGCCCCACGAGGCCACCCAGGACGACATCCGGGCCATCTACTGGATGGCCTACGAGACCGGGTGCAAGGGCGTGACCGTGTACCGCGACGGGTGCAAGTCCACCCAGGTGCTGTGCACCGGCGAGGCCGGCCAGGAACAGGCCGGCAAGCCCCAGGAAAAGGGCGTGGTCAAGGCCCGGCCGGACCTGGTGTACGGCTTCACCCAGAAGGTGGAGACCGGCCTGGGCGTGCTCTACCTCACGGTGAACGAGGTGGACGGCAAGCCCTTCGAGGTGTTCTGCACCATCGGCAAGTCCGGCCGCTCCATCACCGCCAAGGCCGAGGCCATCGGCCGGCTGGTGTCCCTGGCCCTGCGCTCCGGCGTGACGGTCAAGGAGATCGTGCAGCAGCTCAAGGGCATCGGCGGCGAGCACCCGGTGTTCCGCAAGAAGGGCCTCTTGCTGTCCATCCCGGACGCCATCTCCTGGGTCCTGGAGAACCGTTACATGGGCGGGGCCAGCCGGCCGGTCGAGACCAACGGCAACGGC
Source organism: Desulfovibrionaceae bacterium UBA6814 (assembly GCA_002452635.1). Taxonomy (GTDB): domain Bacteria; phylum Desulfobacterota; class Desulfovibrionia; order Desulfovibrionales; family Desulfovibrionaceae; genus UBA6814. The sequence goes on along the minus strand of DKEU01000263.1, from coordinate 988 downwards.
AACGGCCTGGCCAACCCCACCTGCCCGGACTGCGGCCAGGAGCTGGTCTTCGAGGAAGGCTGCTTCGTGTGCAAGAACTGCGGGTACACCAAGTGCGGATAGAACCGGTCGAAAGCGTTCCCGAGGACCACGGGCCGGTCATCGGCGAGGGCGAGCCCATGGTGGCGGTGCAGCGGCTGTCGCACAACTTCGGCAGCCACTGGGCCCTCAAGGACGTGTCCTTCACCCTGGGCAAGGGCGAGTTCCTCTTCCTGTTCGGCCCCTCGGGCGCGGGCAAGACCACGCTCTTGCGCATCCTGCACGCGGCCCTGCCCCTGTCCCGGGGCCTGGCCATGGTGGCCGGCTTCGACCTGCGCAAGCTCTCCCGCTCCGACGTGCCCAGGCTGCGGCGCTCGGTGAGCGTGGTGTTCCAGGACTTCAAGATCATGCCCGAGCGCTCGGTGGCCGAGAACGTGGCCCTGCCCCTGGAGGTGCGGGGCCTGTCCCGGCTGCAGATCCAGCGCCGGGTGCGGGCGGTCCTGCGCAGCCTGGAGCTGGAGCACAAGTCCGGCTGCGCCTGCGCCACCCTGTCCGGCGGCGAGCAGCAGCGGGT
>DKEU01000263.1:0-366 GCA_002452635.1 Desulfovibrionaceae bacterium UBA6814 | reverse complement strand
ACGAGCCCACCGGCAACCTGGACCACGACCTGTCCGTGCGGCTCATGGAGGTCTTCTCCCAGTTCCACCAGTTCGGCACCACCATCATCCTGGCCACCCACGACCGGAGCCTCATCGACATCCCCAGGAACGCCCAGGTGCTGGAGCTGGCCGGGGGCCAGATCGGCGGGAATCCCGGGGAAGCGGAGGGGCCGGCATGCTGAGCCCCCGGCTCATGTGGCGCGGGGTGCGGGACCTGGCGGTGCACCCCTGGGCCCAGGCCCTGACCCTGGCCGCGGTGACCCTGGTGGCGTTCCTGGGCGGGCTCTTCCTGCTCATGCTGCACAACCTGGACCGGGAGCTGGCCGCGGCCCGGGGCAGCGCGGC
>DKEU01000135.1:10630-17439 GCA_002452635.1 Desulfovibrionaceae bacterium UBA6814 | reverse complement strand
TGAGCGCGCCCATGTCCAGGGCGAACAGGGTCTTGTCCTTGAGCCCCTCGGGCACGTCCTGCTTCACGATGCGCTGGGCCAGGCCCTCCACGATGGCGGTCTTGCCCACGCCGGCCTCGCCGATGAGCACCGGATTGTTCTTGGTGCGGCGCGAGAGGATGCGGATGCAGCGACGCACCTCCTCGTCCCGGCCGATGACCGGGTCGAGCTTGCCGGCCTTGGCCTCCTCCACCAGGTCGCGGCCGTACTTCTTGAGGGCCTCGTAGGTGCCCTCGGGGTCGGCCGAGGTCACCCGCTGGCAGCCGCGCACCTCGGTGAGCACCGCCAGGATCTTGTCGGGCGTGAGCCCGAAGCGCTTGGCCACCTTGCCGCACCCGGTGGACGCGGGCTCCTCCAGGAGCGCGAGCAGGAGGTGCTCCACGCTCACGTACTCGTCCTTCATGCGCTGGGCGGAGGACAGGGCCTTGGCCAGCACCTGGCCGGCGCGCGGGGACAGGGCTATCTGGCCCGCGGCCGCGCCCGGGCCGCTCACCGAGGGCAGGCGGGAGAGTTCCCCCTCCACCTCGGCCAGCACCGCGCCGGGATCGGATCCGGCCTTTTCCAGCAACCGGGGCGCCAGCCCGCCCTCCTGGCCCGCCAGGGCGGCCAGGAGATGCTCGGGCTCGATGGCCTGCTGCCCCCGGCCCGCGGCCAGGGCCTGGGCCTGGGCAATGGCCTCCTGCGACTTCTGGGTGAACTTGTTGAGGTCCATATATTTTGACTCCGTATTGGTATTTGGCTTGGGCTAAAGCAGACGCTCCAGCTCCGCCACCTTGTTCTCCAGGAATTCGATGCGCTCCAGGAGGTCCACCACGATGGTGCCGCCCACCAGGCCCAGCTCCAGGTCCTCCATGAGGCGCATGAGCTTGCGCAGCCGGTACACGTCCCGGATGCGGAAGAGGTAGGCCTCCTGGCCGGTGCGCTGGGGCTCGATCCAGCCCAGCTCGATGAGCTCGCCCAGGCGGGAGGGGTGCACCGTGGTCAGCTCCAGGAACTCGGCCCAGGAGACCAGGCGCGAGCGCACCGGAACGCCGCCGGAAAAATCCTTGATGTCCATGCGTGGGCCTCCTCTCAAGAGCCCCAACACCATGCCTTCAGGCCTGGTGTTGCTAAGAATCTCGACCGTTCATCCCTGGCGCTTCCCCGGCGCGACGCCGCCGGCAGCGCCTAGAACTCCCGCGGGCTGAAGCCGGGCGACGCAGCGGCCAGCTTCTCCCACAGCTCCCGCTCCTCGTCCGTGGGCTTGGGCGGGGTCTTGATCATGATGCGCACCAACTGGTCGCCCTTCTTGGACCCGCTGCCCAGGCCCAAGCCGCGCAGGCGCAACTTCTGGCCGCTGGACACCCCGGGCGGCACGGTGAGCTCCACCGAGCGGTCCAGGGTGGGCACCTTGACCGTGCAGCCCAGGGCCGCCTCCCAGGGGGCCAGGGGCAGGTCCAGCACCACGTGCTCGCCCTCCAGCTTGAAGAGCGGGTGCGGGGCGATGCGCACCTTGAGGTAGAGGTCCCCGGCCGGGCCGCCGGAGCCGCCCGGACTGCCCTGGCCGGCCAGGCGGATGCGCGCGCCGTCCTTGATGCCCGCGGGGATGGTCACGTCCAGGGTCTTGGTGGACAGCCGGGGACGGCCGTCCGGGCCCAGGGTCTGCTCCTGCAGGCTGATGGCCTTGGGCCCGCCCCGGAAGGCCTCCTCCAGGGTCAGGGACAGCCCCACCTCGGCGTCGTCCCCGCGCCGGGGCCGGCGGGCGTATCCCCCGCCCGGGCGGAACCCGCCCTGCGGGCCGCCCATGCCCCCCATGCCGCCCATGCCGAAGATGGTCTCGAAGAAGTCCGAGAACCCCTGCGCGCCCCCGAACCCGCCGGGACCGCCGCCACCGAAGTGGTACCGGCCGCCCTCGAACCCCGGCGGGGGCTCGAAGTTCTGGCCATGCTGCCAGTTGGGGCCCAGCTGGTCGTAAAGCTTGCGCTTTTCCGGGTCCTTGAGCACCTCGTAGGCCTCGTTGGCCTCCTTGAAGCGCTTCTCGGCCTCGGGCTTGTCCGGGTTGAGGTCGGGGTGATACTTGCGGGCCAGCTTTTTGAAGGCCTTGGAGATATCTTCCTGGCTGGCGTTGCGCCCAACCCCGAGAACCTGGTAATAGTCCTTGTATTCGACGCTCATCTCGGCTAGCACTCCTCCACTCGACAGACAGGTCGACAGCCAGGTCTGCGCGCCGGATCGCCGGCGATTTCAAGGTGTAAGTCCTGGTTTGAATCAGTCAAGCATGAGGCCACGTTAGGATCGAGTCGAAGCCGGAAGCCACCATGTCCAAGAGCCTGCCAGTCCTTCTGTACCACTCGATCAGCCCGTGGACCAACCCCATCAGCGTGGACCCGGACGTTTTCGAGTCGCATCTCATGGCCATGACCGCGGCGGGCTGGCGCGGGGTGACCCTGGCCGAGGCCGCGGCCCACATCCGGGACGGGCGCGAGCTGTCGGGCAAGGCCGCGCTCATCACCTTCGACGACGGATTCCTGGACAACCACGTGTTCGCCGCGCCGCTGCTGCGCAAGCACGGCCACCACGGGGTGGTGTTCGCGGTCACCGGCCGCATCGTGGACGAGGAGCTGCCCCGCCCCACCCTGGACGACGTGTGGAACGGGTTCGTGGACATGACCGACCTGCCCCAGGTGCAGAACCCGGTGCGCAAGGGCGCGGACGGCCTGCGCGTGCGGCGGGAGCTGTTCTTCTCCTGGAAGGAGGCCCGGGCCATGGAGGCCAGCGGCACCCTGCGGGTGGAGGGCCACTCCTTTCGGCACCGCTCGGTGTTCACCGGCCCGGACTTCAAGAGCGTGTTCAGGCCCGACGTGCGCAAGCGCACCTTCGACCGGGTGGAGGCCGAGGTGGTGTTCGGCCTGCCCCGCTTCGACCTGGGGCCGGCCCTGGCGCACCGGGCCTTCCTGCCCTCGGCCGAGGTCTACGACCTGGCCCGCCAGCTCACCCCCCAGAACCGCATCGAGGCGCACCAGTTCTTCAGCGACCCGACCAACGAGGCCAAACTGGTGTCGCAACTGAGGCGCATCCCCAAGGAGCGGCGCGGCCGGCTGGAGGACGACGACGAATTCCGGGAGCGGCTCACCGAGGAGCTCATCGCCTGCCGGGACGGGCTCATGAACGGGCTGGGCCGCATGCCCGAGGCCCTGGCCTGGCCCTGGGGCCGCTACTGCCCCCAGGCCCTGGAGATCGCCCGGGCGCTCGGCTTCACCCTGTTCTTCTCCACCACCCTGGGCCCCAACCTGCCCAAGGCCAACCCCCTGCACATCCACCGCTTCAAGGCCAAGGAAAAGAGCCCCAAATGGCTCCTCTCCCGCCTGCGCATCTACTCCAAGCCCCTCCTGGCCCGGGTCTACGGCACGCTGCACGGGTAGGGGTCAGGCCTTTCGCCTGCTCGCCTCATTGACAGGTTATCAAAAACTGACTAGTCCATTCCCATGGACTGGACGGTTGAGTTCACCCGCAGGGCATCCAAACAGGTCGCCATACTCCCTGATCGTCCACGCCGCAGGCTCATGCTTCTCATCAAGGGCATTCGTGAATCCGGTCCAGCCCGGCCTGAAATGCGTCATTACGGCAAACTGCGCGGGACAGGGAAACGGGAAATTCACCACTGCCACCTCAACAAGGGACGGCCGACCTACGTGGCGGTATGGGAGGTCATAGATCGTACCGTCCGCCTAGTGGAGATCACCTATGTTGGAAGTCACGAAGACGCCCCGTACTGACGGCGGGGTCTCCTTTACCCTGAACGTCCCGGCCGCCTACGCCGCCAAGGTGGAAACCGCCCTGAACAGCGTCCTGGCCCTGGTGCAGGACCTGGAGGACCTGGAGACAGTCTCTGTGGAAGAGGCATTGCCGGACATGACCCTGGGCAAGATTCTGCGCGCCGCAAGGGAACTGAGGGAGATGACCCAGAAGCAGCTTGCCGCGGCCGTGGGCGTCAGCGTGGCCAACCTCTCGGCCATGGAGAACGACCGCCGCCCCATCGGCAAGGCCATGGCCAAGCGCCTGGCCAAGGCCCTTGGCGCGCCGTCGTATCGGGTGTTCCTCTAGGCCGGCCGCCTCAGCTGTCCACGTCCTCGCCCCGTCGCAGCCTCTCCCTCAACCTGGAGAACTCCGCCTCCTGCTCGGTGAGCTGCGTCAGCAGGCGTTTCTCTGCTGCGCTGCGCTCACGCACGGTCCGGACCGCGCCGTGCTCGAAGATGAGGCGGCGGTGGGCGGAGAGGGCCAGGACCGGGTCGTGGGTGGCGATGACCACGATCTTGTCGCTCTTGACCAGGAGGTCCAGGGCCCGGGCCTTGTCCACCCCGGCGTTCTCTATCTCGTCGATGAGCAGCACGGGCGACCAACTGAGCAAGGCCGCGTCCGCGATCATGAGGGCGCGGGACTGGCCGCCCGAGAGCTGGGTGAGCTGCGCGTCGGGCGCAAAGGGCTCGCCGGCCAGGGCGTTGGCCGCGGCGATGATCTGGCGGGCCACGGCCGCGGGGTCCGCGGCCTGGCGGCTCTCGGCGTGCATGGTGATGAACCGCTCCACCCCCAGGTCCAGCACGAAATTCATGTTCTGGGTGAGCTGGGCCACCAGCCGGCCCTGGAGTTCGAAGCGCCGGTCCGGGTCCGGGAGCGCGCCGTCCAGCAGGATGCGCCGGCCCGAGGGGGTGTCGTCGTCGGCCAGGGATTCGATGTCCGCCAGAAACCGGCTCTTGCCCGAGCCCGTGGGGCCGAGCAGGGCCGTGACCTGGCCCGGCGCGAAGTCCACGTCCCCGGCCTCGGGCCGGCCGGACTTGTCGCGGCCCCGGGCCACGGTGAGCCGGGCCAGGGTGAGCGCGTCAGTCGCCATCCACTACCTCGGTTTGCCCCGCGCCCGGGCCTCCGAACTTCACCTTCTTCACGTTGCCCTTCTGGTAGCGGCTGCCGATGCGGGTCTCGGACAGGCAGTAGGAGCACACCGCCGCGGGCATGGCGAAGCGCAGCCGCATATCCGTGACCGTCTCCACCTGCGGGGCGCGCGAGAGCACCGCGGCCAGCTCGCGGCAGCCCTGGCCGGTGAGCCCGTTCACGTGGCGGATCACGGCCCGGTTGTTCATCTGCCGGATGCGGTGGCGGTACACCTCGCGCTCGGCCTGGGACACCAGGTCGCCCTTGGTCACCAGCACCAGGTCCGCCAGGCGCAGCATGGGGCCGATCTTCTCGGGCGCGTCGATGCCCATGAGGTTGTCCACCACGCACAGGGCCAGGGCCCCGCGCAGGTGGGGCGAGCAGCGGTTGCACAGGCCCGCGGTCTCGATGACGCAGCACTCGGCCCCGGTGCCCTGGGCCCACGCGAAGGCCTCTTCCAGGTTGGTGGCGAAGAAGTGGTCCGGGCACAGGCCCCCGGCCAGGGCGGCGGTGGCCGGGATGCCCGCGGCCGCATACGCCTCGGCGTCGCGGGTCAGCAGGCAGTCGAACTTGAGCACCGCGCAGGACACCCCCGCCTCCCGCAGGGCCGCGCAGGTGCGCAGGAGCACCGAGGTCTTGCCGCAGGCCGGGGGGCCGGCCAGGGTCACGAGCCGCACGCCGCTCCCCGCACCATCTCCCGGAACCGGACGTTGAGCTCGTCGCGCAGGGCCGTGATGTCGTTGTCCCGGATGTAGTCCCAGCCGATCCACTTCACTTTGGCATTCTCCGGAAGCCCCGGGGGCAGCGGCCCGCCCAGGGGCAGGAACCAGCGCGCGCTGTCCACCCGGCCGAATCCTTCGGTAAAAAACGTGATGAGCGGGTCCAGCCGGGGCCGGGCGCTCTTCTTGGCCAGGAAGTAGAGCGGGCTGGCCGCGGTGCCGTCCTCGGGCCAGACCACCCGCATGTGCGCGGGCTGGCGGGTGGTCTCGGCAAAGAAGTAGGGCAGGATGGAGATGGCCCCGGCCTTGGCCGGGCCGCCGGACAGGGCCATGCGCGAGGAGTGCAACAGCCCCCGGGTGTTGGCCGCGAAGCGCTCCACCCCCTCCCAGCCGAACTCCTTGAGCAGGGAGAGGAGCACCGCGTCGGCCATGTCGTCGCCGTCCCCGCACATGTTGATCTGGCCGCGAAAGCGCGGGTCCATGAGGTCTTCCCAGCGCGCGGGCAGGGGCGCGTCGCCCAGGGCCTGGGTGTCCACCAGGAAGATGTAGGGCGTGAGCCCGTAGACCGTGTAGCAGCCGCGCGGGTCCAGGATCCCGGCGTCCCGGTGCAGGGGCGTGACCGCCGCGGGCAGCGCGGCCTCGAACAGGCCCGCGTCCACGAAGCGCGAGACAAAGCCCGACCGGAAGAAGTCGCCGAACCCGATGGAGGCGATGATGCCGGGCAGGCGGTCCGGGTCGGTCTCCCGGTGCAGGGGATCGAAGGGGTCCACCGAGGTGCAGCCCATGGGGATGGCGATGGCCAGCGGCTCCCCCGCTGCCTCGGACGCCGCGGCGATGGCGTCGATGCGCTCCTTGACCGCCAGCTTCACCGGGCAGGGGGCGTAGAAGAGCAGGTCCAGGCGCTCCGGCCCCTGCCGGTCCTCCTCGGCCATGCGGCTGACGGAGAGGATGAGGTCGTCCAGGGAGTGCATGGCGTCCTCAGGCGGCGTGCTGCCGGACGTACTCCTCCAGCCGGTCCATGGCCTCGGCGATGTTCTCCAGGGAGTTGGCGTAGGAGAAGCGCAGACACCCTTCCGCCCCGGGGCCGAAGTCGATGCCCGGGGTCACGCCCACGTGGGCCTTGTCCAGGATGTCGTAGGCCAGCTT
>DKEU01000135.1:0-10546 GCA_002452635.1 Desulfovibrionaceae bacterium UBA6814 | reverse complement strand
CGGCGCATGCGCTCCTGGTCCGCCGCGGTCCGGGTGAGCGCGGCCAGGCCCGCCCACTGGGCCACGGAGTTGGGGGAGATGAAGAAGTTCTGGCACAGGCACTGCAGCCCGCGCACGAACTCCGGGGGCACGATGGCGTAGCCCAGCCGCCAGCCGGTCATGGCGTAGAGCTTGGAGAAGCCGTTCAGGGCCACGGCCCGGTCGGTGAACTCCAGCACGCTGCGCTCCCGGCCGGCGTACACCAGGCCGTGGTAGATCTCGTCGGACACCACCCACAGCCCGGCCGCGGCCGCGGCCGCGAAGGTCTCCTCGGGCACCAGGGTGCCGGCCGGATTGGCCGGGGAGTTGAGGAACACGGCCTTGGCCCCGTCCTTCGCAGCCCGGCGCACGTCGTCCGGGGTGAGCTGGAACCCGTTGGCCTCGGCCGCGCGGCAGTACATGACCTGGGCCCCGGCGAAGCGCACGAAGTTGGGGTAGCAGGCGTAGCAGGGGTCGGGCAGGAGCACCTTGTCCCCGGGCTCGAGCAGCGCGGCGCAGGCCATGAACAGGGCCGGCGAGGTGCCGTTGGTCACCACCACCTGGCCGGGGTCCACGTCCGCGCCGTAGCGCTCTTCGTAATGCGCGGCCACGGCCTCGCGCAGCTCGGCCAGGCCCAGGCTGTGGGTGTAGTGGGTCTTGCCCGCATCCATGGCGGCCTTGGCCGCGTCGTTCACCGCCTGGGGGGTGTCGAAATCCGGCTCGCCCACCTCCAGGTGGATGACCCGCAGGCCCTCGCGCTCCATGCGCTGGGCCTTTTCCAGCACGTCCATGACCAGGAAGGGGGTGATGCAGCTCACCCGCTCCGATAGCCGACCGCATGCACTGTCGCTCATTGGCACGCCCTATGGTTGTGGGCCGGTCCGGCAGGAGCCGGCCGGCGCTGATGTCCTACGAAATCGCCCGAGCCGCGGCCCGGCGTCTTTTCATAGCCCTGTCCCCGCGGATGCGCAATCCCGGAAGGGGGGCAGGGAGTTGCGGCGCAGGGGTGGCAATTCCATGAAAACCGTGCTAGTCGCCCTGAATCCGGCCCCGCCCTGGGTCACCGGGCGACATTCCAACAGAATGAACGAGTTACGCATCATCGTCGTGAGCGACGGCGCACCCGACCTGGAGGCCATGGCCCGCAGCCTGGGCAACGGCCGATCCGTGGCGGTGCGCCTGGCGCACGACAGGGAGGAGCTGGCCGCGCTCCTGTCCGGTCCCGCCTTCGACCTGGCCCTGGGCGTGGCAACCCTGCCCGGCCCGGGCGGGGACCCGGCTCCGGTCTCGCCGCTCCTGGAGGGGGCAGGGCCGGCCCTGCCCTTCATCGCCGTGGTCCCGGCCGGCGACCACGCCCGCGGCCTGGCCGCGGTGCAGGCCGGGGCCGCCGACTACCTGACCCGGGACGAGCCCGGCCGGCTGCCCGCGGCCGCGGCCCGGGCCCTGCGCGACGCGGCCCGGCTGCGCGACCATGCCCAGCTCGAGCGCAGCGAGGCCATGTTCCGCGCCTATTTCCGGCACCTGTTCGAGCATTCGCCCGAGGGCATCGTGTTCCTGGACGCGCAACGCCGCATCATCGAGATCAACGCCGGCTTCTGCGCGCTCTTCGGCTACACGGCCGGGGAGCTGGCCGGCCGCACCCTGGCCGAGACCATCGTGCCCGGCCCCATGCGGGAGGAGCACGACGACCTTTTCGCCCGCATGGGCAAGGCCTGCGTGGCCCTGCCCGAGGCCACCCGCCGCCGCAAGGACGGGTCCGAGGTGCGGGTGTCGGTGCTGGGCTGCCCGGTGGTCACGCCCGACGGCCATGCGGCCTATTCCGCCATGTACACCGACCTGACCAGCCGCCAGAAGGCCCTGGAGACCCTGCGCCGGGCCGAATCCAACTACCGGGACATATTCCTGAGCGCGGTGGAGGGCATCTACCTGACCACCCCGGTGGGACGCTTCGTGCTGGTCAACCCGGCCCTGGCCGACCTGCTCGGGTTCGACTCCCCGGGCGATCTGGCGGACAACGTGCGCAGCATCAGCCGCGAAATCTACGCCGACCCCGAGGACCGCGAGGAATTCGTGCGGCAAGTGCGCGCCCGGGGCAGCGTGCTCCATTTCCGGGCCCGCATGCGGCGCAAGGACGGCCGGGTCATCGAGGTTCTGGAGAACGCCCGCGCGGTGTTCGACGAGGACGGCGCGCTGCTCTACTACCAGGGCACCGTCATCTCGGCCCCGGCCTGACCCTTTCCATAGAAAAAGCCGGGCCTGCCGGCCCGGCCTTTCCCGTCGGCTGCGCCGCCCCTACTTGACGTCGGTGCGCATCTTGGCGTGGCAGTCGCGGCAGGCGTCCTTGACCCGATCCAACTGCTTGGCGGTCTCCGCGGCCTGGCCGGCCAGGTTCACCAGCTTCTGGCACTGGGCGTTGAGCAGTTCCGCCCCGGCCTGCACCTCGGCCATGGGTGTGGCCTTGTAGGCGTAGTTCGAACCGGGCACGGGATAGGCGTCGGGATAGGCGTCGACAAACAGGAAGGGCAGAATCATGGCGCTGGCCGCCATGCTGCGGCCGTTGCTCACCACATCCAGGGACTTCTTGGCCTCGAGCTTCAGGCGGATGTCCCGCAGGTTGGCGTTGTTGGTGACCATGACGTACTTGCGCACCGCGACCACATCCTTGCCTGGAGACACGCCGGGAACCAGGGTGGTTTCGGCGAACAATCCCGTGGCGAGCAGGACCGCCGCGGCTGCTGCCACCACCGCAAAGCTCAGCTTGGGGTTCATAGGACCTCCTGATGGCGGTTGATTGACTCGGAATGCCCGGACAGAGAACACGTCCCGCCCGATTTCGGCGGAGTTCACCCTATTGGCTCCCTTATCAGGAAAATCCCAAGACAGGCAAGGCGATCGTCTTTTCTGGCTTCTCGCTGTGGTTCAGGCCGGTTGCACCGAAAGGCCTCCCGGCCCGGCCGCCGCCCCGGCCCCCCTTGTCCGGGAAACGTATTGACTCGTTCCCCCCAACATCCTACAGACCCTAGCAATGCCCGCGCAAAAGCCCCGGCATGGGGAGGCCGGGTCTTTTTCATCACGAACCTCGTCTTCGCAGCACAGGCTTTTCATGGCTGAGCAGGGCAAGGGCCTCGAAGGCCGCTTCATTTCGAAGATCGTCGGTCTGTACCTGCGTCTCATGGAGGAGTCGTGGGACGAGGGCCAGTCCACCCAGAAGGTCAACAAGGCCATCCACACGGCCCTGGGCAAGCTGGGCATCGCCATGGCCCCCGAGGTGCTGGAGGAAAAGGCCAAGAAGATATCCGACGCGGCCATCCGCGAGGGCAAGAACGCCCTGGAGCGCAAGTACCTCCTGCACGTGACCATGGGCGAGGGCAGCGGAAGCTATCCCCTCCCCTTCCTGCCCGGACTCCAGATCCCCAACACCCCCGAGAACAAGGCCAAGTGGACCGAGTTCGTCTGCACCCTGGCCCCCAAGACCCGGATGGGCGAGGATCCCAAGACCAAGCAGATCGGCATCCTCTGGCGCGACGGCGCCTGGCTGGGCGACCTCATCCTGGCCAGCGACGTGAAGACCCTGTTCCTCATAGACGACATCCGGGTCATCCAGCGCGACCTGGTGGCGGCCAACGCCCGGGTCATCAACAAGAGCTTCACCCACCCCATCGAGATCCAGGGCGAACTGCACCTGAACAACGACCTCCTGCGCCAGGTCCCGCCGCCCGTGACCCTGGGCCAGGGCATGGTGCTCCTGGGCGCGCGCACGGTGGAGCAGGCCCAGTTCACGCCCCAGATGCTCCTGACCTGGGGCATGCAGGACGGCATGACGTTCACCGTGCGCAACAACGTCTACACCTTCCGGGTCCGGGACAAGGGCAGCTATACCGAGTACCTGCTGGAGGGGAAGAACGTCCTCACCTCCTACGAATGGCTCTCGGACAAGTGGTTGCTGTCCCGCAAGGTCCGCATCTCGCCGGAGCTGTTCAACGAGCTGCACGGGGCGCTGTCGCGCATGAGCATCCGCCTGGGCCTGGGCGGCGAGTTCATGATCAAGAACGACCGCAAGCTCGAAGAGAACGTGGACAAACTCTCCCTGTACCTGGACTGGGCCCTGCGCTTCAGCACCGCCAAGGGCGATCCCAAGGCCCTCCAGGAACAGGCCGCGATAAACGCCCTCAGCGGCGACCTGGAGCGCATGCGCCGCATCCTCCTCGGCCCCGGGCTGGACGAGGCCGAACTGGGCCGGCTGGCCGGGGCCAACCGCGACGCCCTGCTGGACAGCGCCGCGGCCTTCGGGGCCCGGCCCCGGCACAAGGTCTCGGAAAAGCTCATCTCCAAGGACATGCTCTTCCTGGACAAGCTCGTGGACGGCCGGGCCGACGCCAACGACCTCCTGCTGGACGGACTGCGCACCGCCGCCTTCCTGTACGCCACCTTCGCCTCGTGCGAATCCCGCGGCCGCACCCTGGCCGCCCTGCGCCCCCTGGCCGAGGCCTGGTTCAGCCTGGCCAAGACCCCGGAGGAAGACGAGGTGGCCGACTTCGGCCGCTTCCTGGCCGACCCCGAGGCCGCCCTGAACGCCGCCGGAAACGGCGATGCCGAGGCCGGGGCCAAGGCGCGGGAGGAGCTGCGGGTCGTGGCCGGCCTGGCGCCCAAGCAGGTCATCCGCCAGATCGTCAACGTGCAGGTGGACTGCGAAACCCCGGAGTTCGCCGAGGACCAGGCCCTCCTGCGGGACCTCTTCGCCATGCAGAAGAGCGGCCTGGAGCACCTGCCCCTCACCTCCCTGCGCATGCTCGACCTCCTGGCCCCGGCCCTGGAATCGGCCCTGGGCCTGGACCTGCCCCTGCTGCGCCAGGCCCTGGCCGGGCGGAAAGAGGCCCCGGCCCGGCTGATCCAGCTGGCCGACGGGCTGCACGACGCGTCCCCGGCGGAGGTGGCCTCCCGCATGCGCGAAGAGGCCGAACTGCGCCTGGAGGTGGCCAAGAAGTACAACTCCCTGACCACAGTTCCCAGCGGAGAGGCCACGGATGAGGAGAAGGCCCCCCCTCCCCGGGAGGAGCTGCCCCCCAACCTGATCTACGGGATCATGACCAAGCTCAACCGCCTCTGCCTGGTGCTCAACCTGGGCAAGGGCTTCCTGGAGCAGCACACCGGGGCCATCGCGGACAACGTGGCCCGGGTCCAGGCCTACTTCAACCTGGCCGTGGGCGACACCGAGTTCAAGGTGGAGTGCATCCTGCCCGAGCTCGACGCCGAAATCCTGCGCGACGCCCGGGACAACCTGGACACCCTGACCTCCCCGCCCCCGGGCAAGGAGGGCGAAGAGGCCGTGTCCAAGGCCCTCTCCCGACTGGAGGACGACTACCTGCGCCGCCTGCAGGGCATCCTGGCCAAGCCCCGGCACCCGGTGGACGAGGAGGACGTGAAGCGCGACCTGGCCACCCTGCGCACCATCGGCGACCCCGCCCTGACCCTGCCCCGGGTCTTCGGCTCCCCGGGCCGGGCCCTGCTCTTCCTCAACTCGGCCTTCGAGTCCAAGGAGCTCAAGCGCGCGGTGTCCCGTTTCATCAAGCCCCTGTACTTCCCGCTCATGAACCTGACCAAGGCCCACCCCGAGCTGGTCAGCATGACCACCCACCACCTCCTGCGCCACCCCGAGCAGTCCCTGGAGACCCTGGAGCAGGTGGAGCAGACCGAGGCCACCCGGGAGGAGCTGCGCAGCCTCAAGGAGAGCCTGCGCCTGCTCTCCGAGAAGTCCATCCTGGAGATGCTCAACCAGATCAAGAAGTCCCAGTTCAAGGAGCAGGACGAGGCGTTCCACCGGGACATGGCCCTCCTGGAGAACCTCACCCAGTTCGACAAGCTGCCCATCGGCAGCATGGAGCTCAACCCCAAGCAGACCTCGCTCCTGCTCCTCCTGCTCCTGGACTCCTTCATCACCCAGGACGTGAAGAACTACTTCGAGTCCGGCGAACTGGCCAAGAAGACCTCCAAGCAGATCATCGACGCGCTGCACGACAAGCTCAGGTGGCACCACACCATCATCCGCGCCTACAACAAGCTCACCACCCCCGCGCCCCGCAAGGGCAAGGAAGACTGACCCATGCCCCACACCCCGCCCCTGGCGCTGCGCACCGAGCGGCTGCGCCTGGTGGCCGCCAACGCCGCCCTGGCCCGGGCCGCGCTGGCCGACCGCCTGGCCTTCTCCGACCTCCTGGGGGCCGAGGTGCCCCAGTCCTGGCCCCCGCCCCTCATGGCCGACGTGGAGCCCGAGTGGGCCGACCGCCTGGCCCGCGAGCCGGAACTGGCCGGCTGGCTGCACTGGTACGTGGTGTTGGCCGACGAGGCCGGGGAGGACGACGTGCTCATCGGCAGCGCCGGGTTCAACGGCCTGGACGCCGAGACCGGCACCCTGGTCATGGGCTTCGCGGTGCTGCCCGCGTTCTCGGGCCTGGGCTACGCCACCGAGGCGGCCTGGGCCCTGCTGGAATGGGCCTTCGCCCGGCCCGGGGTGGCCCGGATCGCGGCCCGGGCCTTCCCGGACCACGCCGCCTCCCTGCGGGTCATGGAGCACCTGGGCATGCGCCGGGTGGAGGACCCCGCCGACCCCTACTACGAGACCGTGGGCGACGAGGCCGGGGCCCTGCTCTACGCGGTGACCTCGGCCGACCTGGAAGAGGAGTAGCGGCTAGCCGCGCTTGTAGTAGGACAGGGCCTCGGGCATGAGCCGCTTGATGTCCGCGATGCGCTGATCGTCCGAGGGGTGGGTGGCCAGGTAGGCCGGCACCTTCTTGCCCTGCTTCTTGGAATTCTCCGCCATCTTCTCCCAGAAGCCGACGGCCGTGTGCGGGTCGTACCCGGCCTTGGCCATGAGGATGAGCCCGATGTGGTCGGCCTCGGACTCCTGGGCCCGGGAGAAGGGCAGCAGGACGCCCACGTTGGCCCCGATGCCGTAGGCGGTCTGGAAGGCGTCCATGGCCGCGCTGCTGCCCGTGGACACCCCGACGGCCGCAGCCCCCACCGTGCCCGCCACGCTCAGGGCCTGGGCCTGGGACATGCGCTCGGCCCCGTGCCGGGCCACCGCATGGCTCACCTCGTGCCCGACCACCGTGGCCAGGTCGTCCTCGGTGGTGGCCACCTTGAACAGCCCGGTGTACACGAAGACCTTGCCTCCGGGCAGGCAGAAGGCGTTCACCGTGTCCGGCTTGTCGATGACGTAGAATTCCCAGGTGAAGTCCGGGGCGTCGGCCACCGCGGCGACGCGCTTGCCCACCCGCTCCACCAGCGCGGTCTCCTCGGCGTTGGTGGAGAGCTTCTCCTTCTTGAGGATGTCCTTGGCCGCGGACGCGCCCAGGCTCATCTCCTGGGAACGGGGCAGGATGATGAACTGGGCCCGTTCGGTGTAGGGCGCGTGGGCGCAGTAGACCAGGGCCAGGCTGGCCAGGACCACGGCCAGGGCGTGCATATGCGCGCGTCGGATCATGGGCTCTCCTCCTGCCGCACCCGGCTCACGGGGCTGACTGCGGCGTCATCTCCTTCCATAGGGCCTGGAACCGGCCTCGTCAATTTTCCTGTTGCCTTGGCCCGCCCAGGACTGGTAATTTTCACGAGGGGGGACTGTCCCCAACCATTGCAGGAAGGGCGCAGACCATGGGCGAGAGCGAACTGGCCACCTTGTCGGCCACCATCGAGATCATGACCGCCAAGACGCGGGCGGCCTTCCTGGACAGCCGGGAAGACCCGATCCCCGGCCCCCACCCCCGGCGGTGGTGGGTGCTCTTGTGCGGCGGCCCCATGGATCCCGGCGACCTCGCCCAGCGTGACCAGGCCCGTGCCGAGTTGCGCAGCCGCGCCGCGGAGTTGGGCCTCATGGTGCGCGAGTGCGTGTGGGTCTGGGACGAGACCGACCGGACCCAGCTTCTGGCCGGGGTGTTCACCGCCCGCACCCAGGCGGAAGGATTCGCCCGCACCCTCACGGACAAGGGCTGCGAGGTCCGGGTCACCCCGGCCTTCGACGACCCGGAGTAACAGACCGTTGAAAATCCCGCGATGGCTGCGTTGCTNNGTTGCTGCGAACCCGTCAAACCCTCGCGTATCTGCAATACGCGTCGGCCTTGACGGATTCTTGCGCCTTGCCCTCGCGGTTTTTGAACGGTCTGTTGAAACGGTCTCTAATAACAAGCTCCTAGCCAGGAGGAACCCGCCGCCCGGCGAGGCGGCAACGCCTTCCCATGCAGCGTACCCGGCTTTACGAACTGGTTCGGCGCTTCCATCGCTTCTGCCTGGAGCAGCATGTGTTCACGCTGCTCCTGGCCATTCTCATCGGCGTCCTCTCGGGCTACGGCGCCCTGTTCTTCCACCACCTCATGAAGGGCGTGCAGACCCTGTTCTACGGCCACGGCGAGGACATCCTCTCCTTCGTGCACACGATTCCGGCCTGGCAGCTCCTGCTGGTGCCGGCCGGGGGCGGGCTCCTGGTCGGGGTGCTGGTCCATTTCGGGGCCAGCGAGGCCAAGGGCCACGGCGTGCCCGAGGTCATGACCGCCCTGGCCCTCAAGGAGGGCCGCATCCGCAAGCGGGTGGCCCTGGTGAAGATCCTGGCCTCGGCCCTGTGCATCGGGTCGGGCGGCTCCACCGGCCGGGAAGGGCCCATGGTCCAGATCGGCTCCTCCATCGGCTCGGCCGTGGGCCAGCTGGCCCGGGTGCCCCTGCTCAAGCAGAAGACCCTGGTGGGCTGCGGCGCGGCCGCGGGCATCGCCGCCACCTTCAACGCCCCCATCGCCGGCGTGCTCTTCGCCCTGGAGGTGCTCATCGGCGACTTCGGCCTGGCCGCCTTCTCGCCGGTGGTGCTCTCCTCGGTCACGGCCACGGTCATCTCCCGCCACCACTTCGGGGACATCCCCTTCTTCGTGCTGCCCGACTACAAGATGGCCTCCCTCTGGGAGTTCGGGCTCTACCCCTTCCTGGGGGTGGCCGCGGGCCTGGCCGCGGTGGCCTTCATCGTCATCCTCTACAAGGCCGAGGACGTGTTCGAGGCCCTGCCCCTGCCCGACTGGATCAAGCCGGCCCTGGGCGGGCTCATGCTGGGGGCGCTGCTGCAATGGTTCCCCCAGGCCTTCGGGGTGGGCTACGGGGCCATGAACCTGGCCCTCAAGGACAACATGGCCGGCTGGCTCATGCTGGGCCTGGTGGGGGTGAAGATCATGGCCACCTCCATGAGCATCGGCTCGGGCGGCTCGGGCGGCATCTTCGCGCCCTCGCTCTTCATCGGGGCCATGACCGGCGGGGCCTTCGGCGCCCTGGCCGGACACCTGTTCCCGGGCATCACCGCCTCGCCCGGCGTGTACGCCCTGGTGGGCATGGGCGCGGTGGTGGCCGGCACCACCCACGCCCCCATCACCGCCATCCTCATCATCTTCGAGATGACCGGCGAGTACGAGGTGATCCTGCCCATGATGATCACCTGCATCCTGTCCACCATCGTGGCCTCCACCCTCAAGCGGGGCTCCATCTACACCATCAAGCTCCTGCGCAAGGGCGTGGACATCTCCCAGGGCATGGAGCAGAACATCCTGCGCGCGCTCAAGGTCGAGCAGTTCATGGCCCCCGAGACCTTCACCGTGCCCGGATCCCTGCCCCTGTGCGAGGTCATCGAAACCTTCAAGACCCGCGACGCCTCCTACCTGCACGTGACCGACGGCGGCGGCCGGCTCACCGGGATCATCTCCTTTAGGGACATCCGCAGTCTGCTGGACGAGGAGTGCCCGCGCACCCTCATCATCGCCGCGGACGTGGCCACCACCAACCTGGTCACGCTCTTCCCCGCCGACACCCTCTTTTCGGCCCTGCGCCGGTTCGGCCGCTGGGGCGTGTCCCAGCTCCCCGTGGTGGACCCGGCCACCGGCAAGCTCCTGGGCGCGCTGCGGGAAAAGGACCTCCTGAGCGCCTACGACAAGGCCGTGGTGCGGCGCGAGCTAGGCGTGCTGTAACCGCGCTGCGGCCCCAATTCCTTGACAGAATAGCCGCAATCGGTGATGAGTGTTGGGTTCGCGGCGCGCCCAGCGCCATTCCATCCATCGAGACACGGACCCATGCAGCCAATCATAGAATTCTCGAACGTTCACAAGTGGTACGGCGACTTCCACGTGCTCAAGGGCATCAACGAGTCCGTGGACAAGGGCGAGGTGCTGGTCATCTGCGGCCCCTCGGGATCGGGCAAGAGCACCCTCATCCGCTGCGTCAACCGCCTGGAGGACTACCAGAAAGGCCAGATCACCGTGGAGGGGCGCGACCTGCACGGCAAGGACATGGACGTCAACAAGCTGCGCTCCGAGATCGGCATCGTCTTCCAGCAGTTCAATCTCTACCCGCACCTGACGGTCCTCAAGAACGTCACCCTGGCCCCCCTCAAGGTCAAGAACACGCCCAAGAACGAGGCCACCGACCTGGCCCTGGCCCTTCTGGAGCGGGTGGGCATCCACGACCAGGCCCACAAGTACCCGGCCGAGCTCTCCGGCGGCCAGCAGCAGCG